>DLSX01000101.1 GCA_002500765.1 Neorhizobium sp. UBA7851
CGCCGGCACGAGTGCCACCGCAGCCCCTGCCCGCCCCCACATCGTCGCCACGCCCGCCGGTGCGCCGATCGCATAGCGGAAAGCTTCAGGCTGGAAGAGGACAAGCGCATCGATACCAGCCTCATCCATCAGTCTGGTCGCGCGGTTTCTGTCAATGTCACTCATGTCCCGTTCCGATCTCTGATTTATGTGAAGGACTTAATGGGACCGGGGGCGAAGTTCCAGCATCGAAACAATTTTCTCTTGCGCGTCGGCCCAGAAGCATCGCATTCCTTTCAAGGATCGCATTTTGCCCTCGCCGCCCTTTCGACGGGCGGATACTAAGCTATGCTTTGCGCGATAAATGATGGCGCCGATCCGCCAGTGAGTGAAAGTTTCAATATGAGCAATTTGACGATCCGTAAGGGCTCGACCTTCAAGATTAAACAGACGCGTGCGCGCAACGTGATTGGAGCGATCCTTCTTTCCGCCCTGGTGGCAGGATCTGCGCAGGCTGCCGATTTCGACGCGGACGCGACAATCAACATTGGATCGCTTTACGAGCCGCAGAACCTCGACAACACGGCAGGCGCCGGCCAGGGCATCAACGAAGCCTTCAACAACAACGTCTATGAAGGGCTTTTCCGACTGGCGGATTCAGGTGCCGTGGAACCGGTCCTGGCCAAGGATTTCGAGGTGAGCGATGATGGCCTCACCTATACGTTCACTCTGCAGCCGAACGTGAAATTCCACTCCGGCGATCCGCTGACATCCAAAGACGTGAAGTTCTCCATCGAACGGGTCAACTCGGCAGAATCCAAGAGTTCGCGCAAGAACAGCCTGAAGCCGATTGCCAGCATAGAAACGCCGGATGACGCGACTGTCGTCGTCAAGCTTTCCTCCCGCTCCATCTCGCTTCCCTACAATCTCAGCTATGTCTGGATCATCAACGATACGGCGACCAACCTGACTTCCACCGAAGATGGCACAGGGCCTTACGAACTGGCGGACTGGCGCCGCGGTTCATCGCTGGCTCTTACCCGTTTCGACGATTACTGGGGTCAGAAGCCGGATAATGGCGATGTCGTCTTCCAGTATTTTACAGAGGCGACTGCTCTTAACAACGCGCTGCTGACCGGATCGGTCGATATCATTACCTCCGTCCAGAGTCCGGATTCGCTGGCGCAGTTCAAGGACAATGCCGACTTTACCGTCGCGGACGGCCAGTCCACTACCAAGCTTCTGCTCGCCTATAACGACCGGGTCGCTCCCTTCGACAACGTCAAGGTTCGCAAGGCACTTGCGCGGGCAGTTGACGACGCCAAGCTGCTGAAAGCTGTCTGGGGCGATTACGGCACGCTGATCGGATCCATGGTGCCGCCGACTGATCCGTGGTTCGTCGATCTGACCAAGACCGACGCCTATGATGTCGAGAGCGCCAAGGCACTTCTTGCTGAAGCTGGTTATCCGGATGGCTTCTCCTTCACCATCGACACACCGAATTACGATCCGCATCCGATCGCTGCGCAGTTCCTTCAGAGTGAACTCGCAAAGATCGGCGTGAAGGTGACTATCAACGTCATCACCGCCAACGAATGGTACTCGAAAATCTACAAGGCGCATGATTTCCAGGCGACGCTGCAGGAACACGTAAACCACCGCGACATCGTCTTTTACGGCAATCCCGATTTCTATTGGGGCTATAACAATCCGAAGGTCGTTGATCTGATCAAGCAGGCGGAAGCCAGTGCGACGACCGATGAGCAGACGGCCAGGCTGAAGGATGCCAACACGATCATCGCGGAGGATGCCGCGAGCAACTGGCTTTACCTCTACCCACAGATTGTCGTTTCGGCAAAATCGGTGACCGGTTATCCGCTTAACGGGCTTAATGCACAGTTTTTCGCAGGCGGCATCAAGAAGGCCGATTGATCGTCAGCTTGCTCTCGGTAAATCGATACTGTTGTTTATAAGGCTGGCCGCCCGGTTTATCCGGGCGGCTTTCCCATGAAAGGTGCCGGTCATTCTTTCCTATCTGTTGCGTCGACTGCTCATTCTTCTCCTGTCCATCCTGATCGCGGCAGCCGTCCTGTTTCTGCTTCTGCGCCTGCTGCCGGGTGACCCCGCCAATGCGCTGGTATCCGTCGGCGCTGATCCCGAGCAGATCGAGGCAGCGCGCCGGCAGGTAGGCTCCGACCTGCCGCTTTCCGAACAGTTCATTCGCTTCGTCTCGAGCCTCGCCCGCTTCGACCTGGGCATGTCCTTCGTCAGCCATACCCCGGTCCTGCCGGAGATCGGCAAGCGGCTGGCCGTCACGGTGCCATTGACGCTGATGGCTTTCCTTCTGGCGATTGCGATCGCGCTGCCGCTTGGCATCATCGCGGCGGTCAAGTCGAACCGCTGGTATGGCTCGCTGATATCGGTGATCTCTCAGTTCGGTATCGCCGTGCCCGTATTCTGGATCGGCATCCTTCTGGTCACGGTCTTCGCGATCAATCTCAGGCTCTTCCCTTCGGGTGGTTTTCCGCCACGCGGTTGGCTGCGACCCGAAGCAGCCTTTGACGCCCTCGTCCTTCCCGTCATCACCATCGCCCTCGTCATGTCGGCGTCGTTGATCCGCTATGTGCGTTCCGCTACCCAGGATGTACTCGGAAGTGACTATCTGCGGACGGCCCGCGCACTTGGCGCAAGCTTTACCGGAGCGCTGATCCACCATGGCATCCGCAACGCCTCCGTGCCGGTCATTTCCATCCTCGGCATCGAACTCGCCTCGACTTTGCTTGGCGCGGTCGTGGTCGAGCGTGTCTTTTCACTGCCGGGTCTCGGCTCGATGCTGCTTCTCGGCATAGAGCAGCGCGACTACCCAAATGTGCAGGGCGTGTTGTTCGTCTCCACCCTCCTCGTCCTTCTGGTCGGCTTCCTGGCTGATCTGGCGCAGCGACTGATCGATCCGCGTCTGAGAGACCGCAGCGGTGGAGTGGCAAGATGAGTGACACCAACACCAGCAATGCCCAGCCGGGAGGCCGAAACCGGCGTTCATGGACATTCACGATCGGCGCGATCATCGTCGGTCTGCATCTCGTCATAGGCCTCATGACGCTGATCTGGACGCCTTTCGATCCTGCCGCCATGTCGGGTGGGCGACTGGAAGGTCCGTCACTCGTGCATCTCGCAGGCACCGACAGGCTCGGCCGCGATCTTTTTTCGCTGATCATGATCGGCTCGCGTATCGCCTTGACCGTCGGCAGCGGAGCGATCGTCATCGGAGGCCTGATCGGTGTTGCGATCGGATTGCTTGCCGCTTTCGCGTCGAAAACCCTGGATGATGTTCTGGCAGCAGGCCTCGATATCCTGATCGCCTTTCCGACACTGCTGCTTGCCATGCTGATCGTGGCCGCGAGCGATGGCGCCAGCCTGCAAACCGCGATCGTCGCAATCGGCGTCGCCAATTCCGCCATTGTCGCGCGGCTGACACGGGTTCTTACCAAGCGCGTGCTTGCGATGGCCTACATCACGGCTTCGCGGATATCGGGCACGTCCTGGATCGGTGTCGTCTGGATCCACATTCTGCCCAACATCTGGCCGACGCTGCTCGTCAATCTGGCGCTGCAATTCGGTCTCGCGGTTATTGCAGAAGCCTCGCTTTCCTATCTCGGCTTGGGCGCTCCGCCGCCAAACGCATCCTGGGGCAGGCTGCTGCAGGATGCACAGGCGACCGTTTATACAGCCCCTATCGGCGCGATAGCGCCCGGCATAGCGCTCTTATCTCTCGTCATCGGCATCAACCTTCTCGCTGACGGCCTGCGCGATCTCGCCGACCCAACTCGCAGGAGCCGCCGATGACCCCGCTGCTTGAAATCGACGGCCTTGCAATCCGGACCGGTGAAAAGTCGCTGGTCACGGATCTCTCCTTTTCCATTTCACGCGGCGAACGCCTCGGCCTCATCGGCGAATCCGGCTCCGGAAAATCGCTCACCGCGCTTGCCGCGATCGGCCTTCTGCCGGAAGCACTGAAGGCTTCGGGATCGGTGCTGCTTGACGGTCAACAGGTGATTGGCGCGCGCGATCGTAATCTGGTGCCTCTGAGAGGGACCACCGCCGCTGTGGTGTTTCAGGAGCCGCTCACCGCGCTCGATCCGCTGATGAAAATTGGCCGTCAGGTCGGCGAAGCCGTCAAACGACGCGCGAAACGCGACGGAGGCGCGACCGACAATACAAGCATCACAAAAGAAGTGCTTGCATTGCTCGATCAGGTCGCATTGCCGGATCCCGATCGTATCATCAATGCCTGGCCGCATGAGATTTCCGGCGGACAGCGCCAGCGTGCGGCAATCGCGATGGCGCTTGCCTGCAAACCAAAGCTGCTGATAGCCGACGAACCGACCACCGCGCTGGATGTGACGACGCAGGCCGAAATCCTCACCTTGCTGGCACGCCTTGTAAGCGAACGGGATATGGCATTGCTGTTCATCAGCCACGACCTGCCGGTTGTCGCCGGAGCAGTGGATCGGGTGGTGGTGCTGCAGCATGGCCGTATCGTCGAAACCGGCTTGGTGGGTGAGGTGTTCAAGCAGCCGAACCATCCCTATACGCAAAGTCTCGTCGCAGCGGCTCGTGCATTCGATGACGCATTGGAGATCGCCGAATGAGCCTCATCGACGTCAGGAATTTATCCTTTTCCTATACGCGGCAGCACAAGACGCTTCACGACGTGAACCTCACTCTCGAGAAGGGCCGAAATCTCGGCATAGTCGGGGAATCCGGCTCCGGCAAGACGACGCTTTTACGCATTCTGCTCGGCCTCAACCAGCCCATGGCCGGAGACGTAAACTTTGAGGGCAGCCGGCTCGACCTCAGCAACCGGCAGCTCATGCGCCGCTTCCGCCGTGGGGCGCAGGCAGTCTTCCAGGATCCCTATTCCTCGCTAGACCCACGCCAACGCGTTTTCGACATCATTGCCGAACCTCTCCGTTCACTTGGCATCGAAGGCGACAGAAAGGCTGCGATCCTGCAGGCCCTGGAAGCCGTTGGACTGCGCGCCGATGCAGCGGAACGTTATCCGCATGAGTTTTCAGGAGGCCAAAGGCAAAGGATCGCAATCGCCCGCGCCATCGTCTCGCGGCCGGACGTGATCCTTGCGGACGAAGTGGTGAGCGCCCTGGACCTGTCCACGCGAATCCGCATCGTCGAACTGCTGAGGGAATTGTCGAAAACGACAACCTTCGTGCTGGTCTCGCACGACCTAAGCCTGGTATCGTCACTGTGCGAAGACGTGATCATTCTCGAGCGTGGCCGCATCGTCGAGAGCGGTAAGACGCGCGCGGTCCTGGCAAATCCCGGCCATGCCTATACACGCACCCTGTTGGCGAGCATTCCTCGAATGCCGAGTTGATGCGTTGCCTCTATAAAAGTGCATGAACCTCCAGCCAATCGGAAGCCTTCTCACAGGTTCCGGGCAATGACCAAGCGCTGCACGTCGCTGGTTCCCTCGTAGATCTGGCAGATGCGCGCATCGCGATAGATCCGCTCCACCGGATAATCGCTCATGTAGCCGTACCCCCCATGGATCTGGATCGCGTCGGAACAAACGCGCTCCGCGATTTCCGAGGCAAAAAGCTTCGCCATCGAGGCTTCGGAGAGGCACGGCATCCCGGCCTCGCGCAAGGAGGCCGCATGCCAGGCGAGTTGCCTTGCTGCTTCTATCTGTGTTGCCATGTCCGCCAGGCGGAAGGCGACCGCCTGGTGATCGGCGATCGGCTTGCCGAAGGCTTTGCGCTCGCGGGCATAGTCGCGTGCCGCCTCGAACGCCGCCTGCGCCATGCCGACGGATTGGGCCGCAATTCCGATCCTGCCGCCCTCCAGATTGGCAAGTGCAATCCGATAGCCCTCCCCCTCCTCGCCAAGCCTGAGCTCCGCGGGAACGCGCATGTCGTTGAAGGCGATCTGGCAGGTGTCGGATGCATGAAGGCCGAGTTTCTCCTCGACGCGGATCACCTCGTATCCGGGCGTATCGGTCGGAACGATAAAGGCCGTTATGCCTTTCTTGCCCGCATCGGGGTCGGTGACGGCAAAGACGATAATCATCTGCCCGTTCTTGCCCGAGGTGATGAACTGCTTTGCGCCGTCAATGACATAATGGTTGCCATCGCGCCGCGCACGCGTCTTCAGGTTCGAGGCGTCCGAGCCAGCTTGCGGCTCGGTGAGCGCAAAGCCGCCGATCCATTCGCCGGATGCCAGACGCGGCAAAAAGCGCTCCTTCTGCTCTTCCGTCCCGAATTTGAGGATTGGCACGCAGCCGACAGAACTGTGGACACTCATGATCGTCGAACAAGGTCCGTCCCCGGCCGCGATCTCTTCGACGGCCGCCGCATAGGCCAGCACACCTGTATCCGACCCGCCATAAGCTTCCGGAACGAGCATGCCGAGCAGCCCGAGCGCACCCATCTCCTGCAATTCCTCGCGCGGAAACCGGTGTTCCCGGTCTCGCTCCGCCGCACCCGGTGCCAGGCGCTCGCGGGCAAAGCTGCGGGCCATGTCACGGATCTGTTGTTGAAGTTCCGAAAGGATCATCGGCTTTCCTTCCATCAGGACCGTTCGATGGCGATGGCCGTCGCTTCGCCACCGCCGATGCAAAGTGCCGCCATGCCGCGTTTAAGGTCGTAGCGTTCCAGCGCGGCAATCAGCGTCACCAGGATCCGCGCGCCGGACGCGCCGATCGGATGGCCGAGCGCGCAAGCGCCGCCATGCACATTGACCTTGTCATGCGGCAGGTCGAGATCCCGCATCGCCGCCATGGCAACAACCGCGAAGGCCTCGTTGATCTCGAACAGGTCGACATCGGAAAGCGGCAGGCCCGTACGGTCGGAAAGTTTCTGCAAGGCGCCGATCGGCGCTGTGGCGAAAAGCGCGGGTTCCTGCGAGTGCGTGGCGTGGCCGATGATCGTTGCAAGTGGTGTAAGCCCCCGGCGTTCAGCTTCCGAGCGCCGCATCAGCACAAGTGCCGCCGCGCCGTCCGAGATCGAACTGGAATTGGCAGCCGTCACCGTGCCGCCATCGCGGAATGCCGGTTTCAGGGTCGGGATCTTGTCGAGCCTTGCCTTGCCGGGCTGCTCGTCCTGATGCGCCACCTGCTCGGTTCTGCCGGATTTGACCGTGACCGGAACGATCTCCTTCTCAAACCAGCCTTCCGTGATCGCCTTCTGCGCCCGCATGAGGGAGGTAACTGCGTATTGATCCTGCGCCTCGCGGGTAAACTGATAAGCCTCGGCGCAATCCTCGGCAAATGTGCCCATCAGCCGGCCCTTGTCATAGGCATCCTCAAGCCCGTCGAGAAACATGTGGTCGAGCACGCGGCCATGCCCGAGCCTGTATCCGCCTCGCGCACGATCCAGCAGGTAGGGGGCATTGGTCATGCTTTCCATGCCGCCTGCAACAGCGATGGAAGCACTTGCCGCGACGATCAGGTCATGGCCCATCATCACCGCCTTCATACCCGAGCCGCACATCTTGTTGACCGTCGTGGCGCCCGCGGCAAAAGGGAGGCCGGCATGGATCGCCGCCTGCCGTGCAGGCGCCTGCCCCTGCCCCGCCGGCAGCACACAGCCGAAGACGACTTCCTCTATGGCTTCCGCCTCCACACCGCTTCGCTCAAGTGCAGCGCGAATGGAGGCCGCACCGAGATCGGCGGCGGTCGCATCCTTCAACTCGCCCTGAAAGCCACCGATCGGCGTGCGGGCCGAACCGACGATAACGACGGGATCCTGCAATCGCATCTTTCCTCCTTCATGCGCCCTCAGCGCGCGCCCATCCGAATAGCGCCGTCGAGGCGAATGACTTCGCCGTTCAGCATGATGTTTTCCAGGATCTGGCGAACCAGCGCCGCAAACTCAGATGGCCGCCCGAGCCGTGGTGGAAACGGCACGCTGCTTCCAAGAGCATGGCGCACTTCCTCGGGCATGGCCGCCATCATCGGCGTTTCGAAAACACCCGGCGCGATGGCCATGATACGAATGCCGTAACGCGCCAGTTCACGGGCTATCGGCAGTGTCATGGCGGCTATCCCACCCTTGGAAGCCGCATAGGCTGCCTGCCCGACCTGCCCGTCAAAGGCCGCGATCGAGGCCGTGTTGATGATCACGCCGCGCTCGCCTTCTGCGTCGGGTTCGCTGTCCTTGATGGCGTTGGCCGCAAGCCGGAGAAGGTTGAAGGAGCCGACCAGATTGACATTGATCGTCCGGGAAAAATTTTCGAGCTCATGCGGTCCGTCGCGGCCGATCACCTTCTGCGCCGGTGCGATGCCGGCGCAATTGATCAGCCCGCGCAGATATCCGAAGGTCTTCACGGCCGCAGCCACCGCGGCTTCGCCATCCTCGGCGCTGGTGACGTCGGTGCGGGCGAAATGCACGCGACCGGCACATTCCTGCGCGATCGCCTCGCCCTTGTTACGGTCAAGATCGGCAATCATCACGCGCCCACCCGCCTCCGCCAGCATGCGCACCGTCGCGGCCCCGAGACCGGAACAACCGCCGGTGACGATAAAACCGGCATCACGGATCAGCATCTATAATTCCTCCGTTGCCAATAGGCTCCTCAACCCTCGGCAAACGTCACTTTATAAGCTTTCACTGTTGCAAGCGATGACGGAAGTGATCCATTATTTCGGCCAGTTTTGCCACTTGAGCACGGATGATGGCTGAAACCGAACGACATATGATCGCCCCGAGTTTTGTCGAGGAAGCCCTCGACAGCCTGAGGCGCGGTGGGCGTCCAACCGAGCCGTTGCTTACGGGTCTCGGCCTGCCACCCGTCGTCACCGAGCCGGTCTCGGCGCAGACATTCGGGCAATTGTGGCTGGCGATTGCGGCTGAACTGGATGACGAATGTTTCGGCCTCGGCGCCCGGCCGATGCAGCGCGGCAGTTTTACCCTTCTCTGCCATTGCGTTCTGCATGCCCCCACACTGGAACGGGCATTGCGCAGGGCGCTGCGCTTTCTCAACCTCGTTCTCGGTGAGCCGACAGGCAGGCTTGTGGTCCATGACGGGATCGCGGAAGTTCAGTTGAGCGATGAGGGTGAACCACGATCCGCCTTCGCCTATCGCAGCTACTGGATCATCCTGCATGGACTGATCTGCTGGCTTGTTGGGCGGCGCATCCCGATCCGCCTCGTCGATTTCCGCTGTGCCGAGCCCGTACAGAGCGCCGATCATCGGCTCTTCTTCGGTGCGCCCATCCGTTTTTCGCAATCGGCCAGCCGGCTGGGGTTTGATGCGGCCATGCTCGCCCTGCCGATCTCGCGCAGCGAGCAACAGTTGCGGCAGTTCCTGCGTGGAGCACCGGCAAACATCTTGTTGCGCTATCGCTATGACGCGGGAACAGCTGCAGCCGTGCGGCGTCGCCTCACCCAAAAGGAACCTGCAGACTGGACCAGCTTCGCGACGCTTGCTACCGACATGCGCATGTCGTCTTCGACGCTTCGCCATCGCCTGCATGACGAGGGCCAGAGTTATGCAGGCATCAAGGACGAGATCCGCCGCGATCTCGCCTGCAGCCTGCTGACGAATACGGACCGGACGGTCAGCGAGATCGCCACGCGTCTCGGTTACTCCGAACCAAGCGCCTTTTATCGGGCGTTCCGGAAATGGATGGGGCTCAGCCCCGAAGCCTTTCGAAAGAGCCAGACGCCGACATAGATTTTCCACCTATGGCAAAAATGGCCGAATATTTGCAGCAATTCTGTCATGGCTTGCCATTGGCGCTGCGAATACCATTCTTTTCTAATCGACACGCTTTTGAGGAGAGGCAGGTCGATCGGGAGGAGATATGGTGGATACAGGTCATCTGAGCCTGCACGTCCCGGAGCCTGCAGTGCGTCCGGGCGGGCAGCCTGATTTTTCCAACGTGAAGATTGCCAGAGCCGGCGCCGTGCCACGCCCGGACGTGGATGCGGCAGCCGAAGACATTCGCGATCTCGCCTATTCGATCATCCGCGTGCTGAATCGGGACGGCGAGGCCGTTGGCCCCTGGGCGGGTCTCCTCTCCGATGACGACCTTAGAACCGGCCTGCGCCACATGATGACGTTACGCGCGTTCGATGCGCGCATGCTGATGGCGCAACGGCAGGGCAAGACATCCTTCTATATGCAACATCTGGGCGAGGAAGCCGTCAGCTGTGCCTTTCGCAAGGCGTTGAACAAGGGCGACATGAATTTCCCGACCTACCGGCAGGCCGGCCTTCTCATCGCCGATGACTATCCGATGGTCGAGATGATGAACCAGATCTATTCGAACGAAAGCGACCCGCTGCGCGGCCGGCAGCTGCCAATCATGTATTCGTCGAAGGACCATGGCTTCTTCACCATTTCCGGCAACCTCGCCACACAATATGTGCAGGCAGTCGGCTGGGCCATGGCATCTGCGATCAAGAATGACAGCCGCATTGCCGCCGCCTGGATTGGTGACGGCTCGACGGCAGAGTCGGATTTCCATTCGGCACTGGTCTTCGCCTCGACCTATCGGGCGCCGGTCATCCTCAACGTCGTCAACAACCAGTGGGCAATCTCCACCTTCCAGGGCATCGCCCGCGGCGGCTCCGGCACCTTTGCCGCCCGCGGCCTCGGTTTCGGCATTCCGGCACTGAGGGTCGACGGCAATGACTATCTCGCGGTGCATTCCGTCGCCTGCTGGGCGGCGGAGCGGGCAAGGCGCAATCTCGGGCCCACGTTGATCGAATATGTCACCTACCGGGTCGGCGCGCATTCCACCTCCGACGATCCGAGCGCTTACCGACCGAAGACCGAGTCCGAAGCCTGGCCGCTCGGCGATCCGGTGTTGAGGCTGAAGAAACACCTGATCCTGCGCGGCATCTGGTCGGAGGAGCGGCATGTGCAGGCGGAAGCAGAGATCACCGACGAGGTGATCGCCGCCCAGCGCAAGGCAGAGGAACACGGCACGATGCATGCCGGTGGCAGGCCATCGGTGCGCGATATCTTCGAAGGCGTCTATGCCGAGATGCCGCCGCATCTTCGTCGTCAGCGGCAGAAGGCGGGATACTGACATGGTCCGAATGACGATGATCGAGGCGGTGAGAAGCGCCATGGATGTCGCCATGGGGCGGGATGAGAATGTCGTGGTCTTCGGCGAGGATGTCGGCTATTTCGGCGGCGTATTTCGCTGCACGCAGGGACTGCAGGCGAAATACGGCAAGACCCGCTGCTTCGATACGCCGATCAACGAATCCGGCATCGTCGGCACCGCCATCGGCATGGCGGCCTACGGGCTCAAACCCTGCGTCGAAATCCAGTTCGCAGACTACATGTATCCGGCCTATGACCAGCTGACGCAGGAGGCGGCGCGCATCCGCTATCGCTCCAACGGCGATTTTACTTGCCCGATCGTCGTGCGCATGCCGACCGGCGGCGGCATTTTTGGCGGACAGACCCACAGCCAGAGCCCGGAGGCGCTGTTCACCCATGTCTGCGGCCTCAAGGTCGTCGTGCCTTCCAATCCCTATGACGCCAAGGGTCTGCTGATCGCGGCGATCGAAGATCCCGACCCGGTGATGTTCCTCGAACCCAAGCGGCTCTACAACGGACCTTTCGACGGTCACCACGAACGGCCGGTCACGCCATGGTCGAAACATCAGCTCGGCGACGTACCGGACGACTATTATTCGATCCCGATAGGCAAGGCGGAAGTGCGCAGGCAAGGTTCGGCCGTCACCGTGATTGCCTATGGCACGATGGTGCATGTGGCTCTTGCCGCTGCCGAAGATACCGGCGTCGATGCCGAGGTGATCGATCTCAGGAGCCTTCTGCCACTCGATCTCGATGCGATCGTTAAATCGGTCTCCAAGACTGGGCGCTGCGTCGTCGTGCATGAGGCGACACTCACCTCTGGCTTCGGCGGCGAGATCGCCTCGCTGGTGCAGGAACATTGCTTCTATCATCTCGAAGCCCCGGTCATGCGCGTCGCCGGCTGGGATACGCCTTACCCGCATGCGCAGGAATGGGATTATTTTCCCGGCCCCGCCCGCGTGGGGCGTGCGCTGACCGACGTCATGGAGGCGTGAGCGATGAGCGAATTCACCATCAAGATGCCGGATGTGGGCGAGGGTGTTGCCGAGGCGGAGCTTGTCGAATGGCTGGTGAAGGTCGGCGACCCCGTGCGCGAGGACATGGCGGTCGCCGCCGTGATGACCGACAAGGCAACCGTGGAAATTCCGACCCCGGTCAGCGGAACCGTTATCTGGCTTGGCGGCGAGATCGGTGACACGATCGCGGTCAGGGCACCACTGATCCGTATTAAGATGGAGGGTGACGGCAACCAGGTTGCGGCTCCCCAGCCAGTCATGGAGCCAGCTGAGACCGAGGAGCTGAAGCCCGAGCAAGCTGCATCCGCCAAGAAATCCGAGAAGCCTGTTACACAGGTTCCGGCGGCGGCTCCCTCCCCGCGCCCGTCGCCCGAGATGGACAAGCCGCTGGCGGCACCTTCGATAAGGCTGCTGGCACGCGACAGTGGCATAGACCTGCGCCAAATACGCGGAACGGGTCCGGCCGGACGCGTCATGCGCGAAGATATCGAGCAGTTTCTTGCGCATGGCAACGAGGCTCCCCCGGCCCAGCAGTGTCTCTCTAAGAAGACCTCGAGAGAGGAAATCAAACTCACCGGCCTTCGCCGCCGCATCGCCGAAAAAATGACGCTCTCCACCTCGCGAATCCCGCATATCACCTATGTGGAGGAGGTCGAGGTGACGGCGGTGGAGGAATTGCGGGCGACGATGAACGATGCGCGCAAGGCTGAGCAGCCGAAACTCACTCTCTTGCCCTTTCTCATGCGGGCGATCGTGAAGGCGGTTGCCGAGCAGCCGGACCTCAATGCCACATTCGACGACGACGCCGGTATCCTCACCCGGTCCGGCGCAGTGCATGTCGGTATCGCGACACAGACCCCCTCAGGCCTTACCGTACCGGTCGTCAGACACGCAGAGGCACGCAGCATCTGGGACTGCGCGGCGGAAATGAACCGGCTTGCGGAAGCCGCCCGGGCCGGCACGGCGACGCGCGACGAGCTGACCGGCTCGACCATCACCATCAGTTCGCTCGGTGCGCTTGGCGGCATCGTTTCAACGCCTGTCATCAATCACCCGGAGGTGGCGATCGTCGGCGTCAACAAGATCGCTACCCGCCCGGTCTGGGACGGTGCGCAATTCGTGCCTCGCAAGATGATGAACCTATCATCCAGCTTCGATCATCGCATCGTCGACGGCTTTGATGCGGCGACCTTCGTCCAGCGCCTGCGCGCACTGCTCGAAACTCCAGCGCTGATCTTTATCGAGGGCTGAGCCATGAAAGAGATCTCCTGCAAGCTTCTCGTCATCGGCGCCGGGCCCGGAGGTTATGCCTGCGCCATCCGCGCCGGCCAGCTCGGCATCGATACGGTCATCGTCGAGGCCGCCAAGCCGGGCGGCACCTGCCTCACCATCGGCTGCATACCCTCGAAGGCTCTGATCCATGCAGCAGAGGTGTTTGACACGACACGGCAGATGGCAGGTGGCCGCAACGCCATGGGCATTCGCGTAGCCCCCCCTTCGATCGACCTCGCCGGCACCATGGCCTGGAAGGACGGCATTGTCGGCCGGCTGACCAGCGGCGTCTCCGGCCTGTTGCAGAAGGCGCGCGTAAAAATCGTTTCCGGCCGCGCCCGGTTTCGTGACGGCAAGACGGTGGAGGTGGAAACCGAAACCGGCCAGCAGATCATTCGCGCGGAAACCGTGGTGATCGCGACCGGCTCCGACCCGGTCGAACTTGCCGCCCTGCCCTTCGGCGGGCGGGTCGTATCGTCGACCGAGGCGCTGTCATTCAGAGACGTGCCGAAAAGGCTCGTCGTGGTTGGCGGCGGTTATATCGGGCTGGAACTCGGCACGGCTTTTGCCAAGCTCGGCTCCGAGGTGACGGTGGTGGAAGCGACAGCTCAGGTTCTGCCGATCTATGATGCAGATCTGGTCAAGCCGGTGACACGCAGGCTTACCGAGCGAGGCATCAAGGTTTTCACCAACACCAAAGCGATCGGACTTTCCGAGAAAGGCGATGCGCTCATCGTGGAAGGACCGGACGGGCAGCGGGAACTGCCGGCAGACCAAATCCTCGTCGCAGCGGGGCGACGACCACGCAGCATGGGCTCCGGGCTAGAAGACCTCGACCTCGATCGTTCCGGCCCGTACCTGCTGATCGACGATCGCTGCCGCACCTCGATGCGCGGCATCTATGCGATCGGTGACGTGACCGGCGAGCCGATGCTGGCGCATCGTGCCATCGCGCAGGGCGAGATGGTGGCGGAAATCGTTGCGGGAAAAAAACGCGCCTGGGACAAACGCTGCATTCCCTCGATCTGCTTTACCGATCCGGAAATCGTCAGCGCCGGCCTGTCTCCCGCCGAGGCGCGCAACCAGGGTTACGACGTCAAGATAGGGCAATTCCCGTTCACCGCCAACGGGCGCGCCATGACGATGCAGGACGAAGACGGCTTTGTTCGCGTCGTAGCCAGGGCCGATACCAATCTCGTGCTCGGGCTACAGGCCGCCGGGTCAGGCGTCTCCGAACTTTCGGCAGCATTTTCGCTGGCGATCGAGATGGGCACGCGGCTGGAGGATATCGCCGGCACGATCCATGTCCACCCGACACGCAGCGAAGCCCTGCAGGAGGCGGCACTGAAGGCGATGGGACACGCTCTGCATATCTAGGGGACATTAGAAGTTTATGTTTGGGGATATCTGGGAGGAGGCCTGGTGACTGAAATGGATTTCGGCCTGGACGACATGGCCCTTTCGACCCGCGAGACGACGCAGCGTTTTGCGCGCGAACGCATTGCGCCGATTGCCGCCGAGATCGATGCGAAGGATCGTTTCCCGGTGGAGCTGTGGCCCGAAATGGGCGCACTCGGCCTGCACGGCATTACCGTTCCGGAAGAGGATGGCGGGTTTGGCCTGGGGTATCTGGTACATGTCATCGCCTGCGAGGAAGTCAGCCGCGCCTCGGCCTCGGTCGGCCTGTCCTACGGCGCGCATTCGAACCTCTGCATCAATCAGATCTCGCGATGGGGGACACCCGAACAGAAGGAAAAATACCTCCCTGACCTGATCTCCGGCGACCATGTCGGCAGTCTTGCCATGTCCGAAGCCAATGCGGGATCGGATGTCGTCTCCATGCGGCTCAGGGCCGACAAGGTCGATGGCGGCTTTCGCCTCAACGGCACGAAATTCTGGATCACCAACGCGCCCTATGCGCAAACTCTCGTCGTCTACGCGAAGACGGAACCGGAGGCAGGATCGAAGGGCATCACCACCTTTCTCATCGAGAAGGGTTTTCCCGGCTTCTCCATCGGCCAGAAGATCGACAAGGTCGGCATGCGCGGTTCGCCGACGGCCGAACTCGTGTTCCAGGACTGTTTCGTGCCGGACGAAAACGTCATGGGACCGCTGAACGGCGGCGCGAAAGTGCTGATGTCCGGCCTCGATTACGAGCGGGTCGTCTTGTCCGGCATCCAGCTCGGCATCATGCAGGCCTGCCTCGATGTCGTCCTGCCCTATTTGCGGGAGCGAAAGCAGTTCGGCGCGCCGATCGGCAGTTTTCAGCTGATGCAGGCCAAGATCGCCGACATGGTCGTGGCGCTGAATTCCGCCCGCGCCTATGTCTATGCCGTCGCCCGCGCGTGCGATGCCGGAAAGACGACCCGGCAAGATGCCGCTGGCGCAATCCTCTATGCCTCGGAAAGTGCCGTAAAAGTCGCGGAACAGGCCATCCAGGCGCTTGGCGGTGCCGGTTATACGAGAGACTGGCCGGTGGAGCGCTTTTGGCGCGACGCCAAACTGCTCGACATCGGCGCCGGCACCAATGAAGTGCGCCGGATGCTGATCGGCCGCGAAGTTATCGCCGCAGGAGGCCAAGGCTGATGCCCCAAGTCCGCACCCTGCTCGATCGCAACTCCGATGGCTTCAAATCCAATGAGGCCCATAATCGCGCGCTTGCGGATGAATTGCGGCAGAAGGTGGCGAAGGCTGCACGCGGCGGATCGGAAAGCCATCGCGAGCGTCATGTCGCACGCGGAAAGCTGCTGCCGCGAGATCGGGTACAACGGCTACTCGATCCCGGCTCCCCCTTCCTCGAAATCGGCCAGCTTGCCGCAGGCGGCATGTATGGCGATGAGGCGCCGGGGGCTGGAATGATCGCCGGTATCGGCAGGGTATCCGGCCGCGAATGCATGGTCGTCGCCCATGATCCGACCGTGAAGGGCGGCGCCTATTTTCCGATGACGGTGAAGAAGCATTTGCGGGCGCAGGAAATCGCCGCCGAAAACCGACTACCCTGCATCTACCTGGTGGATTCCGGCGGGGCCAACCTGCCGCATCAGGCCGAGGTCTTTCCGGACCGCGATCATTTCGGCCGGATATTCTACAATCAGGCGCAGATGTCGGCGGCCGGAATTGCCCAGATCGCCTGCGTGATGGGAAGTTGCACAGCGGGCGGTGCCTATGTGCCCGCCATGTCCGACGAGACAGTGATCGTGCGCAATCAGGGCACGATTTTCCTCGCCGGCCCGCCGCTGGTGAAGGCCGCGACCGGAGAAGTGATTTCCGCCGAAGAACTGGGCGGTGCCGAAACCCATGGCCGCAAATCCGGCGTCGTCGATCATGTCGCCGAGAATGACGAGCATGCGCTGCTCATCGTCCGGGATATCGTTGCGACGCTCAACAAGCCGAAGACGGTCGATATTGAGATTGTGGCTCCGCAGTCTCCCCTTCTCCATGCCCAGGAGCTTTACGGCGTCGTGCCGCAGGATGTGCGAACGCCCTATGACGTACGCGAAGTTATCGCCCGCATCGTCGACGGTTCGGAATTGCAGGAGTTCAAACCGCTCTATGGCTCGACCCTCGTCTGCGGTTTTGCCCGCCTCTGGGGCATCCCGGTCGCCATTCTGGCCAATAACGGCGTGCTGTTTTCTGAAAGCGCACTCAAAGGCACCCATTTCATCGAGATTGCATGTCAGCGCCGCATCCCGCTGCTGTTCCTGCAGAATATCTCCGGATTCATGGTCGGCGGCAGATATGAGGCGGAAGGCATCGCCAAGAACGGCGCCAAGCTGGTGACGGCTGTCGCAACCGCTTCCGTTCCAAAAATCACGGTCTTGATTGGCGGCAGTTTCGGCGCCGGCAATTACGGCATGTGCGGCCGCGCCTACCAGCCGCGTTTCCTGTTTTCCTGGCCGAATGCACGGATTTCCGTCATGGGCGGCGAACAGGCGGCATCCGTCCTCGCCTCCGTCCATCGCGACGCCGAGGCCTGGAGCGTCGCGGAGGCGGAAGCCTTCAAGGCGCCGATCCGGCAGAAATACGAGGACGAGGGCAATCCCTATTACGCAACCGCTCGCCTGTGGGACGACGGCGTGATCGATCCGGCCCAGACCCGCGACGTGCTGGGGCTTGCCTTTTCCGCAGTGCTGAACGCGCCGATCCCCGAACGGGCGCAGTTCGGCCTGTTTCGGATGTGAGGAGGATGATCGGTGATTGAAAGCCTGCTGATCGCCAATCGCGGAGAAATCGCCCGTCGCATCATCCGCACCGCGCGCCGACTCGGCATCCGCACCATCGCCGTTTATTCCGATGCGGATGTCGCGATGCCTTTCGTGCGCGCGGCGGATGAAGCGATCCGCATCGGCCCACCTCCGGCACGCGACAGTTATCTTCGTCAGGATCTTATTATTGCGGCAGCCAGACGGACCCGCGCGCAGGCGATCCATCCCGGTTACGGGTTTCTGTCGGAAAACGCCGACTTCGCAGAAGCGGTCATCGCAGCGGGTCTGATCTGGGTCGGCGCTCCTGCCACTGCCATTCGCGCCATGGGACTGAAGGATGCAGCCAAGCAGCGAATGATGGATGCAAACGTGCCGGTCACGCCAGGTTATCTCGGCGAGGACCAGGGCCTGGCCCGGCTTCTGCAGGAAGCGGATGCGATCGGTTATCCTGTGCTGATCAAGGCCGTCGCCGGAGGTGGCGGCAAGGGCATGCGTCGGGTGGATGCGGCGGCGGATTTTACTGCCGCCCTCGAAAGCTGCCGGCGCGAGGCAGCCTCCTCCTTCGGCGACGACCGGGTGCTGATCGAAAAATACATCCTCTCGCCCCGGCATATCGAGGTTCAGATCTTCGGCGATACATTTGGTAACGTCGTCCATCTTTTCGAGCGGGACTGCTCACTGCAACGCCGCCATCAGAAGGTGATCGAGGAAGCTCCGGCACCGGGCATGGACGAAGCAACACGAACTGCCGTCTGCAATGCCGCCGTCAAAGCCGCCAAGGCCGTGGATTACGTCGGCGCGGGAACAGTAGAGTTTATCGCCGACGCCTCCGAGGGACTGCGCGCAGACCGTATCTGGTTCATGGAAATGAACACGCGCCTGCAGGTGGAACACCCCGTCACCGAGGCCATTACCGGGCAGGACCTGGTGGAATGGCAGATCCTTGTCGCCTCAGGCGAGCCTTTGCCGCGGAGGCAGAACGAGCTGAAAATCGGTGGTTGGGCGACGGAAGCGCGGCTTTATGCCGAAAATCCGTCGAACGGCTTCCTACCCTCGATTGGCCGGCTGGAGCATCTGCACATGCCCGAAGGCGTGCGCATCGATAGCGGTACCGAGCAAGGCGACGAGGTAACCTCCCATTACGACCCGATGATCGCCAAGCTGATCAGCCATGCCCCGAGCCGCCGACAGGCGGCGAGCATGCTTGCCAACGCCACGGCAGGCGTGGAGGTCTGGCCCGTTCACACCAACGCCGCCTTGCTGGCGCGGGCGCTGAGACATCCGGATTTTCTGGCAGGATCCGTCGACACCGGCTTTATCGACCGCCACCTGGCCGATCTTCTTCCACCATCGGAGCCGGACGAGCGCGTTCTGAATGCCGCCGCAGCTTCACTCCTGCCGAAGGAGACGCAGGATCCCTGGACCAAGCTGATAGGTTTGCGTTTGAATGCAGAGACTTACCTTCAGGTGAGCGTTGAAGTGAACGACCGTCCTCATCTCGTGACGCTCGACCATTCCCGGCGCAGGATCGACAACAGCCCGAGAGATGTTGTCTTCATCGATGGCGAAGCTTGGCCTTTCGGTCCGCCCCGTGCCGATCATGCCGCTGGCGAACAGAACATGGCGGATGGTGCAGTCATCGCTCCCATGCCCGGAACCGTGATCGCCGTGTCTGTCGCTGAGGGCGACCGTGTCCTTCGCGGCCAGCCACTTGTGGTGATCGAGGCGATGAAGATGGAACAGACGCTGAGCGCACCCCTCGACGGTACCGTTGCGGAACTCAAGGCAACTTCCGGCGCGCAGGTGACCGAAGGTGGCCTGCTCGTGCGTATCGAAGGAGATAAATGATGGCCGGGCGTTATTTCGAGGACTGGACCATCGGCGACCGGATCGCCCACGAGATCCACCGTACGGTGACGGAAACCGACAATCTCCTCTTCTCCACCATGACCCACAACCCGCAGGCGCTGCATCTCGATATCGAGGCTGCGAAGGCGAGCGAGTTCGGGCAGATCATCGTCAATGGCACCTTCACCTTCGCGCTGATGGTGGGGCTTTCCGTCAGCGACACCACGCTCGGCACACTCGTTGCCAATCTCGGCTACGACAAGCTGACCATGCCGAATCCGGTCTTTATCGGCGACACGATGCGGGCCGAAACCGAAGTGGCCGAGCTGAAAGAAAGCCGCTCGCGCCCCACCGCCGGTATCGTTATCTTTCGCCATGAACTGACCAATCAGCGGAACGAAATCGTCTGCCAATGCCTGCGCACGGCACTCATCTCCCGGAGGCAGCAATGAGATTGCGCTCCCTGCTCTTCGTCCCCGGAGACCGCCCCGATCGAATGGAAAAGGCGCTGGGGCTTGAGGCTGACGCGCTGATCCTCGATCTGGAAGATGCCGTGGCACCACAGGCAAAACCGGCGGCAAGACAATTAACTGCCGAATTTCTTCGTTCCGCCAAACAAGGCCCGATGTTTTTCATACGCGTCAACGCGCTCGACAGCGACTTGATCGACGACGACCTGGAAGCGATTCTCGATGCGAGACCCGATGCGCTGATCCTGCCCAAGGCGGAAGGAGCAACGAGTGTCAGGGCGCTAGCTGCAAAGGCGCCTGGCATTCCCATCCTGCCGATCACGACTGAAACACCTGCAGCAGTCTTCGAACTTGGCAGTTATCGCACTGTCCGCCACCTGATCCTAGGCCTCACCTGGGGCGCAGAAGATCTTCCGGCCGCGATCGGCGCCACCAACTCGCGCGAAGAAGACGGAAGTTACACACCGCCTTATGAGATGCTGCGCTCGCTCGCCCTTTTCGGCGCACATGCCGCAGGCGTGGAAGCGATCGAGACGGTTTATCCGGCTTTTCGTGAGCTCGACGGACTGGCGGCCTATGCAAGGCGCGCGAGACGAGACGGGTTCACAGGCATGATGGCAATCCATCCGGCCCAGGTGCCAATCATCAACGCGGCCTTCACGCCGACGGTTGAGGAATTGGCGGAAGCGCAGGCGATCATAGATGCATTCGCGGCCAATCCGGGGCGAGGAGCACTCAATTTCGGCGGACGCATGATCGATGCACCGCATCTGAGACAGGCGAGGCGACTGATTGCCCTTGCCGAAACCGCATCTCCGTGATTCAACAGCGCCAACGCAGCCGCATTTGAGCGGCCGATCCATTTCTCTAGGTGAAACCATGCTGGAATTCGAAATCGTCAAGAATGCTAACCCGATGGCAGAGGCCGATCGCGCCCTCGCCTTCCAGAATCTCGGTTTTGGAACGCTGTTCAGCGATCACATGGCCGTCATTCACTGGAGCGCCGACAAGGGTTGGCATTCGGCACAGGTAACCGCTCGTGCACCCTTCGCTCTCGATCCGGCCAGCAGCGTGCTTCACTACGCGCAGGAAATCTTCGAAGGCATGAAGGCTTACCGGGCTGCCGATGGCAAGGTCGTGTTGTTTCGCCCGGATCAGAACGCAAAACGCTTCAACGCCTCGGCGCGCCGGCTTGCCATGCCCGAACTACCCGAAGAGGATTTTCTGAACGCCATCGAAAAGCTGGTCGCCGTGGATAGCAAATGGGTGCCGGAAGGCAATGGCGGCAGCCTCTATCTTCGTCCCTTCATGTTTGCCAACGAGTCGTTTCTCGGCGTTCGGCCTTCGAAGGAATATATCTTCTGCGTCATCGCATCACCAGTCGGCCCCTATTTCAAGGGCGGCGCAAAGGCGGTCAAGATCTGGGTGTCAGAAGACTACACGCGGGCAGCCGTCGGCGGCACCGGCGCTGCCAAATGCGGCGGTAATTACGCCGCAAGCCTGATTGCCCAGGCCGAGGCCGGAAAACACGGTTGCGACCAGGTCCTGTTCCTCGATGCTGCCGAACGCAAATGGATCGAAGAACTCGGCGGTATGAACATCTTTTTCGTGTTCAAGGATGGCTCGATGGTCACCCCGCCGCTTGGCACGATCCTTCCCGGCGTTACCCGCAACTCCATCCTGACGCTTGCGCGCGACAACAACATCGCCGTCGAGGAACGTCCCTATGCATTTGAAGAACTGCAGGCGGACCTCGCGTCGGGTCGCCTGGTCGAAGCCTTTGCCTGCGGCACGGCGGCTGTCGTGGCCGGCATCGGTGAACTGAAGCATCGCGGCGGTTCGCTCACCATTGGCACCGGCGAGGTGGGGCCCGTTACCACCCTGTTGCGCAACAAGCTGGTCGGCATCCAGACGCAGGCGCTTGCAGACGATCACGGCTGGCTCCACACGATCCCGATGAACTGAGCCTACGACATCCATAAGGTCACTTGATCCCGGATGACGCCCATGCGCGATATCCGGGATCAGCAACCTTGCGGCTGGTCAGGATAGATAGAACACTTCTTTCAGTTCCTGCGAAACGGGGCTGTTATCGGGATTGCTCGCCATCACGTCCGTCATGAAGGCCCACCATTCCTCGCAGACTGCGGTGTTTGCAACAGCAGCCCAGCGCTCTTCCGATTCGATCTCGACAGAGGCAAAGAGCAGGCTGCGTGCCTCGTCGAGATAGATGGCGTAAGAGGATGCGCCATGATCTTTCAGGGTCTCGGCCAGCTTCGGCCAGATCTCGTTGTGGCGACGTTTGTATTCCTCATGCTTGTCGGGAAAGACCTGCATGACGAATGCTTTCCGGATCTTCGACACCTGTTCGAGCATGGCTGATCTCCCTTATTCGCCGGCGAGTCGCCAGCGTTCGACCGCCAGTGCTTCCGGCATCGGATCAACGCCGAAACGGGCAGCCAGATCGATCAGGTTCTGTGTCGTCATCGTCTGGCGGGCGCCGCCCATCGACAATACCTTGACCAGCACTTCAGAGGCCTTTTCAGCGGTGTCAATCAGGCCGAACGCTTCATCCAGCGTATCGCCGCAGCCGAAGATGCCGTGGAAGGGCCACATGACCAGCGTGTGATCGGCCATTTCCTTGGCGGTCGCATCACCGATCGTGTCCGTGCCCGGAACCAGCCATCCCATCGTGCCGACCCCCTGCGGGAAGACGACGAGGCATTCGGTGCTGCTCTCCCAGAGAGCGCGGGTCACGTTGGCCGAATCCAGGTCCAACACATAGGTCAGCGCCAGAAGATTGGTCGCATGGCAATGCATGATGACGCGGTCGCGGCCGTTACTGACCTTCTGGCGGACGCCATGAGACTTCAGGTGGGAGGCAAGCTCGGACGTCGGCGCACCGCCATCGGTGAACCCCCACAGGATCTTCACCGATGCACCGTCTGGCGCCACCTGAACCACACCCATGTTGGCTGCCGGATCAAGCTGGACATTGCGGAAATATTTGCCTGTCCCGGTGACTATGTAGTATTGGCCGGCCAGTTCCGGCAGGGGATCGCTGATCGGCGCATTGCGGTTCGCCGGCCACTGAGCGAGATAAGGTGCAACATCCTCCGGCAGCAGGCGCAGGCTGACATTGCCGCCATTGCGCTCGTCCCACCCTTTCAGCCACATGTCCGAGGTCGCCTTGACCATGGCGGTAACGAACCAGGAATTTGCGGTATGCAGTGTCATGATCATGCGGCCTTTCGTTTGCTCAGCACGTTGCGTTCATAATTTTTGACCTCGTCCAGCCAGGCGATGCCGACCGGCACGTTTCTGCTGAGGCAATAGAAATCCCAAACTGCGGACCACGGCATTGATTTAGCTTCTTCCATCATCGCCAGCCGCGTCGTGAAGTCCCGTTCGCTTTCCGCCTGTTTCAGCCTGGCAGCCGGTTCAAGCAGGGCGCGCAAAAGCGCCTTGCGCATGTTGCGCGTGCCGATCACCCAGGCAGCAACACGATTGATGCTGGCATCGAAGAAATCGAGACCGATATTGACCTTGCCGAGAATATCGCCGCGGATCAGTTCGTTGGCGATCGCCTGAAGTTCATCGTCGAACAGCACGACATGGTCGCTGTCCCAGCGTACCGGCCGCGAAACATGCAGTAGAACCTCATCGACGAATTGCAGTACGGAGGAGAGTTTGTCGGAAACGACTTCGGTCGGATGGAAGTGCCCGGCATCGAGGCAAAGGAGGGTGTTGCGGCTGGTGGCGTATCCCATACAGAATTCACCGGAGCCGACCGTGTAGCTTTCGGCCCCGATGCCGAAAAGCTTGCTCTCGACGGCATCCTTGTGGAAGTCGCGCGAGATCTTTTCGGCAATGATTTCATCCAGCGACTGCGCAAGACGCTCACGCGGGGCAAACCGGTCGGCAGGAAGATCCTTCATGCCATCGGGCACCCAGATGTTCATCACGGATGGTGTACCCAGTTCCTTGCCAAAATACTCGCTGACCTTGCGACTTGCCTTGCAATGAGCAATCCAGAAATCACGCACCGCTTTATCGGGATGGCTGAGTGTCAGCCCGTCTTCGCTCAACGGATGCGAAAAGCAGGTGGGATTGAAGTCCAGGCCGATCTTCGAAACCTTGGCCCAGTCGACCCAGTTCTGGAAATGGCGCGGCTCGATCGCATCGCGTGCGACCGGCTTATTGCTTTCAAGATAGATGGCATGCAGGTTGAGGCGTTTCTGGCCGGGAATCTGCGCCATGGCGAAATCGATATCGGCACGCAGCTCGCCCGGAGTGCTGGCGCGTCCCGGATAGTTGCCGCTGACCTGAATGCCGCCGGTAAGCTGCCCGGTCGGGTTTTCGAAACCGCGAACGTCGTCGCCCTGCCAGCAATGCATCGAGATGGGGATGATATCGAGGCGGTTTATTGCGGCCTCGGTATCGATACCGGCAGCGGCGAAGACATCGCGCGCTATGGCATAAGCAGCTTCGACTTTTTGTGATTGGCTCATCAAGCTTGTCCTTCCTGAGCAGGCGGCGCACTGAACGACTGGAAGCGATCCCAGACGGTTTCAGGCACGCGGTGATGCGGAACATATTCGGTTAGAGGGAATGAGCGGCGCACGAGAGCACGCGCTTCGTCGAGGCCGGAGAGCTGGCCGAGCGCGATCATCTGCACGCAGACATTTCCCAGCGCCGTTGTCTCGATAGGTCCGGCCGTCACCGGGATAGAGCAGGCATCGGCGCAGAGCTGATTGACGAGATCGTTCTGGCTGCCACCACCGACGATACGAATGCGATTGACGGGACGTCCGCGCAGGGTTTCCAACTCCTCCTTCACGCGGCGATAGGACAATGCAAGGCTGTCGAAAATACAGCGCGACAAAGTCCCCGTGCTCTCCGGTACAGGCTGGCCTGTCTCCCGGCAGAATGCCTGGATTTCCGAGATCATGTCATCGGGATTGAGAAAACGGGCGTCCTGAGGATTGATGACGCTCTGCCAAGGCACACAATCAATTGCCGCCATCACGAGCTCTGCGTGATCAGGCGAGCCCAGTTCCTTTCGGACGCGCTGGATCAGCCAGAAACCCATGATGTTTTTCAGGATTCGATAACGGCGCTCGACACCACCCTCGTTCGAAACATTGGCGGCCAGTGCCCGCGGATCGGCAAATGAGGTCTTGCTTTCAATACCCATAAGCGACCATGTGCCCGAACTGATAAAGGCTTCATCCGCGCTCTCGAGCGGTGCCGCCGCAACGGCCGAACCGGTATCGTGTGTAGCAGGGGCAATCACCTTGATCGGTTTACCGCTTCGAGGGCAGGGCGTTTCACCGAGGATCGTTCCGGCCTCAACCGGCCGCATCATCACTTCTCTCGATAGACCTGCGACGCCAAGCAAATCCGCATCCCAGTCGTCCTGATCGAGATTGAAGAGCTGTGTCGTGGTCGCGTTGGTATATTCGTTTGAGAGCACGCCGCTGAGACGGAAATGAAGATAGTCCGGGATCATCAGGAAATGACGGGCGCGGGCCAGCCACTCGGGATGCTGGCGGACCGTTGCCGCCAATTGATACAGCGAGTTGAACTGCAAGAACTGGATGCCTGTACGTCGATAGATTTCCGGATGCGAGATCTGGGCGAAGACCGCATCCATCATGGCGTCGGTACGGTGATCGCGATAGGAGATGGCAGGGCCTATCCGTTCGAGCCTCTTGTCCAGCAGAACATAGTCCACGCCCCATGTATCGACGCCGACGCTTGCCAGAGGCCCTTGCTCACTGGCAATGGCAAGGCCCTTGCGCATCTGGACTTCAAGGAAATCGAGATCCCAGCACTGATGTCCGAAAACATCGTCGCTGCGCAGCGTGTTTTCGAAACGGTGGGCCTCCGTCAGCGACAAAACGCCATCCTTGAGTTCACTCCGGATGACGCGGCCACTGCTGGCTCCAATGTCGACAGCGGCGATTTTTCCAGGCATTTCCATGCATGTTCTCTTCTTCGTTTTCAGCACCTTAGCCGCAGCGGCATGGACGGCGCCTTGAAGAAGCGGACATGAGATTTGCTGATACGTGTCATTATTTGAAGATGACGTTCGCGCTTCTTGAACCCTGCGGCCGCCTGCATCAATGGACACCGCATTGATGCAGATCGGGGATCGGCGTTTTCAAATGCGCTACTGAGATTTCACGCGTGGTTATTCAGTGTTGATTCGATGAAGCTTTTGGCCAAGGAATTCTTCCGTTCGGACGCTCAAACGGTCATCGTGGAACAGCGTTCTCCGCAGGCGCCGTTTCCGATGCACGACCATGATTTTCACGAGGTCATGATCGTCCTCTCCGGCAATGGCTGGCATATGTTGAATGATGAGCCGCATTTCATCACCTGCGGCGAACTCTTCTATATCAAGGCGGAAGATCACCACGCCTATGAACAGGTCGACGACCTATACCTGACCAACATTCTCTTTCGGCCCGACAGGACTTCGGGGCGTTATGACTTTCTCGATATCATGCGATGCTCGGCAGATAGCGAACAGGGGACGAGGCGCCACTGGCAACTGACGGAAGATGTGTTGGCACAGGTCAAGCCATTGATCGAAGCATTGGAAAACGAAGCCCGCAGGTCCGATCCACTTTCGGATGCGATGTCGGAAGCGCTGTTCCGCCAGCTCTCCATCATCCTGTCCCGCTCGCAATTCGCCACCGATGCCCGAGGCCTGCCGAACTCGGCGCGGCTTGGGCATGTGCTGAATTATCTGAGGCATAATTGCACCGAGGATATCGACCTGGAAAGTGTTGCGCAGCGTTTCGGATATTCCTCGCGCAGTTTCAGCCGGCTCTTTCGCGAGACGACGGCAACAACGCCGCATAATTATCTGGTCAAGCTTCGGCTGAGCAAGGCCATGCGGGCGTTGCGCGCGACCAGTGACAGCGTCACCGATATCGCTTTTTCCTGCGGTTTTAACGACAGCAACTACTTTTCCTACAGTTTCAGCAAGATGACCGGAATGGCGCCAAGCGAGTATCGCCGCATGCCCCGCCGACATCACGCCTGACCCATCCGAAGCATGTCTGTCGAAAGAGCTGGGGCCGCTCCTAGGAAAACGGAAAGGCCCACCGAAAAGGCGGGCCTCAGCAGTCCTTTGGAAGATCAAGCCTGCGCCCGTGATCAGAGGGCCCTCTTGTAAAGATCCAGGATTTCGGCATCCGTTGCTGCGACCGGATTGCCCGGTGCGCAGGGATCCTTCTGGGCCTTCTGCACCCAGAGCGGGAAGTCATCTTCCGTCACGCCGAGCTCAGCAAAACCACTCGGAATGCCGACCGTCGCAGACAGGTCACGGATCGCCTTGATGGCGGCCTTGGAGGCATCCTCGGTGCTCAATCCCTTGATGTCGACGCCCATGGCTTCGGCAATACGGGCAAAACGCTCGACGGCATGCGGACGATTGAACTCCTCGACCAGCGGCATCAGGATGGCGTTGCAGACGCCATGCGGCAGGTCTTTTACGGCACCCGGCTGATGCGCCATCGCATGAACAAGGCCGAGACCGGCGCTGTTGAAAGCGAGACCGGCGATGAACTGGCCATAGGCCATCATCTCGCGCGCTTCGAGATCATTGCCATCCTTGACCGCGCGCGGCAGGTAGGTCGAAATCAGCCGGATCGCTTCGAGCGCAGCATAGTCGGTCAGAACATGCGCTCCCTTGGCAACGTAAGCCTCGATTGCATGGGTAAGGGCATCCATGCCGGTTGCGGCGGTAGTTGCGGCCGGGATCCCGGTCATCATAGCGGAATCGTTGACCGAAATGTCCGGAATGATGTTGGCGTCGATGATGACCATCTTCACCTGTGCGACCGGATCGGTAATGACGGCGTTGGAAGTCACCTCGGCTGCAGTACCCGCCGTTGTGTTGACGGCAGCCAGGAACGCGCCCGGCTTGGCAACTTTGCCGACGCCCTCATAAAGCGTGATCGGGCCCGGATTGGCTGAAAGAATGCGCACGGCCTTGGCCGTATCGATCGGACTGCCGCCGCCGACGCCAATGATCGCGTCGCACTTGTTGTCGACGAAAACCTTATAGGCGGCTTCGACGATCGGAACTGTCGGATTGGGAACGACGCCATCATAAACGAAGGCTTCGATGCCCTTGGCCTTCAGTCCCTCAAGCAGCGGTGCGACAAGGCCGAACTTCACCAGCGTTTCGTCGGTGATGATGACCGGCCGCTTCAAGCCGCGCGCAGCAAGCTCACTTGGAACCTCTGCCAAACTGCCGGCGCCGCTGATATTGATTTTCGGGAAACACAGTCGAAATGCCATCTCGTTCTCTTCCTCCTGATCGGGAGGCCGCCATCATCGTGGATGGCAGCACTCCCACTGATAAATCTCCTTATTGCCAAGGAGTTTAGCGGAGGCAGAGTGAGCAGGCCTTTGTGCCTTGGACATTGTTACAGCCGACATGGCCGGAATTTAGAGATCCCGACCTTGACCAGGATGCCGACAGCAATTGATTTTCACGCAACAAGCGCGACGTTCAGCGCATATTCCCCGGCGAGCAGCACCTCGACCTTGCCCGATCCCGGCAAAGGCATCGCGCCGGAAAGAGCGCCGGTCGTGATCACCATGCCGGTTTCAAGCGAATTGGCAGGACGGCTCCTGTCGTTGGCGTAAGCGAGCAGCCAGGCAAGCACGTCGCCGACCGGGTGTTTTGCCGGTCCCTGATAGATCGACGTAGAGCCCTGGACGACCTTCAACTCGACCTCTCCGACCGTATCGATGAGGCTTTTCGGAACAACCGGGCCGAGTGCATATCCACGATTGCCGATACGATCTGCGACATAAAGCGGAAAGGAGAGTTTTCCGCTTTCCTCGATTGCAGAGGATAGCAGCTCTGCTCCGAGATAAGCCTCGGAAATCGCATCAAGGATTTCTTCCCGAGAATAGAGCCCTGCCTTGACGGGAAGAGACCTGCCGAGGCGAACAGCGATTTCGACCTCGAATTTCATGCCCGGAAGATACGGCAGTTCTGCGTCCCGAGCGGTTTCGACATAGGGATGCAGAGGTGCCACGACAGCATGCTGGTCGGGAGACATCGCTACCTTCCACGCGTTGGACGTGGCGCCTTCGCGTGAGGCCAGCGCTTGCTGGGCATCCATCGCAGCGGTCAGGTCCTGAGGTGTAGCGAATTCCGCTGTCGCTTGCGTCCGGCCCGCGGCACGCAATGAATATAAACCGTCGGCAAGCGCCTTTGCATCGAAACCTGCTGGCTGGCTATTGCTCATTGTCGTCTCCGAATGTTCAAGGTCTCTGTACTGGCGCGACGGGCCTTCTGCTCGTCATCGGCAAGCAGCCGTCACAAAGGCTGTGGAGCTGTTATGCCCAGACGTTCGGCATGCGGCAACAGTGAATCCATGATGCTCGCATAAAGAACGACCCCTGTCTCAACGGCAGTTCTTTTGCGTTTCATCGCCGCTTCCCCTGGCAACCGCACTTTACCGACACCCGGTCGGGGAGGGTTGGTGCGGCAGGTATCGGCAAGCCAGCCGGTCTGCCGCAGGAATGCCTCTCTGCCCCCGAATGCTTCCGGGTCCCAAACCTGCACTGTCACTGCGGCATTCGTTCCCTTCGGTGCGTCAGCCCGGCCATAACCGGCGAGCCCCTGCGTAATCGCTTCAGCGATCAGCGCCATGCCGTAACCCTTCTGGCCGTGGTCGATACCGCCCGTCGGCAGGAGCGTACCACCGGCTTCAAGCACTTTCGGATCACGCGACGGCTTACCCTCGGCATCCATCAACCAGTCGGCGTCATACTGTCGGCCCTCGCGGATAAGCCGCTGCGCCATGTTGACCGTCGTAATGGATGCAGAAATATCGATCAGGATAGGGTCGCCCGGTGTCGGGATACCATGTGCGACCGGATCCGGGGTATAAACACCTTTGGTGCCGCCGAAGGGCGCAACCTGAGCACCCGATGGCGACGAGGAGGCGATCGATACCAGCATGTCTTTTTCGGTCGCGATCGGCAGATAGGCCGCCAGCGCCCCGATGTGATGGCTGTTGCCGATAACGACGGTCGCCGTGCCGAACTGCCCTGCCCTTTCCACGGCAAGCTTGACGGCTTCCGACGTCAGCCAGGCGCCAGGCAGACGGTTGCCGTTCCAGCACACGGACGGGCCGCGATCGCTGACACTTTCGAAGCTCCCTGTCTTGGTCATGACGCCGTCAGTGATACTTTGTAGATACCAGCCTGCAAGCGCCAGACCGTGCGTCGAATGCCCCATGAGATCGGCTTCGACGAGATAGGTGGCAACCGCCGTCGCCTTGTCGTCTTCAAGACCCGCAGCCGAGAAAAGCGAATGGGCGAAGGTGAGCAGGGCTTCACTTGAGTAACGGGGATCTGTCATCGGTCGTAAACCTCCGGATTGAGAACGCGCGCCGGCCGGCGCCCAGCAATGAAGTCCTTGATATCGCTGATCACCATCAGACCGACATTCTCCAGAGCCTCCAGACTGTCGGCGCCGCTATGGGGCGTGAAGACGACATTCGGAAGCTTGAAGAGCGGATGCGAAATATCCGGCGGTTCGGTAACGAACGCGTCGATGGCTGCCCCACGCAGGCGCCCCCCGCAGAGCGCCTCCGCCAGTGCGTCATTGTCGACAACCTCGCCGCGCGCAAGATTGAGCAGGCACGCGGAGGGTTTCATCGATGCAAGCTGTTTTGTGCCGATCAGCGCCGCATTGCCAGTACCACCGAAGACATGCAGCGAGACATAATCGGCGCGGGCCAGCAGCGCATCAAGCTCAAGAATTTCGATGCCATATTCGGCAATGAATGCTTTGTCGGGATAAAGGTCAGAGGCGACCACGGTCATACCGAGAGCGATCGCCTTGCGAGCGAGAAGCTTGCCGATATTGCCGAGACCAACGATACCGAGCACCTTGCCGCCGATCTCGGTTCCAGGCTTCCGGTCCCAGCCACCGGAGATCACGTTCATATGGCCGTAGGTGATGTTTCTCGCCATCGAGAACATCATGCCCACGGCCAGTTCTGCGACGGCATTCGAATTGGCGCCGGGCGTATTGGTGACCGGATATCCCTTCGCCGTGCAGGCCGGAATATCAACGCTGTCGACGCCGACACCATGCTTGAGAACTGCTTTAAGCCTGGTGGCGCCTTGAAAGGTCGAAGTGCTTACGGGAACGAGACCGGCAACCAGGAAATCCGCCCTGCCTATATGCTGCGACAGGCCTCCATCCTGCAGGGCCGTATCCGTACAGCGGACGATTTCCCAGCCGGTTTCTTCAAGCAGTTGCGGCAAGCGGCCGTGCCGCCCGAAACCGGGTGACGTCGTGGCGACAACAATCGACATGAACGCCTCCCTTACAGAAGGCCGAACTTCTTCAGCGTTTCGCCGATGCGGGCATCCTGCTCGGCATTCGGCAGCAAAGCCGGCTGGCGGCTGGCGCCGACGGATGCGTCCTGCAGGTAAAGCGCCCGCTTGACCATGGCCGGCGGAAAACCGTGGGCGTAGAGGTCGGTGCGGAAGGCGGTGTAGATGTCCTGCTGGCGCTGGGCTTCCTCGATATTGCCGGAGTTGAAGCCGCCGACGATACCGGCGAGAACGTCCGGCATGGCATTGCCGAGGCCGGAAATGCAGCCGGCGGCGCCGTTCTGCAGCGACCACAGCACCAGATGGTCCGGGCCGGAATAAACGTCAAAGCCTTCGACCTCTTTCGAGACCTGCAGATAGGCGGCCAGCGTTTCCTGCGCGCCGCCGGAATCCTTGATGCCGGCGATGTTGCCGTGGGTGGCAAGCTTGCGGGCGGTTTCCGGCTCGATGTGGTTCTGGGTGCGGGCCGGGATGTCGTAGAGATAGACCGGCGTGTTGACGGCATCGGCAACGGTCGAAAAATGGCGGATCAGGCCGTCCTGCGTGCAGGCGATGAAGAAGGGCGTGATGACGGCGATGCCGGTGACGCCGATACGGTCGAATTCCTTGGCCAGTTGCAGCGTCTCGAAGGTGGCGGGCATGCCGGCATTGACGATGACATCGACCTTGCCGCCGACTTCATCGACCACTTCTTCGAGAAGCTTGATTTTTTCGCCGTGGGTCAGCGCGGTGAAATCGCCATTGGTGCCGGCGCACATGATGTTGTTGCCGGCCGCCACCTGACGGCGCACCTGTGCGCGGGTCGCTTCGTAATTGATGGTTTCGTCGTCTTTGAAGCAGGTTACGATCGCGACAAAAGCTTTTTTGGTCATCATTCTACTCCGGTAATCAGATCAGGAAGCGCTGGCTAGGCGCGCATTGCGGTTGGCGGCCTGCACATCCGGGTCGGGATCGAGGCTGGCAGCGAGAAGGGCCTGCGTGTAGGGCTTTTGCGGGTTGTCGAAGACCTGCGCGACGGTGCCGAATTCGACCACTTCACCCTTCTGCATGACCATCACGTAATCGGCGAAATCGCGCACCAGCGGCAGGTCATGGGCGATGAAGATGAAGGCGATGCCCATTTCCTTGCGCAGCTTGTCGAGCAGCGTGATCACCTGCGCCTGAACGGACACGTCGAGCGCCGAAACGGCCTCGTCGCAGACGATCAGCTGCGGTTCGAGCGCCAACGCGCGGGCGATGGCGATACGCTGGCGCTGGCCACCGGAAAACTGGTGCGGGTAACGGCCCATATGTTCGGCGGAGAGGCCGACCTGACCCAGCAGTTCGGCGACACGTTCGCGCCATTTCGCCTTGGCTAAGATTTCCGGGTGGATGACCCAGGCCTCGGAAATCAGCTGGTAGACCGTCATGCGCGGGTTGAGCGACTGGGTGGGGTCCTGAAACACCATCTGCAGATCGCGGCGCAGCTTGAAGAGGTCTCCCGGCGACATGGTGAAAAGGTCCTTGCCCTTCCATTTTGCCGTGCCGCCATCGGCCTCTTCGAGACGCAGAAGAATGCGGGCAAGCGTCGATTTGCCCGAGCCGCTTTCGCCGACGACAGCGACGGTTTCACCGGCCTTCAGGTCGAACGAAACACCTTTCAGGGCTTCGAAGCCGCCGTAGAATTTTTTCGCATTGTTGACGCTGAGGATCGGTTCGCCTGATGTCGCCGGCTCATGCATGTCGCCCTTGCCGGGCGCGGCGGCGATGAGCTTTTTCGTATAGGCGTGCTGCGGGTTGTGATAGACCTCACGCACCGTGCCGCTTTCGACCAGCTGGCCTTTTTCCATGACAACGACGCGGTCTGCGACTTCCGAAACGACACCGAGATCGTGGGTGATGATCAAGACACCCATGCCGGTTTCGCGCTGCAATTCCTTCAGCAGGTTCAGCACTTCCGCCTGTACCGTCACGTCGAGCGCGGTGGTCGGTTCGTCGGCGATCAGCAGATCGGGTTTCAGGGCAAGCGCCATGGCGATCATGACACGCTGGCGCTGGCCGCCGGAAAATTCGTGCGGGTATTTGTCGAGCGCGCGTTCCGGGTCGGGCAGGGCGACGCGCTTGAAGAGGCGGAGCGCCTCGGCCTGTGCTTCGCTATTGCCCTTGCCGTGGGTTTTCAGCGCCTCGCGTATCTGCCAGCCGACGGTATAGACCGGGTTGAGGTGGCTGAGCGGGTCCTGAAAGATCATGGCGATGCGGCGGCCGTTCACCTCGCGACGGGCTTCGCTGCTCATCTTGAACAGGTCCTTGCCATCGAGCAGGATTTCCCCGGACGAGATTTTTCCGGGCGGCATGTCGATCAGGTTCATGATCGCCGAGGATGATACCGACTTGCCGGAACCACTCTCGCCGAGGATGGCCAGCGTTTCGCCACGGTCGAGATGGTAGGAGATGTTGCGCACGGCATGCACGACACCCGACGCGGTGTGAAAATCGACCGAGAGGTTGCGGACTTCGAGAAGATGATCAGCCATGTTTCGGTCCTTTCATTTCCAGGCGCCAGCGCTGTACGGGGTCGAGCGCGATACGCAGCCAGTTGGACAGAAGGTTGAGCGAGAGCGTGGTGAGGATGATCGCCAGACCCGGCCAGAAGGAAAGCCACCATGCGTTGGTGAGGTACTGACGGCCTTGCGAAATCATCAGGCCCCAGGTGATTTCCGGCGGCTGGATGCCGATGCCGAGGAAGGACAGTGCGCTTTCCGCCAGCATGACATAGGCGAAATCGAGCGTGGCAAGCGTCGTCAGCGTCGGCAGAACCACAGGCAGGATGTGGCGGAAGAGGATACGCTTCGACGATGCGCCCATGACCCTGGCTGCCTGCACGAACATGCGGCTCTTGATTTCCAGCACTTCCGCGCGGGTGGTGCGCAGATAGACCGGGATACGGGTGATCGACAGGACCAGCATCAGGTTGAGGATGGAGGAGCCGAGAATGTAGAGCACGATCACCGCGACAAGCAGGGACGGGAAGGACATGATGACGTCGGCGAGACGCATGATGATCTGGCTTGTGCGTTCCGATGCAAACCCGGCGATCAGGCCGAGCAGGGTGCCGACAATGGCCGAGATCAGCACGGCGCCGGCGGCGACCATGATGGTGTTCTGGGTGGCGACGATGATGCGCGGCCAGAGCGGGCGGCCGAGCGCATCGGCGCCGAGCCACATGAACCATTCGCGGTCGAACATGAAGGGCGCGAGATTGCGGCCGCGCAGGTTCTGTTTGGTGGCGAGATCATCGAGCAAAGTCGGGCCGATGATCGCCATGACGATGACGAAGACGAGGAAGATCGCGGCACAGAGGGCGAACTTGTCGGCCCAGAGCATGCGGCCCATGCGCACGATGGCGCTCGGTTCCTCGGCGATGATTTCTTTAGTCGGTGTGGATTGAATGGCCATGGTCATGTCGATCCTCAGTAGCGGATGCGTGGATCGAGAAGCGCGTAAGCCAGGTCGATCACGAGGTTCATGAGGAAGATGGCGAAAGCGGTGACGAGGATCGCCGCCAGAACGACGTTGAAGTCACGCTGCAAAATGCTGTCGATCATCAGCTTGCCGACGCCGGGAAAACCGAAGATGGTTTCGATGACGACGGCGCCGTTCAGGAGGCTGGCCGCCTGATCGCCGATGACGGTGATGACCGGCAGCATGGCGTTGCGGAGCGCATGGACAAAGATGATCGGGCCGGATTTGACGCCCTTGGCGCGGGCCGTTTTCACATAGGCCGAGGAGAGCGCCGTGATCATCGAGCCGCGCACGACCTGAACGATGATGCCGAAAGGGCGCACGAAGAGCACGCAGATCGGCAGGATCCAGTGGGCGAGCGAGCCGGTGCCCGATGTCGGCAGCCACGAAAGCTGGATGGCGAACACCACGATGGCAACGATGGCGAGCCAGAAATCCGGCACGGAAGCGCCGATCAGCGAGACCATCGAGGAAAAACGGTCGAAGAAACCGCCGGTGCGGAAGGCGGCGAGCGAACCGACGACGATGGCGCAGACCGTGACCAGCGTCATGGTGATGACGGCGAGCCACAGCGTCCATGTGAAGGCTTCGAGCACGACGTCGAGGGCAGGGCGGGCCTTGCGCAGGCTCTCGCCCAGATCGCCGGTCAGGACGTTGCCGACATACTGGCCGAACTGCACGAGCAGCGGCTGGTCGAGACCGTGAAGGGCGCGGAACTCGGCCTTCATTTCGGCGGAGGCTTCGACGGGAAGGAAGAGCGATGCCGGATCGCCCGTCAGGCGCGACAGGAAGAACACCATGACCAGCAGCCCGATAAGGGAGATGAGGCTGGCAAAGGCGCGCTTGCGGATGAAACTGAGCATGGTGACCTCGATTGCTGGAATGGACGGCGACAGAACCGCCGCCCATTTCGCTTCGATTTTGGGGCGATCAGGGATTGCCCTTAAAACTATGGCGGACTTGCATGCGGCCAAGTCCCCCTCTGGCCTGCCGGCCATCTCCCCCACAAGGGGGGAGAAAACCCGTAGCGCGCGCCTTGCCCAATGGACATGTTCGGCGGTTGGTCTGGGTTAAGCCCTCCCCCTTGTGGGGAGGGTTGGGAGGGGTTTTTCTGCCGTGCAGTTTGCCTGCCGGTTGGAGACTGGTTGCTTACTTCTTGAAACCGATCTCGGAGAGCTGCAGCATGGAGTTGGTGGCGATGCTGGGCTTGAAGTCGAGACGTTCGGAGACGCGCGAGTAACCGACCATGTGGAAGAGCGCGACGTCGGCGACGAGATCGTCGTGGACATAGGCGATCAGTTCCGACCACAGTTTTGCACGTTCGTCACCGGTGGCAGCCGAGGCGCGGGCGATCAGGTCGTCGACCTTCGGATCGGCATAGCCCGACTGGGTGCCCTTCGAGTCGTACTTGAAGAACATGGTGAAGGACGGATCACCCTTGGAATTGTCGTGCATGGCGGCAACGATCGTCGGGCCACGGCCTTCCTTGAACGGCTTGGAGTAATAGACCTCGTGTTCGGCGACCTCGACGAATTTCAGGTCGATCTTGAAGCCGACATCCTGCAGCTGCGCCTGGATGGCTTCCATGATTTCCGTCACGTTCGGGAAGTTGGCCGTACGGGCAACGACGGTGATCGGGGTATCGACCGGCACGCCTTCGGCCTTGGCTTCCTCAAGCAGTTTCTTGGCCTGATCCGGATCATACGGGAAGACCTTGACGTCCGGGTTCCAGCCGAGCGTGGTCGGCGGCACCAGAGCGGTGGCGAGGACCGCATCCTGCGGCACCAGCGTGCCGATGAAGGCCTGGCGGTCGATGGCCAGATTCAGCGCCTTGCGGACGCGGACATCGTTGAGCGGCGCGATATTGCCATCGATACGCAGATAGACGGTTTCGCTGTCGAGATAGGAGAAGTCGGTCTTGTCATTGGTGGCCTCGACCTGCGAGATCGACGGCGCCAGATCGGCTTCGCCGGCCTGAACCATGGCGGCGCGAACGGCCGGGTCCGAACGGAACAGATAGGTCGCCTTGGTGACGGCCGGCTTCTTGCCCCAATAATCGTCTCGGGCATCGAGAACGATCTGCTGGCCCGGTGTCCAGTTGGACAGCTTGTAGGGGCCGGTGCCGATCGGCTCGCGCACGAATTCCAGCGGCGTGCCTTCCGGAACGATGGTGACCAGCGACAGAAGCAGCGGCAGGATCGGCTGAACCGGATCGACCTTGAAATCGATGGTGTTTTCATCGACGACATTCACGTCGAATTTCATGCCGCCGAAATAACGGCGGGATTCGCAGATGTTCTTGTCGCTGAAAATGCGGTCGAACGAATATTTGACATCCTTGGCGCCAAAGGTCTTGCCGTCGGAAAATTTCACGCCCTGTCGCAGGTTGAAGCGCCAGCTGCCATCGGCATTCTGTTCCCACTTTTCGGCGAGGCGGGGCATGACGCCCTTCTTGTCGCGCACGTCGAGTTCCGTCAGCGTTTCACTGACGTTTTCCATGATGACACGGCCGATATTGGAGCGGGTCGCCATGCAGGGCTCGAGCAGATCGGCCTCTTCCGGCAGAACGATCTTGATATCTGTCGACGCGGCGTGAACCGGCGCGATGCCGGTGCCGAGTGCGAGAACGGAACCCAGAATGGCTCCGAATAGATGCGAGGTTTTCATGTCATTTCCTCCCTCTGGGTGCTCTTCGCACCGATTTGCTGTTCATCTCGCGGCGTCTTTGCTGCGCGCGGTCTGAAGGCATTCCTCCTGAAGCCCTGTGCGTCGGTCGGGATGCCTCCGTCCTTAACGTCGCCATGATCGGGCTGGGGGCGACCATCGGATTTCTTGGCAAGTTTGTCAAATTAAATATTCGGAACTGTCAATTTGTACAAATTTGCCTTTCATAAAACGATTTAATTTCAAATACATGTATCTGTAAAACTGATCGTCAATGGCAAATTGACAATTTTTTCAAACTTGACAACTTTGTTATTTGAGTGATTTTCATGGGGATAGGAGGAGACCCCGATGACGCCTGAACAGATTGCAACCGTCATGAACGGCGCGGTGAAAGCCGCCGGGAATGGACGATATGAGGCGATGCTTGCCTCGCCGATGATCCAGAACCATGCATCCTTCCTGCATCTGGCCGATGACGGTGCGCTGATTTGCGCCTGGTTCGGCGGCACGCTGGAAGGAAAGTCGGACATTTCCGTCTTCGCCTCGGTTCTGGTCGAAGGCTCGGATCAGTGGGGCGAACCGCAGCGGCTGAGTTTCGACCCAAAACATTCCGAACAGAACCCGGTTCTGTTTGCGGCGCCCGACGGCAAGCTCATCCTGTTCCACACCTCGCAGCCGTCCGGCAATCAGGACGAATGCCGCATCCGCATGGCCGAAGTTTTTCGTGATGCTTCCGATCCGACGAAATTGACGTCGGAGGAAGGAAAATATCTCGATCTGCCGCGCGGTTGTTTTGTTCGTGCGCCGCTGGTGGTGCGCGATGATGGCGCGTGGCTTCTGCCGATCTTTCGCTGCATCCAGCGTCCGGGCCAGAAATGGAACGGCAGCCATGACCGCGCCGCGGTCGGCATTTCTGAGGATGGCGGCAAGAGCTGGGTGCTCGAAGATCTCGACCAGTCGACCGGCTGCGTGCATATGGGTCCGGTCTCGCTCGGCGGCGAGAAGCTGGTGGCGGTGTTCCGCCGTCGTCAGGCTGATTTCGTCTATCGCACCGCAAGCACTGACGGCGGCCGGACATGGTCGGTGCCTGAAGCCACCGATGTTCCCAACAACAACTCTTCCGTTGCCGCGATCACCCTCAAGGACGGCCGTATCGCGATGATCTGCAACCCGGTGAATGCCGAGATGTCGAGCGACCGTCGTGCCTCGCTTTACGACGAGCTGGGTGAGGATGACGACCGGCCGGATGCGAACCCGGATGGCGGCTGCGTGCCGATCTGGGGCGTGCCGCGTGCGCCGGTTTCCGTCTGCATTTCCGATGACGGGGCGACAAGTTTTTCGCAGCGGATCGTCATCGAAGACGGTCCGGGCACCTGCATGTCGAACAATTCCATCGACGGCCACAACAAGGAAATGTCCTATCCGTGGCTGCTGGAAGGCACCGACGGCAGTCTTCACATCGCCTACACCTATTACAGGCGCGCCATCAAATATGTTCGTCTGGCCCCCGGCTGGGCTGATGCTGGAAAAGCGGGAGAATAATCATGAGCAATATCATCGGCATCACCATGGGTGACCCGTGCGGCGTCGGACCGGAAATCACGGTTCGGGCGCTGGCCGAAATGGGCGACGCGGACCGCGCCAACACGCGCATCTACGGCAACCTGCCGACGCTGGAAGCGGCCCGAAAGGCTTTGAACGTCGATATCGATCTGACGCCTTACGTGGTCGATCTGCCGATCGAGGGCGCGCCGCTGCCATGGGGCACGCTGTCGCCGGTGGCTGGCGATGCGGCCTTCCGTTTCATCGAAAAGGCGGTGCGCGATGCCGAAGCCGGCGTGATCGGCTGCGNNATCAACAAGGAAGCACTCAACCTTGCCGGCCACCATTACGACGGCCATACCGGCATGTTGCGCAGCCTGACGAAATCGGCAGCCGCCTATATGCTGCTGGCCTCGGAAAAGCTGAAGGTCATCCACGTTTCCACCCACGTGTCCTTGCAGGAAGCGATCCGCCGCGCCACCACTGAGCGCGTGCTGGCAACGATCAAGGCCGGCAACGACCATTTGAAGCGCACCGGTTATGCCGCGCCGCGCATCGCTGTTGCGGGCATCAATCCGCATTGCGGTGAAAACGGCCTTTTCGGCACCGAGGATGACGACCAGATCGCCCCGGCCGTTGCCGCAGCGCGTGCCGAAGGCATCGATGCCTATGGCCCTATCTCGGCCGACACCGTGTTCCACCGCGCCTATTCCGGCGCGTTCGATCTCGTCGTCGCGCAATATCACGATCAGGGTCACATCCCGATCAAGCTCGTTGCCTTCGATACGGCGGTGAACGTCTCCGTCGATCTGCCGATCGACCGCACCTCGGTCGACCACGGCACGGCCTTCGACATTGCCGGCAAGGGCATCGCCAATTACGGCAACATGCTGGAAGCGATCGCTTATGCCCGCAAGCTGGTAACCGGTGGTAAAGGAGGCAAGGCATGAGCAGCGCCCCCGTCATCATCCTGCATCAGCCGAAAAGGTTGATCGTCGGTGCCGGTACGATCGGCGAGGTCGGTCCCTGGGCCGGCGACGTTGCCTCGACGCTGGTGATTGCGACCCCGATCACCGCCGGTTTCGTCGATCGCCTGAAACTGCCGGGCAATGTTTCTCTGTTCGATGCGATTCCCGGTGAGCCGGAAATCGCCACGCTCGAAGCGGCGCTGAATGCCGCGCGCTCGGCCAAGCCCGATCTCGTCGTCGGTCTCGGCGGTGGTTCGGTCATGGATGTCGCCAAGCTGGTGGCAGCCCTTTGGGATGGCGAGCAGGTGCTTGCCGATGTTGCCGGCCCCAACAAGGTTGCCGGCCGCAAGACCCGTTTGGCCCAAGTCGCGACGACGGCCGGCACCGGTTCGGAAGCCGGTATCCGCTCGCTGATCACCGATCCGGCCTCCGGCGCCAAGATCGCCGTCGAAAGCCCGCATCTGATCGCCGATCTCGCCGTGCTCGACCCGGAACTGACCTATTCCGTACCACCGGCGGTGACGGCCGCAACCGGCGTGGATGCCATGGCGCATTGCGTCGAGGCGTTTACCAGCAAACGCGCGCATCCGATGATCGACGGTTTTGCCCGTATGGGTTTTTCACTCGTCGGCAAATATCTGGGCCGCGCCGTGAAGGATGGATCGGACCGGGAGGCCCGCGAGGGCATGATGCTCGCCTCCTATTACGGCGGCATCTGCCTCGGGCCGGTCAATACGGCGGCCGGTCATGCCATTGCCTATCCGCTCGGCACGCTGCTGCACCTGCCGCACGGTCTGGCGAACGCCATCGTGTTTCCGCATGTTCTTGCCTTCAACCAGCCGGTCGTGTCGGCCAAGACGGCGGAAGTGGCGGATGCGCTCGGCTTGGGCAAGGGTCTGTCACAGGCGGATTTGAGCGGTGCGGCGCATCGCTTCTGTGCCGATCTCGGTATCGAGATGTCGCTGGCGAAACATGGCGCTGATGAAGCGGACCTGCCACGCTTTGCCGCCGATGCGCACGCCATCCGCCGCCTGATGGATCACAATCCGGCCGATATGAGCGTCGAGGATGTGCTTTCGATTTACCGGGCCAGTTTCTGAAGAAGCTGGTTTGGAGGAGGAAAGGCGGCGCGAGTGATCGCGTCGCCTTTTTCATTTTCTGCACAAGAGAATACTCCCTGCCCTTCAACATCGAATACGCTCAAATGCCGCGGCACAGACAATTTTCGCGTATGAGCTGAGAAACTCACCAGATATATTCGACATCCGGCGTCGTTCTGGTCTCAAGATACTCCGTCAACCGCTCGACGATCTGGCCGCAGGAAAGATCGAGATGTTCGCGAAGCCGTTGTGCGGCATCGCCACCCCGCCCCTCAAGCATGAAGGAGATGATCTCTTTGTGGTCATGCATGAAGGTTTCGATCGTCGGATTGTCCGACAACGTGACCTGAAGGTATTTGCCGCAGATATAGGTCGGCGCAGTGCGGGAAAGCGCCTCGATGATTTCCGGGTTGGGGCAGTAACCGAGGCATCGCTGATGAAGGTCGTTCTCCAATCCATCGAGATCGACGATATCGAGAGCGGGCGAAACCGCGATGGCTTGGCCCAGGCGGCCCAGCATGGCTTCGAGTTCACCATGCGGTATCAGAGAGGTTGCGGCTTGGAGGGCGACGGGTTCAAGTATCCGGCGCAAATCGTAGAGATTGCGGCAGCGCTCCACATCCAGCCCGACAATCTGCCAGTGGCCGCCACTGCCCCGCGCGACAATACCGAGCTTGTTGGCCCGGAAGATCAGGTCGCGCGCCAGCGTGCGGCCGATGCCGAAATGCCGGGCGAGGGCCAGTTCGTTGACACGCAGGTGACCGGACATCGAATGCAGGATCAGCTCGCGCTCGATCCTGAAATACAGTTCGTCATGGGCGCTCTGGTTGGCATCCACCTCGCCATCACCCAATGTCAGGTGATCGGCCGTCAGCGTGAAGCGGAAGGGTTCACTGTCGTTTCCGACAACGAAACCCTGCCCGTCATGGGGGCGCACTCTGCCCTGCGCCTCCAGTATTTCGAAAGCCTGCTTTACCGGAGAGCGGCTCGACCCGAAGATCTTGGCGACTTCGGCGATCTTGATGATCGCACCGGTGGCGATCCGCTCCTCACGGATCGCCCCATCGAGATGTTCGGCTATGCGCCGATAGGCCGGCTGTCGCTCCAAGTCTCTCTCCGATTACAATCTGGCATCAGGTGATCGCGCCGAGCTGCCAGGGCACGAATTCGTTGTTGCCGTAGTCATAGATTTCGCTGAGCGTCCTTTGCCCCGATGCGACCGCGACCAGTGTTTCGAAAATCCGTTCACCGGCTTCTTCGATGCTTTCACGTCCATTGACGATATCGCCGCAATTGACGTCCATGTCCTCGCTCATGTGTTCGAACATTTCCGTATTGGTTGCAACCTTGATCGTCGGTACCGGCTTGAAACCGGAGACGGAACCGCGGCCGGTGGTGAAGATCAGCATGTTGCAGCCGCCGGCGATCTGGCCGGTCACAGCAACCGGATCGTAACCGGGCGTATCCATGAAGACGAAGCCGGTTTCGTCAATGATCTCCGCATATTCATAGACGGCCTGCATGGGCATCGAGCCACCCTTGGCGACCGCTCCGAGCGACTTTTCGAGGATCGTCGTCAGACCACCGGCCTTGTTGCCGTGCGATGGGTTGTTGTTGAGTTCGGCACCGTGACGGGCCGTATAATCGCCCCACCATTCGATCCGATCCATCAGCTTCTGCGCAACTTCCGGCTTTACCGCCCGCATGGTGAGAAGATGTTCCGCGCCATAGATTTCCGGCGTCTCGCTCAAGACCGCAGTTCCGCCGTGCTTGACCAGCAGATCAGACGCATGGCCGAGCGCCGGATTTGCGGAAATGCCGGAATAACCATCCGAACCGCCGCATTGCAGCGCGAGCTTCAGTTTCGAAAGCGGCTGGGTCGTGCGCTCCTGCCCTTTCAATGCATCGAGCATTTCGACGATGATGGCAGACGCGACCTCGACCGTCTTGCGGGTACCGCCGAGCTGCTGGATCGTCATGGTCCTCAAAAACTGGCTTTCCTCCAGGCCATATTTCTCCTGGATCAGCGAGATCTGGTTCACCTCGCAGCCGAGGCCGATCATCAGGATGCCGGCAAAGTTCGGATTGCGCGCGTAGCCGCTCAGCGTCCGGATCAGATACTCGTAACCCTCGGTGCCCGTACCGATCGCGCAGCCCTGCCCATGCGTCAGAGCAACCACGCCGTCGATATTGTCGTAACCGTTCAGGCCGCCGCCGCGGTTGAAATGATCAGCGATCGCGTGGGACACAGTGGCGGAACAGTTCACCGACGAGATGATGCCGATATAGTTGCGCGTGCCAACCTGGCCGTCCGGCCGCAGATAGCCTTCGAAAGTGCGCCGTTCCGCCTCCGGCACAAAATCGATCACCGGCACATGTGACGAGAAATGATGCGTCACGTCGCTGTCCTGCATGGCGATATTCTGCAGATGGACATGATCTCCGGGTGCGATATCGCAACTGGCAATGCCGATCGTCTGCCCGTATTTCGTCGCCGCTTCGCCCTTGGCAATCGGCCGGATCGCGATCTTGTGACCCCGCGGAATGACTGCAGTCGCGACGATTCCATTGACGCCGGACACCTCGCCAACACCAATCTCGCGTCGAGCTACAGCGACATTATCCAGCGAATTCAATAGAATGGCGGCAGGAATATTCGAGCCGGCCTGGACATCAATTTTCATCTCATCCTCCTAAAGAAAGAAATTGACTTTGTCGACAAAAGTCATTTCATTGACGCTATCGAACTGTCAAGGAAAATAATCGGAGCAGGTTTTCCGGTTTCGCGTCGTCGAGGAGGGTGACACGAAACATGCTGCAACCGACCTGATGGTGAGGAGGAGGAACAGCTTGGACTATGTGTTCGATTTCAGCTTTCTCGAAAGCTTTCGATCCGAAATCATCAATGGCGTGCGCCTGACGGTCATGCTCACGGTGGTCTCGATCCTGCCGGGTTTTGCGCTCGGCACGGCCTGCGCCGTCGGCCGGCTTTACGGCCCGCGCTGGCTGCAGACCGCGATTACCATCTATATCGAGGCGATCCGCAATACGCCGCTGATCATCCAGGTCTTCTGGCTGTTCTTCGGCCTGACCGTGCTCGGCGCTCGCATCGGCCCGTTCAATGCGGCGGTCATTGCGCTGGTCATCAACACCGGCGCCTATTCAGCCGAGATAATGCGTGCAGGCTTCCAGGCCATACCCAAGGGGCAGCTGGAAGCAGCGAACTGTCTTGCCATGACGCGTCGCCAGATTTTCTGGAATATCCAGCTGCCGCAGGCCGCCGAACTGGTCTATCCGGCTCTGGTCAGCCAGTTCATCCTGATGATGCTGGCAACCTCGATCATGTCGCAGATCTCGGTCGAGGAGCTGACGGGCGTCGGGTATCAGGTCCAGTCCATCACCTTCCGCGGCTTCGACGTCTATCTGGTGATCGCGGTGCTCTATCTCGCGCTCGCCACCATGCTGCGGCTCTGTCTCCATGGTGCAGCCCAGCTCGCCTTCACCCGCCTGCGTAAGCTGAGGACACCGCTATGAGCCACTGTCCCGCCTCCATTTCCGAACGTCCGAAAGGAGATCGCCCATGCTCGGTGTGAGTATCGATCAATACGGCTTTCTGGTTCAGGGCGCTTTCTGGACCGTCGTCCTCTCGCTGATGGGCTTTGTCGGCGGCACCGTTGTCGGCCTGCCCGTTGCACTCGCCCGCATATCGCGCGGCTGGTTCCTCTGTCGTGCCGCAAGCCTCTATGTGCAGTTCGTGCAGGGCATTCCGCTGCCGGTCATCATGTTCGTCGTCTATTTCGGCGTCAGCATCTATGGTTTCGACGTCAATGCGCTGGTCGCGGCAGCGATTGCCATGACGCTCTATTCCAGCGCCTATCTCGGCGAAATCTGGAAGGGCTGCATTCAGGCGGTGCCGAAGACCCAGTGGGAGGCCGGCGAATGCCTGGCGCTCACCAACCTGCAGCGTTTCATCTACATCATCCTGCCGCAAGCGTTGCGCATTGCCGTGCCGCCGACGGTCGGTTTCCTGGTGCAGATCGTCAAGAACACATCCTATTCGGTGGTGATCGGCTTCTTCGATCTCACCTACTCGGCAAAAATCCTGAACAACGCCACGTTCAAGCCCTTCGTCATCTTCACCGCCGCGGCGCTGATCTATTTCGCCATCTGCTTCCCGCTGTCGCGCTACGCCCGCCGGTTTGAGCTGCGCCTTCACAGGAGAAACGCATGACCGTCATTTCGATGAATTCCGTCCACACCCCGCCCGCACAACAAGACGGCGTGCAGCCAATGGTCTCGTTTCGCGATGTACGCAAAAGCTTCGGCGCATTGGAAGTCTTGAAAGGCATCGATCTCGACGTCATGCCCGGCCAAGTGGCGGCTCTGATCGGTAGAAGCGGGTCGGGCAAGAGCACGGCGCTGCGCTGTATCAACGGACTGGAGAAGATCAATGGCGGTGAATTGACCGTCTGCGGCCGCAATCTCCGCGCCCGCGATTTCGAATTGCGGGAACTACGCAAGGAAGTCGGTATCGTCTTCCAGAGCTACAATCTCTTCCCGCATCTGACAGTGGAACAGAATGTCACGCTCGCACCGAGAAAGGTGAACGGCCTCGATGCTTCCGAAAGCCGCGCCTTGGCGGCAGAAGTGCTGGAACAGGTCGGATTGTCCGACAAGGCATCAAGTTATCCCGAACAGCTTTCCGGCGGGCAGCAGCAGCGCGTGGCNNCTGTTCGACGAAGTGACCTCGGCACTCGACCCGGAACTGACTGGCGAGGTCTTGCGCGTCATCGGCAAGCTTGCAGCAGGCGGCATGACCATGGTGCTCGTCACTCACGAAATGGCCTTTGCCCGGCAGGTCGCCGATCTTGTCGTCTACATGCATCAGGGACGCGTCTGGGAGGCGGGCAAGGGCACGATGCTCGACGACCCGCAGACCGTCGAGCTCAGGCAGTTCGTCGGCAGCGGGCTTTGACGAATCGGCATTGATTTTGCCGCCGTCATGGGACGGCGGATGGAGGAGGAGAAAGCATGAATATCAAACTGTCTCGCCGCGTCCTGTCCTGCGGCCTTGCCATGACCGTTCTGCTCGGTGGTGCCGGAGGAGCATTCGCCAACGCACTCGAAACCATCAAGCAGCGCGGTCGTATCCAGATCGCCGTCGATGTCGGCCATCCGCCTTACGGCATGCTGGACGACAAGGCGCAGCAGACCGGCCTCGATATCGATACGGCCAAGCTGCTGGCAAAGGATCTCGGCGTCACGCTCGAAGTGGTGCCGGTCTCGGGCGCCAACCGGGTGCCGTTCTTGATCTCCAACAAGGTCGATCTCGTCATCGCCTCCTTCTCGATCACCGAGGAGCGCAAGAAGGTCATTTCCTTCTCCAAACCCTATGGCGTCATTCCGGTCGTCATCCTCGGCCCTAAGGCAGAAGACCTGAAGGATGCCTCCGGCCTCGATGGCAAAAGCGTTGCCGTCGCCCGCGGCACGACGGCCGATATCGAGCTGACCAAGGCTGCCAAGGAAAAGGGCGTCACGGCCAATATCGTCCGTTACGAGGACGAAGCGACCACCAACACGGCAGTCGGCACCGGGCAGCAGGATTACATGTCTGCAGCGCTTTCTACAGCACAGGCGGTCGCAGACCAGAACCCGAACCGCAATTTTGCCATCAAGGTCGAGCTTGCCGCTTACCCCATGGCTGTCGGCATGCGCCAGAAGGAGCCGGAACTTGAAGCCTGGGTCAACGAATGGATCACCGCCAATCTCAAGAACGGCGAGCTGAACAAGGTCTACGAACATTACTTCAAGCAGTCGCTGCCGGAAGAAATGCTCAACCAGTAAGCCGGGTGGCATGCTCATCATCCAAGGCAGGCCGTAACGCGGCCTGCCATCAATCCCTACATTCAGGAGAGAATATGAAACTGGTTCGTTATGGCGCGCCGGGTGCGGAGCGCCCTGGCATTCTCGATGGTGACGGTCGTATCCGCGACGTGAGCAACCTGGTCGCCGATTTCGCCGGCGAGGCGCTGTCGCCGGCAAGTCTGGAACGGATACGCAACGCCGATCTGGCGGCCCTGCCGCTTGTAGAAGCAGATGTACGCCTCGGCTCCTGCGTCGCCAAACCGGGTCATTTCATTGCAATCGGCCTGAACTATGTCGACCATGCGCATGAATCCAACATGCCGATACCGAGCGAACCGGTCGTATTCAGCAAGGCGCCCTCCTCCATCTCAGGTCCGACGGATGATGTGGTGATGCCGGAAGGCTCGGAGAAGTCGGACTGGGAAGTCGAGATCGCGATGGTGATCGGCACCGCTGCCTTCAATGTTTCCGAGGCGCAGGCGCTCGACCATGTGGCCGGATTCTGCATCTGCAACGATGTGTCGGAACGATCCTATCAGATCGAGCGCGGCGGCCAGTGGATCAAGGGCAAGAGCCTGCCGACCTATGGCCCTGTCGGCCCCTGGCTCGTTACCCGCGACGAGATTGCCGATGTCCAGAATCTCGGCCTCTGGCTCGATGTCAACGGCGAGCGTCGTCAGATCGGGTCAACCAGTTCGATGATCTTTTCGCTCGCGCATATCGTTTCCTATCTGTCACGCTTCATGCGGCTTGAGCCCGGCGATATCATCACCACCGGCACACCACCCGGCGTCGGCATGGGCATGAAGCCGCCGACCTATCTCAAACGCGGCGACGTGATGACACTCGGCATCGATGGCTTGGGAGAGCAGCGGCAGACTGTCCGATAGCGATTCGGTTGCGGCAACTGCGCAAAGGACTTGTCCTGCCGGCGCAGCCGGACCGCATTCCGGCCTTGTCTGATGCTCTTTAACAATGATGCCCGCTCTCTTGATGATTGCGGGCATCATTCGTCTCATCTTTTTCCGAAGAACGTTTCAGCTCGCCAGTTCAGGCACTTCACCGCTGACGATACGATCGGCAAAGGAAATCTTCGAAACACCGTGACGGGCGAGAAGCTCCTGATCCTCGTTCGCGCGGAATTCGGCCTGCTCGGTCGGTGAGGAATAATATTTGCCGATCAGCATCGGCAGACGCACCATTTTCAGGTTCCGTTGTTGCAGGGGGGTCCAGAACAGCATGTCACCGATCGACCGGATGATCGATCCGTCGTTGAAATAGCTCGGATAGTATTTTCCGACTGCTGCAGCATGCCAGAGCGTTGCAGGGCCGAAGGTGCCGCGCTCACCTGTGCCGGAGCCCAATCTGAGGCGCGGGTGCGGCTTCGGCGGCCAGGCTGGCACGAATTCCGATGCCATGAGGAGCGGCGCCTTGAACGCCTGGTCCAGATGCGATTGGTCGAAACAGACCAGCCATTCACCGCCGACGAGCGCAGCAGACGAGGCACAGGAAGCACCTACCATCATCTCCACCGCATTGGTGGCCAGGCGATCGTCGAGATTGAGGTTCATGACATAGAACGATTTATTGAGCGCCACGGCAGCGGCCCATGCCTCATAGATGGAAAGCGTCCCTGAAAACACGTAGCAATCCGCATCGAGCCAATCCGGCGGCGTATCGCCATTGTCGAAAATATAGAGAATGCGAACACCAATGCTTTGGCTGCGAAGATTGATGTAATGTGATTTCAGCAGATCGAGCTTGTTCTGCTGGCGATGCCAGACCGCGCAATACACGGTAACCAGAGCGCCCTCGAAATCGCTCTGCGTCCTCACTTTGGTATAATGCATATTGGGGAATTCCTTCGCCGTAAGGTTCGCGCATGGCACAATTGTCATGGATAATCATCGACAATGATTATCAAGACGTAACGTGCGTTAGCGGTTTGCGCCAGCCGCCAATGACGCAAATAAGAGGGAATGCGGAACGACGAGCGCTCGCATCATGTTTGGGTGCAGTTTCATCGTTGTGAAGCAATCCGTCACGCAGAGCAAGGTTATTGAATGCAACAGAGGTCCGGCCTCACTTCCTATTGCCGATGGGGCGCGGCGGGACACCTGGCTCGCAGGGGATTTGATCAATGCGCGTCCTGGTGACCGGGGCAGGAGGCATCCTTGGTCGGCATGTCGTCAGGCATTTGGTTCGTCTGGTGCCGGATACCGAGGTGATCGTCAACAGCGTCGACTTGACCCAGCGGGATGCAGTCCGGACCCAGATTGTAGCACTCCCCCAAATCGACAGAGTCATTCATCTTGCCGCTCTGGTTCCCGTGGCATCGGTCAAGGCTGACCCGGCTCGCGCCTATGCCGTCAATGTCGGCGGCACGATCAATCTCCTTTCCGCTCTGGATGGATGCGGCGCTTCTTTCCTGTTCTGCTCGTCGAGCCACGTCTACGCCCCTTCCCCCGAACCAATCAAAGAGGATGCGAAAAAGGCGGCGGCATCGCTTTACGGTCGCACGAAATGGCAAGCCGAGTGTGCGGCAGCGGACATTTGCGAGGCTACGGGACGCCCCTTTCTTGCGACGCGGATTTTCTCGATTCACGATCCGGCACAGACCGGTTCCTTCCTGCGCCCTTCGATCGAGCGACGCCTGGCCAATGAAGACCTGACGCAGCCGTTCGATCTGCCGGGCGCAGATAGCATTCGCGACTTCCTGCCTGCTGAGAAAGCTGCCGAATACGTCGTTCGTCTCGCTCTTTCTTCTGCGACCGGTCCGGTCAATGTTGCCTCCGGCAGCGGCACGGCGGTTCGCGATTTCGTTCAGGGCTTGAGCCCGCACCCTCTTGAAATCCGCAATACCGGTAGCGCCGACACTCTCGTCGCCAACATTTCGCGGCTTAGGCAGATCCTAGGAGACCTTGATGTCTGAGACTGTTTCCATCGTCATTCCAACCTTCAACCGCGCCGGCATGTTGCCCGGTGCAATCGAGAGTTCGTTAAACCAGACGTCGCCCGTTGAAGTCATCGTCGTCGATCATGGATCGACGGATGATACGCCGAAAGTGGCCGAGGCCTATGGTGACCGTATTCTCTACATTCGCCGCGAGCGCGACTTTGGCCCGCATTTCTGCTGGCTGGAGGGTGTGCTGCACGCCAAGGGCGACTTCGTCCACTTGCAGTATGACGACGACTGGATCGCCCCGAACTTCATCGAAGCCTGCCTTTCCGTTATCGACGAAAATACCGGCTTCGCATTCACCGGCGCCGATGTCGTCGATGGTCCGGGGCTTCCGACAAAACTGCGCCAGTTCGTGGAATGGCTGCCTGAAACCGGCATCTTCCCTGTCGCCGCGGTGGAAAAACAGATCCTCGGCTCGCTGATATCCCCTGGTGCCGCCGTCTACCGCCGCCAGATCCTGCTCGATGCGCTCTATCAGGGCCGGCTGCCGCTGCAGACCAATGAATACCGCGGCGTTGGCCCCGACGCCTTCGTCTCCCTGCTTTCGATGCTGCGTTACCCGAAGGTCGGGTTCGTTCGCGAACCGCTCGCCTTTTTCCGCGCCCATGAAGGCTCCATCACCATCGATGCTTTTGCATCCGGCGAGAAGACGATGAAGTTGCGCGCCGCCTACGCGGAAGTCACCCGCTATTACATGGAAATGAAAGTGATGCGCGCAGTGCGCATGAGGGAGACATCCTGATGTCCGGACTTCGTCCTATCCGCCTTGCAGAAGAAACCATCGCCCAGGACGAGCTCGAAGCGCTGTCCGAATGGATGCTCGCGGGCAACCGGCTGACCAAGGCCGAGCAAACGCTGGCCTTCGAAGACGAATTCGCAACCTGGATGAACAGCCGTCACGCGGTCTATGTCAATTCCGGCTCGTCTGCCAACCTTCTGATGATTGCCGCACTGAAGGAAGCCGGCCGCCTGCGGAACAACAAGGCTATCGCCGCCGGTGTCAGCTGGGTCACGACCGTATCGCCGCTGATGCAGTTGGGCTTCGATGTCCGCCTTTGCGATTGCGATGCGAATTCGCTCGGCATCGATCTCAACCATCTGGAAGATCTCTGCCGTGTCGATCCTCCGTCGCTGCTGATCCTCGTCCATGTTCTCGGCCATTCCGGCGACATGGATGCAATCCGCGACATCTGCCAGCGTTACGACATCGTGCTGCTCGAAGATTCGTGCGAGGCGCTGGGCTCGACCTACAAGGGTCGCAAGCTCGGCTCGATCGGCACTGCCGGCAGCTTCTCCTTCTATTATGGCCACCACATCTCGACCATCGAGGGGGGCATGGTCGTCACCGACGACAGCGATCTGCACCAGCTGATGCTGTCGTTGCGCTCGCATGGCTGGAGCCGCGACCTGAAGCCTGAACTGCGCAAGTCGCTGGCAAATGAGAACGGTATCGACGAGTTCAAGAACCTCTATACCTTCTACCACGCCGGTTATAACCTGCGCTCGACCGACCTTCAGGCTTTCCTCGGCCGATCACAGCTGAAAAAACTCGACCATATCGTCGAACGTCGGCAGATCAATTTCGAGCTTTACCGCAAGGCCTTGCCGGATTTCTTCTCGCAATCGGGCGATACGGAAATTCTGTCTTCCTTCGCCTACGGCACCTTCATCGAAAACCGGCTCGAAACCTACAAGCACATCAATGCGCTCGACATTGAATGCCGGCCGCTGATCTGCGGTAATATTGCACGCCATCCCTTCTGGCTTCGCGACAATCCGCGCCTGGCGCTGCCCAATGCAGACAAGGTGCATGATTACGGCATCTACCTGCCAAACCACCACAATCTGACCGAGGCGGATATCGCGCGCGTGGCTGAAGCCTTCGCCGCTGTCGCCCGTCCCTGCTGAGGAATGACGACGATGACCAATACTGCTTCGAAACGTGCATTGATAACCGGCGTTACCGGACAGGACGGATCCTATCTTGCCGAGCTTCTGCTCTCCAAAGGCTATGACGTCCATGCTATCAAGCGCCGTTCTTCGAGCTTCAACTCGGGACGCATCGATCACCTCTACGAAGATCCGCATGAATCCAACCGTCGTTTTACCCTGCACTACGGCGACATGACCGATTCCACCAACCTGATCCGCATCATTCAGGAAGTGCAGCCGGATGAAATCTATAACCTTGCCGCACAGAGCCATGTGCATGTGAGCTTCGAAACGCCGGAATATACGGCGAATGCCGACGGCATGGGGACACTGCGCATCCTCGAAGCGATCCGCATTCTGGGCATGGAAAAGAAGACACGTTTCTATCAGGCATCCACGTCCGAACTTTACGGCAAGTTGGTCGAGACGCCACAGAAGGAAACGACACCGTTTTATCCGCGGTCGCCCTATGGCGTCGCCAAGCTCTATGCCTTCTGGATCACGGTCAACTACCGTGAATCCTATGGCATGCACGCGTCCAACGGTATCCTCTTCAATCATGAAAGCCCGCGCCGCGGCGAAACCTTCGTGACCCGCAAGATTACCCGCGCTGTCGCGGCAATTACCGCCGGTGACCAGGATCGCCTGTATCTCGGCAACCTCGATGCCAAACGTGACTGGGGTCATGCACGCGATTACGTGGAAGGCATGTGGCGCATGCTCCAGCAGGATGAGCCCGACGATTACGTTCTGGCCACCGGACGCACGGTCAGCGTACGCGATTTCGTCGGCACCGCCTTCGAGGTCGCCGGGGTCGAAATCGAATGGAAGGGCGAAGGCGTCGAAGAACGGGGCTTTGAACGCGGTACCAATCGCTGCCTCGTCGAAGTCGATCCGCGTTACTTCCGTCCGACGGAAGTCGATCTTCTGCTGGGCGATCCAGCCAAGGCCAAGGAAAAGCTCGGCTGGGCGGCGACAACAACGCTGGAAGAGATGATTACGGAAATGGTTCAGTCCGATATTCGCGAACATGCCAATTCGGTTCACCAGAGGGACAAGGACTGACAGATGAACCGCGTGTTTGAGCTTGAGGGAAAACGGATCTGGGTTGCCGGCCATCGGGGCATGGTCGGCTCCGCACTCGTACGTCTTCTCTCCAGGGAAAACTGCGAGGTGCTGACCGTGCCACGTAGTGAAGTCGACCTGCGCGATCAGGCGGCTACGCGTCGATGGCTGCAAGACAGGAAACCCGACGCCGTCATCATGGCGGCGGCCCGCGTTGGCGGCATTGCCGCCAACAGCGCATCCCCGGTTTCCTTCCTTTACGACAATCTGATGATCGAGGCGAATGTCATCGAGGGCTCGGCACGCGCCGGAGTGGAGAAACTTCTCCTTCTCGGCTCGACCTGCATCTATCCTCGCGATGCGGAACAGCCGATCCGCGAGGAATCGTTGCTGACGGGGCCGTTGGAAAAGACCAACGAGTGGTACGCCATCGCCAAGATCGCGGGCATCAAGCTTTGCCAAGCCTATCGCCAGGAGCAGGGACTGGACTTCATCTCGGCCCAGCCGACCAATCTCTACGGTCCCGGCGACAATTACGACCTCGAAACAAGCCATGTTCTGCCGGCATTGATCCGCAAGGCGCATGAGGCAAAGGTCAGCAAGGCTGAAAACCTGACGATCTGGGGCAGCGGCAAGCCGCTTCGGGAATTCCTGCATGTGGACGATCTCGCCGAAGCCGTCGTCTTTTTGTTGCGCAACTATTCCGGTGCTCTGCCGGTCAATATCGGTTCGGGTGAAGAGCTTTCGATCGCCGATCTAGCCCGTCTGGTCTGCAACACCGTGGGTTTCGAGGGTCCGCTTGCATTCGACCGCTCAAGACCGGACGGCACACCACGCAAGCTTGCCGATCTCACCCGTCTGCATGACCTCGGCTGGAACAATGCCCGGCCGTTGGAGGTTGGCCTGAAGCAAACCTACGAGAGCTTTCTTGCCGGTAGAGGCGCATAATCAAGGCGCAGCTTAAAACGCAGGAGCGTTTCGAACTGTAGTCGCCGGAAGTGCTCGAACTTTCCGGCGCATCACCGGCTTCAGGAGCACAGCCCTATGCGGTACCGGATCATTTCCTGGCCGCAAATGCGATGTTGATCGCACGGTTGACCGCCGGTCCGACGACGGACATGTGGGTTTCGCCGGGAAAGATCTCGAACTCGGCGCGTATCCCGTCCTCGGCGCCGTTCAGGCGCTCAGCCATCTCCTGCGCAAGCGAGAGGGTACGCTCCGTCTTCTTCTTTTCCAGACGCATAGCGGCATCCTCATTCTTGTACTGGAATGGCGCCAGCTCATCGCCCTCATATTCACCGGCCGAGAGATGCAGGAACGGCCTATTGCTCGGGGCGGACTGGCGCTGCGCCTCGTTGTTCAGGATCTCGCTGCCTTCCCAGAAGATCGTCGGGCTTGCCGCGATCCAGTTGGCGAAAAGGCAAGGTCGTTGAAACAGCGAAAAAAGCGTGAAGAGACCACCGAAGGAATGGCCGAAAAGCGATCGGCGTGTCGGATCGAGCCGTACCATCTCGGAAATCTTCGGGATGACCATGGTTTCGATGAAATCCAACAGCTCTCCGGTTCCGCCGATCATGACGGGCGGTCCACCCTCGACATAAGGCGGATAGGATTTGACTGGCGGCGGCCCGAGATCCCAAGCCCGTCGCATCGCATCATAGGGTTCCTCGGTCGGATAACCGATTGCCGCGACCACGCCCCAGCCGACATTGGTTGCGGCCGGATAAGGCGCCTGCGTCACGAGGCTTGCGACCGCGAAGGGAAAAGTCGCGTTTCCGTCGGTCGTCATCAGAAGCGGCCAGCCCTCTTCCGGCGGCTCGGTGGAAGGAATGTAGAGAAAAATCCGATAAGGCTCTCCGCCGCCGACAGGAGCGAGATCGAAGAAGCAGGTTCCGGGCATGGAATAGACCGTGGCACCATCATTCATGTTGCTCTCCCGCTCGATATTTTTTCGAAAGACGGGCTAAGCGATCAGGCTGACCGTCGCAAGCGGGTCAGGCAAAAATCCTGAGCGGACCCAACAGGTTTTCAGCGATTTTCGAAAACCCACCGTCAGGGGCTGCGAACGGTTATCTGACTTATCCAAAGCCTCGCTTTTTAGCGGTTTCCGCTAATCCAATGCGACATACCGCCTCGGAATGGCGTTTGGCAATGCCGAACGATCTTACCTGAGTTACAGTCAGCATGTTCAGAACGCAGTTTTATAATGCTGAACAAATAAGGTTTTTCTAACAGGCGGCCATTCCGCAAGTGCCGGTATCGCATTGCCTAAAAGGAGGTTTATTCATGTCCAGATTGATGAAGTTTTCCGGCATTATCCCACCCGTCCCGACGATTTTCACCGATGAGGGTAAGCTCGACACTGCGGGCATGGCTCTCGCCATCGATCATCTCGTCGGCGCCGGCGTGGATGGCATGTTCTTCCTTGGAACCGGCGGCGAATTTTCGCAGATGTCCTATGACGAGCGTGTAGCCGTCGCCGAATTTGTTGTCCGTTATACGGATGGCCGTGTGCCGGTTCTGATCGGTACCGGCAGCACCAATACCCGCGAGGCGGTCGCCCTCAGCCGGCACGCCCAGTCGATCGGCGCAAGCGGTGTTGTGGCGATCAACCCCTATTACTGGAAGGTCACGGAAGAAAACCTGTTCGGTTATTTCTCCGCGATCGCCAAATCCGTCGACCTGCCCATACTTCTCTATAACTTCCCGGCCCTGACCGGCCAGGATCTCCATCCCGCCTTCGTCAAGCGGCTGGTCGATGCCCATTCCAACATCGTCGGCCTGAAGGATACGATCGATTCCGTTGCCCACCTGCGCGACATGGTCGACGTCGTGAAGAGTGCCCATCCCGATTTCAGCGTCTTCTGCGGCTTCGATGACCATCTCCTCAATACGCTGCTTCTGGGCGGCGACGGTGCCATTTCGGCCAGTGCCAATTTCGCGCCGGATATCTCGATCGGCATCTATCAGGCCGTCAAGAACGGTGATCTGGCGAAGGCAGCGGAGCTTCACCGCACCATCCTCAAGCTGCCTCGCATCTACAAGGTCGACGTGCCTTTCGTCGGCGTCGTCAAGGAAGCCATGAAAGCCTGCGGGCTCGCCATTTCCTGCCATTCGCTTCCCCCGGCTGCAGCAAAACTCAGTGAGGAAAAGGTCGCCGTGGTCCGTAGCGTGCTGTCCGATGCGGGCATGATCTCTGCCTGAGCCAACAGGAACATCAATCACGAGTGGAGGAAAACTCATGTCCGAAGGTACTACCCACGAAGAAACACACGACGACATCTATGACGTCAGAACGAAGTCGCCCGGTCCGGCCGGCGCCCTTCCCCTGACAGGCGACATGCTGATCAATCGCCCGAGCGGCGATATTTTCGGCATGACGCTGAATGCCGGCATGGGCTGGAACCCGGCCAAGCTGCTCGGTAGCGAGGTATTCATCCTTGCCACCACCGGTGGCCTTCGCGATGCCGACGGCAAACCGATCGCTCTCGGCATGCATACCGGCCACTACGAGATCGGCGATCAGGTGAAGGCAGCCGCGGAGGAGGTCGCCAAGACGGGCGGCATCCCCTATGCCGCCTATGTCAGCGACCCGTGCGACGGGCGCTCGCAGGGCACGACCGGCATGTACGACTCGCTGCCCTATCGCAACGACTCCGCCATCGTCATGCGGCGACTGATCCGCTCGCTGCCGACCCGCAAGGCGGTCCTCGGCATCGCGACCTGCGACAAGGGATTGCCGGCGATGATGATGGCGCTCGCCTCCATGCATGACATTGCCACGGTCCTGGTGCCGGGTGGAGCGACCCTGCCGGCAACGAAGGGTGACGACGCAGGCAAGGTGCAGACGATCGGCGCGCGTTTCGCCAATCATGAGCTGAGCCTCGAGGAAGCCTCTCAACTGGGCTGCAAGGCCTGCGCCTCTCCGGGCGGCGGCTGCCAGTTCCTCGGCACGGCCGGCACTTCTCAAGTCGTTGCCGAAGGCCTTGGCCTTGCGCTTCCCCATTCGGCGCTGTCCCCATCAGGCCAGCCGGTGTGGCTGGAGATCGCCCGCCAGTCGGCCAGCGCGGCACTTGCGCTCTATGAGCGTGGCGTGACGACGAAGGACATCCTGACCGACAAGGCGATCGAGAACGCGATGATGGTGCACGCCGCCTTTGGCGGCTCGACCAACCTGCTTCTCCATCTGCCGGCAATTGCCCATGCCGCCGGCTGTCGGATGCCGAGCGTACAGGACTGGACGGAGATCAACCGTCGCGTTCCGCGCCTCGTCAGCGTACTGCCGAACGGGCCGGTCCCGCATCCGACGGTCCGGGCATTCCTCGCTGGCGGCGTGCCGGAAGTGATGCTTCACCTGCGGACGCTTGGCCTCCTGCATGAGGATGCCCTGACCGTCACCGGCGAAACGGTGAAGGAAAATCTCGACCGGTGGGAAAAATCCGAACGCCGCGAACGGTTCAAGGCAATTCTCCTCGAACAGGACGGCATCCGCCCCGAAGAGGTGATCATGAGCCCAGCACAGGCGGCAGAACGCGGACTGACCTCCACCATCACCTTCCCGGTCGGCAACATTGCGCCGGAAGGTTCGGTGATCAAGTCGACCGCGATCGATCCAAGTGTTGTTGGAGCCGACGGCGTCTATCGCCACACCGGCAAGGTCAAGGTCTTCACCTCGGAGCGTGACGGCATCCGCACCATCAAGTCTGGCGGCATTCAGGCCGGCGACATCATGGTCGTGATGGGAGGCGGACCTTCGGGTACCGGCATGGAGGAAACCTACCAGCTGACCTCGTCGCTGAAGCATCTCTCCTATGGCAAGCATGTCTCGCTCCTCACCGACGCACGGTTTTCCGGTGTCTCCACCGGCGCCTGCGTCGGCCATATCGGGCCTGAAGCGCTGGCAGGCGGGCCGATCGCCAAGCTTCGCGACGGAGATATCGTCGAAATGATCGTCGATACGATCAAGCTCGAAGGATCACTCAACTTCCTCGGCACGGAAGACAAGCCGCTGACGCCAGAGGAAGGCGCAAAAGAGCTTGCCGAACGTGAGGTCCATCCTGATCTCAAACCGGCACCGGCTCTGCCCGACGACACGCGTCTGTGGGCCGCGCTGCAGGCGGCAAGCGGCGGCACCTGGGGTGGCTGTGTCTATGACACGGACAAGATCCTCAAGGTGCTGGCTGCCGGTCAGGCCGCATTGAAGGCAGAAGAAGTCAGCCGCTAAGGCAGACGCAGGGCGACCGGAGGAGTCGGTCGCCCAATCCTGACAATCGAACCCTCGTCATCTGCCGCCAAGCGATTGGCGGCACAGAGATCGTGTGTCTGCAAACAAGCCGCAACAGCGGTGTTTTGGGAAGGAAACACATATGCCACTATTCATTATTCTCGTGGGGGTCATCGCCCTCCTAGTCCTGATTACGAAGCTGAAGCTCAACACTTTCGTCTCACTCATCATCGTCTCCTTCGGGGTTGCCGTAGCTCTCGGCATTCCCTTCCCGAAGATCGTCAAATCGATCGAAGGCGGCATCGGCGGAACGCTTGGCCACATCGCCCTCATCTTCGGCATCGGCGCCATGCTCGGTCGGCTGATCGCCGATGCCGGTGGTGCGCAGCGGATCGCCATGACCCTGATCGACCGCTTCGGTGCCAAAAACGTCGAATGGGCTGTGGTCGTCGCATCCTTCATCATCGGAATCGCGCTGTTCTTCGAAGTCGGCCTGGTTCTCCTGATCCCGATCATCTTCACCATGGCCAGCCAGATGAAGATTTCGGCCCTGCGCCTTGGCGTGCCGATGGTCGCTGCGCTTCTCGCAACGCATGCCTTCCTGCCCCCGCATCCCGGCCCGACGGTGATTGCCGGTGAATACGGCGCCAATATCGGCATGGTCCTGCTTTATGGCATCATCATCGCCATCCCGACCGTCATCGTCGGCGGCACATTCTACAACAAGGTCGCCAGGAAGATCGTGCCGAGCGCCTATGACCGCGTCGGCGACCTGTCGTCGATCGGCAGCCAGAAGACCTTTGGCGACGACGAGATGCCCGGTTTCGGCGTCAGCGTCCTGACTGCCATGCTGCCGGTCATCCTGATGTCGATCGCCACGATCGTAACGATCGTCCAGACGGAGATGGGACTTGGCGACAACAGCGCCTTCGCGTTCATCCGGCTTGTCGGCGACGCCTCTACGGCCATGCTGATATCGATCCTCGTTGCCCTCTACACGATGGGTCTCAACCGCAATATCCCGATGCGCGACCTGATGAATTCTTGCGGTTCGGCAGTTTCGCATATCGGCATGATGCTGCTCATCATCGGTGGCGGCGGCGCCTTCAAGCAGGTCCTGATCGATGGCGGCGTGGGCGGTTACATTGCAGCCATGTTCGCAGGCAGCGCCGCATCGCCGATCGTGCTTGCCTGGGGCGTCGCAGCCATCCTGCGCATCTCGCTCGGTTCTGCCACGGTTGCGGCCATATCGACCGCGGGTCTTGTCATTCCCGTCCTCGCGGACAACCCTGCAAACCTCGCACTGGTCACGCTGGCCACCGGCGCCGGCAGCGCCATAGCGTCGCATGTCAATGATGCAGGCTTTTGGATGTTCAAGGAGTTCTTCGGGCTTAGCATGAAGGAGACGTTTCTCACCTGGACCGTCCTCAGTACGCTGGTTTCAGTGGTTGGCCTTGCTGTTATCCTCCTTATCAGCATGGTCATCGCCTGACGAAGAGGCGGAAGGCGCGGCCTGCGCCTTCCGCCGGTTTTCTCCATGTCTGAGGTCGCCGAACGAGTTGCGCGACAAGTCGCGTACCTATCAGACAGGGAAATGTATGCTAGAGCTTGCGCGTCCATTTCCCGGGCAAGCCGCCAAGACCGGTCTGCCCCCAGCCGAGCGGGTAGCATGCCGACAATCCAATCCGTAGACAGAGCACTCCAGATCCTCGACCTGTTCGACGACCAGAACAAGGAGATGAAGATCACCGACATCAGTGCCCGGACAGGATTGAACAAAAGCACGCTGCATGCACTGCTCAAAACCCTGCAGGGCCGTGGTTATATCGATCAGAACGAAGATAACGGGCGTTATCGCCTCGGAATGAAGCTGGTCGAGCGCGGTAATTTTGTCATCAGTTCGATCGACATCCGCATGATTTGCAATCGCTTTCTCGTCGAGCTCTCGGCAAAGACGGGCCAGACGACTCACCTCGGCATTCTCGACGCCGGTCACGGCGTCTATATCGACAAGGTGGAAGGCCAGGCAGCAATTATCACCTATTCGCGGATCGGTCGACAGTTGCCGCTTCACTGCACGGCCATGGGAAAGGTTCTTGTTGCCTTCCAGGACGATCAAGCCAAAAAGCGCATCCTGCAGGACTATTCCTATGAGGCGATAACTGCGCGCACCATCACCAGCGAGGAAGCATTCCTGCGGGAGATCGCAACCGTTCGCGAGCAGGGTTACGCGGTCGACGATCAGGAACATGTGAAGGGCGTGCGCTGCGCCGCCGTGCCGATCTTCGACCACAAGGGCAAGATAACGGCGGCAATCAGTCTTTCCACGCTGACCGCGATCGTCAACAACCGCGATTTCGAGCGTTACCGCGGTCTGCTGAATTCCATCAGCGGAGAAATCTCCGCCCAGATCGGCCACCGCTCCTAAAAGCGCGCGTCTTTTCACAGGTGATCCGGGTCGAATTCCACCCGGCTTTCTGGTCAAAGCTCCGCTTGCCAGCAACTCCTCTCGACCGCGTCCTCAATCCAGCATTCGAATGCAACGGTCATGCGACTGTCACATGGCGGGACTAGGAGGAGACGTCGTTTTTCACATATCTGTGAGGGGAATATGCGCACTCTTTTTTCCGCTTTGGTCGCCACGACCATTCTTGCCGGCGCCGCCCAGGCTGCCGAAGTTTATCCGCTTGATCGTGCAACGATCCTGACCGGCTCGCCGTTCGATTTCAAAGTCGAGTTCGACAAAGTCGTAAAGCCGGAAGACGTGAAGATCACGGTCAACGGCCAGGATTACAAGGCAACGCTCGGCAAGGAAGTCGAGTTCGTCGCTGAAGAAAAGAACAAGGACAAAGTCCTTGGTTCAGCCGTCATCCTGCGTGGCGTCACGCTCGCCAAGGCTGGCGATTACAAGGTTGAAGTTGCCGCCGGCGATGAAGCGAAAGCCATCACCTGGACCGTTTACGGTACGCCGGAACAGGCCAAGGCCAAGAACGTCATCTTCCTGATCGCCGATGGCCTGTCGGTTGCTCACCGCACCGCCGCCCGCATCATGGCCAAGGGCATGACCGAAGGTAAGGCCAATGGCCGTCTGAACATGGACGACGTTCCGCCGGCAGCTTTCATCGGCACCTCGGCCACCGACGCTGTCGCAACCGACTCGGCCAACACCATGTCGGCCTACATGACCGGTCACAAGACTGCCGTAAACGCTATCGGCGTATACGCCGACCGTACGCCGTCCTCCATGGACGACCCGAAGGTCGAAAACATCGCGGAAGCTCTGCGCCGCCAGACAAAGAAGTCGATCGGCATCATCTCGACCGCCGAACTGCAGGACGCAACGCCTGCCGCCGTCGTCGCTCACACTCGCAAGCGTGGCGACAAGGCCGAAATCAACGGCATGCTGTTCGACGTCAAACCGGAAGTCGTTCTCGGCGGCGGTTCCGCCTACTTCCTGCCGCAGGCAACTGCCGGCTCGAAGCGCAAGGACGACAAGGATTACATCGCGCTCTTCAAGGAAGCCGGTTACACGCTGGCAACCAGCAAGACGGAACTCGCAACGGCTGCCGGCACCAATACCGGCAAGATCCTCGGTCTGTTCCACACTGGTAACCTGGATACCACGCTTGATCGCGAGTTCCTCAAAAAGGGTACCGTTTCCAAATTCCCGGAACAGCCGGGCCTCGTCGAGATGACCAAGGTTGCCCTCGACAACCTGTCGAAGAACCCGGAAGGCTTCTTCCTGATGGTTGAAGCGGCCAATGTCGACAAGATGTCTCACCCGCTGGATTGGGACCGCGCTGTCGTCGACACGATCGAGTTCGACAAGGCGATCGGTGTTGCCCGCGAATTTGCCGCCAAGAACCCCGACACGCTGATCATCGTCACCGGCGACCACACGCACGGCGTTTCCATCATCGGCACCGTCGATGACGAAAAGCCGGGCACCGAAATGCGCGAAAAGGTCGGCACCTATGCTGAGGCCGGCTTCCCGAACTACGAAGACAAGGACGGCGACGGCTATCCGGACAAGGTCGATGTCTCGCGTCGCCTGTTCCTCAACGCCAATAACGGCCCGGACCATTACGAAACCTTCCGCCCGAAGCTTGACGGCCCGTTCGCACCGGCCATCCAGAACGAAAAGAAGGAATACATCGCCAACGAACAGTACAAGGATGTCCCCGGCGCCGTACTCGTATCCGGCATCATCCCGAAGAGCGCAGACAGCGGCGTTCACGCCGTTGACGACATTGTTCTGCAGGCTGAAGGCCCCGGCGCCGAAGGTTTCCGTGGCTATATGGAACAGAGCGACGTCTACAAGGCTCTGGCCGAAGCTTTCGCCCTTGGCGCAAAGCAGACCAACTAAGGCCTGAAACATGATGGGGCACGCCGTACCGGCGTGTCCTCGTTCTATTTTCCGAGCTCAATCGTCCTCGGTGTTTCCCGTCTTGCATTGTCCAGCTTCCGGCGTGACGATGAGCGAATATTTCAGGAAGGAGAAAGGTCATGAAGAAGCCTCATCCGGCGCGTTTCAATCGCCGCCAGACGCTCACCATGACACTCGGCCTCGTGTCCGGCCTGCCACTGCTGGCCAACGCCGGCCGCGCTGAGGCCAATAGCGACATCACCTTTGACGAGCTTTACGGCAAGGTCAGCGTTCTCGGGCTGGAGTTTTCCGACAAGGTCAAGCAGCTGAACGGCAAGGAGATCGCCATGCGCGGTTTCATGGCGCCGCCGCTGAAAGCCGAAGCGCAGTTCTTCGTCCTGACCGAAATTCCTATGTCGATCTGCCCCTTCTGCTCGACCGACAGCGACTGGCCCGACAATATCGTCGTCGTTTATCTCGGCGAAAAACAGACCTTTACCCAGCCCAGCCAGACGATCGAAGTGCGCGGTACGCTGGAAATGGGGTCTTGGACGGATCCGGAGACGGGTTTCGTCAGCCTGCTGCGCATCCGGCAGGCCGAATACGCAACGGTTTGAAAGACATGCTTGCGCTGAAAATCGAAAATCTCGCCGTATCCTTTCCCGGACTGGCGACACCGGTGCTCGCCATCGACGCGCTCGAGATCGCCGCCGGCAGCCGTATGGCTCTGACAGGCGGCTCGGGCTCGGGCAAGAGCACGCTGATCAATATCATTGCGGGGCTGGAGCGGGTTCGTAACGGCCGCGTCCTCTGGGGTGCCGACAATATCGCCGACTTATCCGAAGGCCGGAGAGATCGTTGGCGAGCCTCCAATATCGGCCTCGTCATGCAGGATTTTCATCTGTTTCCGGGGCTTTCCGCGTTTGACAACATTCTTTTGCCCGCCCGCCTGTCGCGCGTCGCTAATCCCGAACTCCTGAAGCGCGCCCATGCCTTGCTATCGACGGTCGGCCTGAAGCGTCCCGAGCAACATGTGGAAACCATGTCGCGCGGCGAGATGCAGCGTGTCGCCATCGCTCGCGCGCTCCTGCGACGGCCCGGCGTCATCATCGCCGACGAACCGACGGCAAGCCTCGATCTCGGTCATCAGATTTCCGTGCTGGAAACGGCATGCGATTTCGCCTCTGCCGGCGGCATGGTTCTCGCCATCCTGCATGATCTCAACCTGGCGGCGGAATTCGCCGATCATCTCGTCGTGCTGCATCACGGTCGGGTGGTGGCCGAAGGCGCCTGCCATGAGACGGTGAGCGACGAGATGATCTCGTCCGTCTACGGTATCGCCGGTGCCGTCGGGCGCGTGCCGGCGGCGCATATTCCCTATGTCCTGCCGCAGTCGCGGCATCGATGATCGTTAGGCGCTCGGTCTCGTCAGCATGAAAACGGCGGGGGCGATCATCAGCGCTGCAACGAGTGCGGCGAGCCATGCCGACGGATGCGAACCGAACCAGAAACCGGCATAACTCAACGCCATCAGCGAGATCGCCGTGATCTTCGCGCGCCGTGAAATCGCGCCGCGCTCACGCCAGTTTTTCAGCGGCGGGCCGAATGTCCTGTGGTTCATCAGCCATGCTTCCAGCTTCGGCGACGACCTGGCAAAACAGGCGACGGCGAGAAGAAGAAAGGGTGTCGTCGGCATGACGGGTAGAAACGCGCCGATAACGCCGAGTGCGACAAAGAACCAGCCAAGACAGAGAAAGACGTAACGCATGAAGGGCCTGTGGCGAAATCCTGAACGGGATAGACAAGTTTGATTGCCGCGTCTTGATGTGAAGTGTCAACAGATGATCCGCGAAAGGGGCGGCAATTTTTAGGTGCTGTGCATGTGCAGCATACGCCCTTCCCATTTGAACCGGGCCAGCTATATTGCCGCCGGCTTCAACAACCTCTGAGGACATGATGTCGAAGAAGAAAGTGCTTGTCGTGGGCGGTGCCGGTTATATCGGATCCCACACGTGTCTGGTGCTGGCAGAAAGAGGTTATGAGCCCGTCGTTTTCGACAATCTCTCGAACGGGCATGCGGAATTCGTCCGCTGGGGCGAACTCGAAGAGGGCGATATCCGGGACCACGATCGTCTCGATGAAGTGTTCGCCAAGCACAAGCCGGAAGCGGTTCTTCACTTCGCGGCTCTCATCGAAGTGGGCGAATCGGTCAAGAATCCGGTCGGATTTTATGACAACAATGTGGTCGGCGCGCTGACGCTGATGTCGGCGGCGATGAAGGCCGGCGTGAAGGCATTCGTGTTTTCCTCCACCTGCGCGACCTACGGCCTGCCGGTACAGGTGCCGATGGACGAAAGCCACGGCCAGGCGCCGATCAACCCTTACGGCCGCACCAAATACATCATCGAGCAGGCACTGAAGGACTACGGCCAGTACATGGGCCTGAAATCCGTAATGCTGCGCTATTTCAATGCTGCCGGTGCCGATTTCGAAGGCCGCATTGGTGAATGGCACACGCCGGAAACCCATGCGATCCCGCTCGCGATCGAAGCGGCCCTTGGCCGTCGCCAGGGTTTCAAGGTGTTCGGCGACGATTACGATACGCGTGACGGCACCTGCGTGCGCGACTACATCCATGTGCTCGACCTGGCGGATGCGCATGTTCGCGCCGTCGATTACCTGCTTGCGGGTGGTGAGATGGTCGAGCTCAATCTGGGCACCGGTACCGGAACAACCGTCAAGGAATTGCTCGGCGCGATTTCGGAGGTCTCCGGCAAGCCGTTCCCGGTGGAATATGTCGGCCGTCGTGAAGGCGATTCCACCTCGCTCGTCGCCAACAACGACAAAGCGCGCGAAGTTCTCGGCTGGGAGCCGCAATATTCGCTCAACGATATCATCAAGTCCGCGTGGGACTGGCATTCGCGCTCGAACCACGTGCTGCAATAGGGAAGTTCAACCATGGCCAAGATGGTCCATTCGATGATCCGCGTTCTCGAGGAGGCGCGCTCCGTCGATTTCTATGACAAGGCCTTTGGTCTGAAAGTCGCAAGCCGCGTGCCCTTCGAAGGGTTCACGCTGATCTATCTCTCGAACCCGGAAACCGGGTTCGAGCTGGAACTGACCGTCAATGCCGGTCGCGAGCAGGGTTACGACCTCGGCAACGGTTATGGCCATCTGGCGGTGACCGTTGCGGATATCGAAGCCGAGTATCAGCGTTTCACTGATCTCGGCCTGACTGTCGGCAAGCTGGTTGAGATGCAGCATGAGGGCAAGCCTTTCGCGCGCTTCTTCTTCGTCACAGATCCGGATGGCTACAAGACCGAAGTCATTCAGCGTGGCGGGCGTTTTCAGTAAGTGCGGGTTGGTTGAGGGAAAAGACGATGGCTGAAGGTGAGATCAAGCTGGAAGAGAGCTGGAAATTCGCTCTCGAGGGCGAGTTTTCTGAACCCTATATGGCTGATCTCAAGCGCTTTCTCGTCGCTGAAAAGCAGGCGGGAAAGCGTATCTTCCCAAAGGGTTCCGAGTATTTTCGCGCCCTCGACCTGACCCCGCTCGACGAGGTGAAGGTGGTGATCCTGGGGCAGGACCCCTATCATGGTTTCGGCCAGGCGCATGGTCTGTGCTTTTCGGTGCAGCCGGGCGTTCGTACGCCGCCGTCGCTCGTCAATATCTACAAGGAAATGCAGGCCGATCTCGGCATTCCGCCGGCAAAACACGGCTTTCTCGAAAGCTGGGCCGAACAGGGCGTGCTGCTGTTGAACAGCGTTCTGACCGTGGAAGAAGGGCAGGCTGCCGCGCATCAGGGCAAGGGCTGGGAAAAGTTCACCGATGCGGTCATCCGCACGGTGAACGACGAATGCGATGGCATCGTCTTCATTCTCTGGGGCTCCTACGCTCAGAAGAAAGCGTCCTTCGTCGATCAGGAGCGGCATCTGGTGCTGAAATCGGCGCATCCATCTCCGCTGTCTGCCCATAACGGCTTTCTCGGTTCGCGACCGTTTTCCAAGGCGAACGATTATCTACAGTCGATCGGCAAGGATGCGATCGACTGGCGTCTGCCGGAAAGTGTCTGATCTGTGAACGTTGGCACGTCTGCGTCAACGTTTTTCGAACAATCCGTTCGGGTGTGTTCGTCTATCCAATCGGCGTCAGATCGACCAAATATCACCCCATGAACAGCGGGCCGCGAGACGGTCCACAGGAACAAGGGGTTTGACATGATTACCCAGATCAAGGGCCTGCACCACGTCACGTCGATGGCCGCGCGTGCCTCCACCAACAACAGGTTCTTCACCGATACGCTCGGCCTGCGCCGGGTCAAGAAGACCGTCAATTTCGATGCGCCGGATGTCTACCATCTCTATTACGGCGATGAGGTTGGCACACCGGGTTCGGTGATGACCTATTTTCCCTTCCCGCATATCGCAAAGGGCCGTCCCGGCACCGGTGAAGTCGGCACGACCGTGTTTTCCGTGCCGGAAGGTTCGCTTGGTTACTGGACCGATCGCCTGACTAAGGCCGGTGCCGATGGCCTGAAGGCCGATGAAGCCTTTGGCGAAAAGCGCCTGCATTTCGCAGGTCCCGATGGCGACGGTTTTGCGCTGGTCGAGGTCAGGGACGACAGTCGTGCGCAGTGGACCGGCAATGGTGTCGGCACTGACGAGGCGATCCGCGGTTTCCATTCCGCTTCCATGCGTCTTCGCGATGAAGGCTCGACCGCAGAGCTTCTGAAGTTCATGGGCTATCAGCAGGTCGATGCGAAGGATGGGGTCACCCGCTTCGGTATTCCGGGCGGCAATGGGGCCGACTTTATCGATGTCGAGACAATGCCGAATATTTCGAGCGCCCGTCTCGGTGCCGGTTCCGTGCATCACATCGCCTTTGCCGTCGAGAACCGCGCAAAGCAGCTCGAAGTCCGCAAGGCGCTGATGGATACCGGCTATCAGGTCACGCCGGTCATCGACCGCGATTATTTCTGGGCGATCTATTTCCGCACGCCGGGTGGCGTTCTGTTCGAGATCGCCACGAACGAGCCGGGTTTCGACCGCGACGAGGATACCGCCCATCTCGGAGAGGCGCTGAAGCTGCCGACCCAGCATGAGCATCTGCGCAAAGCGCTCGAAGAGCATCTCGAGCCGATTGCCTAAGGTGATTTCAGGGCAGGGCGTTGTCGTCCTGCCACCTTCATTCAGGAGAATTCAATGAGTTACGACAGTTATCTGCACCGGGCGCGTCCCGGTGCGCCCGGATCGCCGATCCTGTTCGTCTTTCACGGCACGGGCGGCGACGAGAACCAGTTTTTCGATTTCGCCAGCCGTTTGCTGCCTGGTGCGACGGTGGTTTCGCCGCGTGGCGACGTGTCCGAACATGGCGCCGCGCGCTTCTTCCGGCGCAAGGCGGAAGGCATCTACGATTGTGACGATCTTGCCCGGGCCACCGCGCGGATGAGTGACTTCGTCACCGCCAATCGCGAGCGCTACGAATCCTCGACCGTACTGGGTCTCGGTTTTTCCAACGGCGCGAACATTCTCGCCAATATCATGATCGAAAAGCCCGGCCTGTTCGAGGCTGGTGTCCTGATGCACCCGCTGATCCCGTTTGCGCCCGCAGACCGGAAGACGGCCGAGAAGGCGCATGTGCTGATCACGGCCGGTGAACGTGATCCGATCTGCCCGGTGCCGATGACGCTGGAGCTTGCCGAGTATTTCAAACGCCAGGGCGATACCGTGACGCTCGACTGGCATCCCGGCGGCCATGAAATCCGCCCCAACGAGATCGAGGCGATCAAGACTTTTCTTGCGCCCTATGGCAGGCAATAGGCTGGTTTTCTCGATCAGATGAAACTGAGGCTTCCGGGCTTGCGGAAACGCGGAGAGATGGCCGATAGTGCCACGATCAAAGCGCGCAAGCCCGGAGGAGTTCATGAGCAATCACCTGAAATTCTTCATCAATGGCGAATGGGTGGAACCGGCGGTTCCCGTCGCACTCGATGTCATCGATCCATCCACGGAAGAGCCTTTTACGCAGATTGCCGTCGGCTCCAGGGCCGATGTCGACAAGGCCGTCGCAGCCGCCAAGGCGGCATTTCCCGCCTTTTCCAGATGGACGCAGGCCGAGCGGCTTGCTCTGCTGAAACGGATTCTCTGGGAATACGAAAAGCGCGCAGAAGATATCGCCCAGGCGGTCAGCCGCGAGATGGGTGCGCCGATCGCGTTTGCCCGCGATTCACAGGTCGCTGCCGGCCACGGACATCTAAGCGCGACCATCACCGCGCTCGAAACCTACAAGTTCACCGAGGATCGCGGCACGACACGGATCGTCAAAGAGCCGATCGGCGTCGTAGCGCTGATCACGCCGTGGAACTGGCCGCTCAACCAGATCACCTGCAAGGTCGGCCCCGCGATCGCCACCGGCTGCACGATGGTGTTGAAACCCTCGGAAATAGCGCCGATCTCCGGCGTGATTTTCGCCGAGGTGATGGAGGCTGCCGGTGTGCCGAAGGGCGTGTTCAACATGGTCAACGGCACCGGTCCGGATGTCGGGCAGGTGATGGCCGGGCATCCCGACGTCGACATGGTGTCGTTTACCGGTTCGACACGGGCCGGCATCATCGTGGCCAAGACCGCCGCCGATACCGTGAAGCGCGTGGCGCAGGAGCTTGGCGGCAAGTCGGCGAATATCATCCTGCCGGATGCCGATCTGAAACAGGCCGTTGCCGATGGCGTGACCGGCTGCTTCGGTAATTCCGGCCAGTCCTGCGATGCGCCGACGCGGATGCTGGTGCCGCGAGACCGGCATGACGAGGCGCTTGTTGTTGCCAAGGAAGCCGCCGAAAAACTGGTCACCGGCGATCCGCAGTCTGACGGCACCAATCTCGGCCCGGTGGTCAGCAAGGTCCAGTTCGACAAGATCCAGCGTCTGATCGAGGCGGGGATCTCGGAAGGCGCGACACTGGTGACCGGCGGTCCGGGGCGGCCGGAAAATCTCAATCGCGGCTATTACATCCGTCCAACGGTATTCGGTAACGTCACCAATGACATGACGATCGCGCGCGAGGAAATATTCGGTCCGGTCCTGTCGATCCTGCCCTATGACAGCGAGGAGCAGGCGATCGAGATTGCCAATGACACGCCTTATGGGCTTGCTGCCTATGTGCAGGGCGAGCCGGACCATGCACGAAAGATCGCGCCGCGTCTGCGCGCCGGCTCCGTCTACCTCAACTATCCCGAATGGGATCTGTTCTCATCCTTCGGCGGTTACAAGCAGTCTGGCAACGGGCGAGAATATGCCGACTGGGGCATTCACGACTTTCTCGAGATCAAGAGTGTCGTCGGTTACGGCAATTGATACCTGCTATCCGCGGGCGGCTGTGCCGCTCGCGGGGGCATCCGCAGGATCCGCCTCGATGTCGGGAAAACTGAGCAAGATTCTGTTAACTCACCTTAAAGCTTTTCCTCTGGGCCTAGATCTCCGCTAATCCAACATTGAGTACGGAATCGTACAATGGTGGTGAAACGGTCAGCATGATGCTGGCGCGAGGATTGAAAATTTGAACAGTCTCTGGGTTGGCTTGCTTGCGAATATGGCGGTGGTGGCGCTGGTCATTTCGCTTTGGTCCAATATTCGTCTTCCGGTTTTCGGCCAGAGCGAATCCGCTCAGCATTGCTTTCGGTTTGCTGTTCGGACTGGGCGCGATTGGCGCCATGTTGATCCCCTTCCAGCTCAATCCGGGTTTCTTCATCGATCTCAGAATGACCTTGATCGGAGCGGCCGCCTTTATCGGTGGGCCGATCGCGGGGCTGGTGACGGCCGGCATCACCACAGGCTTTCGCCTCTATCTGGGTGGTGCGGGTGTTTTGATCGGACTTTTCGGCATTGTGCTGGCATGTGCCGCCGGTCTGGCCGGATATCGGTTGAAATCGGCCGAGGCGCCAGACGTGAAGGAGAGCGTGCTTTTTTCGCTGGTCATGGCCATCTGCGCAATGACGCCGACCTTCGTTATTGCCCTGTCGCAAGACATCGACATCCGTCCGCAGATCCGGCTTCCATATATGACACTCGTCTTCATGGCGACGCTGATGGCGTGCCTTGCACTCGGCAACGAAATCAGGCGGCGGGAGGCAGAGGCGCGCAATCACATGTACCGGCATGTCATAGACAGCCTGCCCGAAGCGCTGAACGTCAAGGATCGTGACGGGCGTTTCGTCATGGCTAATCCTGCTACAGCTGCGCTGCTGCAGGCTGAAAACGTCGACGCGCTGATCGGAAAGACGGATTTCGACTTTTTCTGCCAGGAAGTGGCGGCAAATTTCCGGGCCGACGAGGAAAAGGCTTTTGCGGCGGGAACTCCGATCGTCGAGGAGCAGACGCTCGACCGGGTGGATGGCAGCAAAACCTATCTTTCGACGCTCAAGGCGCCGTTTACGGATATCGACGACAATATCATCGGGCTCATAACTCATAGTCGCGATACGACGGACAAGAAACTGCTGGAAGCAGCACTTACACAAAGCGACCGGCGGGCTGCCGAAGCCTTGTCGAGTATTTCCGATGGCCTCGTCATGTTCGACAAGGACCTCACGCTGGTTTTCTGCAACGAGCGCTACCGCTCGATGTTCGCCATGACCGCTGATCTTCGCGTTCCGGGCACGCCAGCCGCGGCCATTCTCTATGCCTCGCTGGCGCGCGGTGAATTCGTCGGGATACCGCAGGAACACGTCACCCAGTGGGTGGACACCGCACTCGCGCGACTGAAGGAGGGGGGCACCGTGCAGTTTCCGCTCGCCGACGGACGCTGGATCGAATCGCGCACGCGTCCGACGCCGGAAGGCGCCTGTTTCGTGATCTGCTCGGACATTACAGCATCCAAGCAGCATCAGCTCGAGCTGCAGAACATGAATGACCGGCTGTCCGTGCTTGCCGAAACCGACAGTCTGACCGGTCTTTTAAACAGGCGGGCCTTCGATGCCGTCATGGCTGACGAGCTTGCCAGGGTGGAGCGTGGCGACAGTTCGCTCTCTCTGCTGATGATCGACGTCGATTACTTCAAGCGCTTCAACGACACCTATGGCCATGGTGCCGGCGATTCCTGCCTGAGGAGCGTGGCGGATTGCCTTCGTGCGAGTGCACGCCGGACGGATGATCGGGCTGCCCGTTATGGGGGCGAGGAGCTGGCGCTGATTCTGCCGGACACTGACGAGAAGGTTGCCGTTGGTCTTGCCGAAGAGCTCTGCGCGCGGCTGCGTGACCTTCGTATTCCCCATACGGGAAGCGACAAGGGCATCGTGACCGTCAGCATCGGCGTTGCGACGCTTGCGCGCGGTTCCCTGCCGACGGATGCTGCACGCCTTATCGCCCGGGCCGACGAAGCCCTTTATACGGCAAAACGTGACGGCCGCGACGGTGTCAGGCTGTGGGAACCCAGTCGTCCGCGCATCGTACATTCAGATGGCGGACGCAGCTAATCTTCATTCTGAAGCTGTTGATGCAGGGGATAGCTGCTGTTCTTCACGAAACTCGAAAGCCCGCTCGGGCTTTCGAGATCATTAGTATCCGCAACCTTTCAGTTGCGCGGCGTAACGGGCAGCCATGCCGGCGGATTTCTGCGCGGTCTGTTTCAGGCTGCCGCTGAAATTACCGCGATCATAGCCTGCATGTCCGGAATAGTAGGCAAGATAGAGATTGTAGGCGTCGTTTCGGGCCACGCCGTTTCGCGTGGAGGTCTGGTTGTGATACCAGCCGACGAATCGGATGGCATCGCCGAAGTCGTTGCGGCGGGCGCCCCAGCGGCCTGTGGCGCGCTGGTAGGTTTCCCAAGTGCCGTCGAGCGCCTGCGCGTAGCCATAAGCGGAGGAGGCCCGCTTGCCGGGAATGAAGCCGAGAAACCACTTGCGCGGTGGGCGCGCATTCGGCCGGAAGCTCGATTCGACATAGATCGTCGCCATCAAGATCGGGACGGGAACGCCATATTCTCGCTCCACGGCGAGGGCCTGTCGCTTCCAATTGTTGAAGAAGCCGTCTCGCTGCTCAAAAATCGCACAGGCATTGCTGATCCTGCTCGGTGCGCTGGCGCAGCCGGCGAGAGTGAGAAGCGCGATGAAAAACGCAATACGCATCGCAGAAACACGGGTCATGCCCCGATAGATGACTCTTAAGATTTAATGAAAAGTTTAAGGATCGCTCATTCCACAGCTGCGCCGACAGCCGGCGATCTTGCAAAGCGCTGGGGATGGGCGTTTTCTGCGGCAAAGCGCCGCGTCGTGCGCTCACAGGCATTTGATAATAGTCAAGCGTGAAGACGGGCCGCGCCGGCCCAATTGGGGAACCATGAATGTCGAAGCGCAGCTTTTCGTTTCCGGTCGCTGATGTCAGGGCACGTGCGCTCGGCGAAATACATTCACGGCCATATACGCTGCTGCCGCTGCCGCGTGTCATTTTCCAGGTCGCCTTCCTCACCGAAGCAAATTTTGCCGCCGATCACTCGATCCTTGCCGCGCTTTCCCTGGGGCAGGGGGTGCCGGCACCGTCTTCCGACACAAGCCATCACACGATGACCTGGGGTAGCGGCACGCTGCGCTGGGAGCGGCACACCGAGTTCTCGACCTACTTCTGGGATACGCCGGCACCCGCCGCATTCGGTGCGGACATCCCGGTCAATCCTTTCGGCGCGAGCTTTGCTGCGCCTGGCCCGTTCATTTCGGGTGTTCGTATCGAGATACGGCCTGCAAGCGAGGACATGTCCGATGTCACGTCTCGTTTCGATCCAACCAGTCTCTGTCAAAGCATGGTCGCCGACAATCAGGCGGTGCTGATCACCGATTTCCGCCAGGACGGCGACGGGTTGACGAAATTCCTGGTCCTGGATCACGGCATGACCGACGCTGCGCGCGGCATGCTCGCCCAGCGAATTCTCGATATCGAGACCTATCGCACGCTGGCGATGATGGGCCTGCCTTTGGCGCAGAGCCTGTCGCCGGAAATCCGGCAGATCGAGGCGCGATTTACCGCAATCACCCAACGCATGAAGCAGCATGCCCGCGACGAGGCGGACGAGATGCTGTCCGAAATCACGACGCTTGCAGCCGAACTGGAGGCAAATGCGGCACTCAGCCTTTATCGGTTCGGCGCCAGCCGCGCCTATAACGACATCGTTCTCGACCGTGTCGGAATGCTGTCGGAAAAGGCTTTACCCGGGAACGAGACGCTGGGTGCCTTTCTGCACCGCCGTCTGGCGCCGGCCATGCGCACCTGCCAGTCGGTCGAAGAGCGCCAGGTGAACCTGTCGCGCAAATTGACCCGAGCGACGGCACTGCTGCGCAGCTGGATCGATGTCGACCTGCAGAAGTTCAATGCCGAGATCCTGGCGTCGATGGACAAGCGCGCGCATCTTCAGTTGCGCCTGCAGCAGACGGTCGAGGGGCTGTCTGTCGCCGCGATCTCGTATTATGTGATCGGTCTGGTCGGTTATCTCGCCAAGCTCGGGCACTATGTCGGGATAAGGGTGGCGCCGGAAACCCTGACCGCTATCGCCGTGCCGTTCGTCGTGCTGGCAATATGGCTGCTTGTCTGGCGCATCCGTAACAGCCATGCCGACGATGGCGGACGCAAGCTGAGCTGGCGCCAGCGTCGCGCCGAGGCGCGGGAATCGGGCGAATAGCCAGTCTGCCTTATCCCGTTTTGCGTCCACAGGATGCTCGTTCTGTGCCAAGGCGGGAAAAAGAGCGATTTCAGTAAAATTGCATCTTTCCATTTAAGCCCGCCGAAAAGCTGTGCGGCCTATCGTCGTGCCAGAACGAAACGCGATGGCCGCAGAGCTGTCCGTAAAACAGGGTTCAGGCAATGATCAGGAAGCTCATTATTTCGGCGGCCGTTCTGACCGCGCTCATTTACGGCAAGGAAGCCAGCGCCGCAGGTCCGGCTGGTTTTGCGCGTGACCTTGCCTTCGTCGTCACCAATCAGGCTGAAGCGTTGGAGCTGAAGCCGGAGGGGTTCACCGCCGCAGCAGAAAAGACGATTGGCGAAGTCGACGCGTATTTCGACATGTTCGCAAGGGGCGAGATGAAAAACGTCGCGCCATAAGGCCGACAGTCAACTCTTCCTTCGGAAAAACCGGGCCTCAGGCGAGGGCCGGCTTTCCGCGTTCAGCGATTGCAATGCCGCTCAAGGCCAGTGCAAGTGCTACGATGTGGAACAGCTGCAGATGTTCGCCAAGAATGATGACGGACAGAAGCGTGCCGAAGACCGGCACGAGATTGATGAACAGGCCGGCGCGGTTGGCGCCGATTTCCATGACGCCGCGGATATAAAGGACCTGCGCGACAAGCGACGCGAATATGGCGGTGTAGAGCGCCACCATCCAGCCCGTCATGTCCGGCCAGATCATGTTCCCGCTCGAATATTCCCAGGCCGCAAGCGGGGCGCTGAAAACGAGCGCGAAAAGTGCCGGCACCGCCATCAGGCTTTTCCAGCTTATCTGCGGCCGCCATCTCAGAGCAATCGTGTAGAGGGCATAGGCCGCGATCGCGATCATCATGATCGCATCGCCGAAATTGACAGTCAGCGTGAGAAGGGTCGCGATGTCGCCGTGCGCGGCGGTCAAAAGGCTTCCGATGGCAGTGATGCCGAACCCAAGGATCTGCAGCCAGGTTACCCGGGTTCTGAACAGGGCGAAATTCAGCACGAAGATCAGAACCGGGATCAGCGTCTGTTCAACGGTGACATTGATCGCGCTGGTATAGGTGACGGCCGTATAAAGCACGGCATTGAACACCACGTAACCGACAATACCGAGAAAGCCGAGAACGGGGAGATTCTTGCGGATCACCGGCCAATCACGGCGCAGATCCTTGAGCGATATCGCGAAGATGATGGCAACGGCAAAGAACCATCTCCAGAATGTCAGCATCATTGGGCTGATATGGCCGATCGCAATTTTTCCAGCGACTGCATTGCCGCCCCAGCAAAGTGTCGCGATGATGAGAAACAGATAGGCCTGGCGATGCAAGATGCCTCCTTGACACGCCGCCTTTCCGACGCCGCTATCCTTGTTTTGCAATCGCCAATAACGTGCGGTTTCAACCTTTGTCACGCAAAAACCTTGCGCTCGTCACAAACCGGTCGCTTTCGTCGCATCAAGGCATTATAGATGCACGCGTTTGTGGAGCCGTTGGTTTTGACCGACCGGCATTCGAGAAAAAGAACTGGTGTTAAGCTCGCCGTCGAGCCAGGTCCAAGACCGGTGCCGACGGGCGGGTTTCGTCCAAAGGGCAGGAAGCAGATATGACGAACTGTGTCGTAGTAGGTTCGCAATGGGGTGATGAGGGCAAGGGCAAGAT
>DLSX01000123.1:0-605 GCA_002500765.1 Neorhizobium sp. UBA7851
GTTCGCCGCGTGTTGCACCGGCCGCTTCCGCGCCGAAACCGAGTGCGCGTGTCTCGCGCGATGCGCAGGGGTCGTTCATCCGTCCTGACGGTTTCCAGCTTCCTTCCGTTCATCTGCTCACCGAGCCGAAGGCGGTTGCCCGCGACGCCTCGCTTTCGGCCGATGCATTGGAACAGAATGCCCGCATGCTGGAAGGCGTGCTGGAAGATTTTGGCGTCAAGGGCGAGATCATCCATGTGCGTCCCGGCCCGGTCGTCACGCTCTACGAACTGGAGCCGGCTCCCGGCATCAAGTCTTCCCGCGTCATCGGCCTTGCGGACGACATCGCCCGCTCGATGAGCGCGATCGCCGCACGTGTCGCCGTCGTGCCCGGCCGCAATGCGATCGGTATCGAATTGCCGAACCGCACCCGCGAGATGGTTTATCTGCGCGAGATGATCGGTTCGAAGGATTTTGAGGGCAGCAAGGCGAAGCTTGCCATGGCGCTCGGCAAGACGATCGGCGGCGAGCCTGTCGTGGCCGACCTTGCCAAGATGCCCCATCTTCTCGTCGCCGGTACGACCGGCTCGGGTAAGTCGGTCGCCATCAACACGATGATCCTGTCG
>DLSX01000123.1:617-5294 GCA_002500765.1 Neorhizobium sp. UBA7851
ATGCTGGAACTGTCGGTCTATGACGGCATTCCGCATCTGCTTTCGCCGGTCGTCACCGATCCGAAAAAGGCCGTCGTCGCGCTCAAGTGGACCGTCCGCGAGATGGAAGAGCGCTACAAGAAGATGTCGAAGATCGGCGTCCGCAATATCGACGGCTTCAATTCCCGCGTCGAGCAGGCGAAGGAAAAGGGCGAGATCCTGACCCGCACTGTGCAGACCGGCTTCGACCGCCAGACCGGCGAGGCGATGTACGAGACGGAGGAGTTCGATCTCGAGCCGATGCCCTATATCGTCGTCATCATCGACGAAATGGCCGACCTGATGATGGTGGCCGGCAAGGATATCGAAGGCGCCGTGCAGCGCCTGGCGCAGATGGCGCGTGCCGCCGGCATCCACGTCATCATGGCAACGCAGCGCCCGTCGGTCGACGTCATCACCGGCACGATCAAGGCCAACTTCCCGACGCGCATCTCCTTCCAGGTGACGTCGAAGATCGACAGCCGCACGATCCTCGGCGAACAGGGTGCCGAACAACTGCTCGGCCAGGGCGACATGCTCTATATGGCCGGCGGCGGGCGCATCCAGCGCGTGCACGGTCCGTTTGTCTCGGATAACGAGGTCGAGGAGATCGTCGCCTACTTGAAAACTCAAGGCGCGCCACAATATCTCGAAGCGATCACGGCCGATGACGAGGATGAAGACGGCGGTGGCGGCGGTCCGGCTGGGACATCGAACCTGTCGGAGTCGGACGACCCGTACGATCAGGCTGTTGCGGTCGTCCTTCGGGATGGCAAGGCTTCGACATCCTACGTCCAGCGTCGCCTCGGCATCGGCTACAACCGTGCCGCTTCGCTGATCGAGAGGATGGAGAAGGAAGGCCTGATCGGACCGGCGAACCACGCCGGCAAGCGCGAGATCCTCGTGCCGACCGAAGCCGACATTATCGAGCGCTAGTCGCCGGTAAGTCTTTCGTGATCACGCCGGCTACGGCTTGCCAAGCGGCCGGCAAGTCATCATGACGCCGCGTTTGCGGCCCAGTGCATTTGGATGGAGACCAGAATGACCAAAGAAAAAACAGCTCTTTCCATCCGGATCGATCGTCGCCAGTTTTCCGCAGGCCTTTTCGGCCTCGCCGCTTCCGCATTCCTGCCCGTGACGGCTTCGGCCCAGGCGGCCGGCGGTGCGGCGGCGCAGAAGATCGCCGACCATTTCTCTTCGGTGAAGACGATGATGGGCGAGTTCGTGCAGTTCGGTCCGCGCGGCGAACAGACCGGTGGAAAGTTCTTCATCGAGCGTCCCGGCAAGCTGCGTTTCAACTTCGAGGATCCGTCGCCTTTGCGCGTCATCGCCGATGGCAAAAACGTGGTCGTCGGTAACATCAAGCTGAAGACCTGGGATCTCTATCCTTTGTCCAAGACGCCGCTGACGCTTCTGCTGGCAGACAGGATCGATCTTTCCAACGATGCCGTGCGCAGCGTGCGCGAGGAAAGTGATCTCACCACGATCATTCTAGGCAACAAGACCATCTTCGGCGATTCGACCATCACCATGATGTTCGACAGCAAGACCTATGACCTGCGCCAGTGGACGATCACCGACAACCAGGGCAAGGACACGTCGGTCATGATCTACAACGTCAAGTCCGGCGTCGGTTTCGACGAGAAGGTGTTTGCGATCGATTATGCCGAAGTGCGCGGCCGCGGCTGAGGCTCACATCATCGGGCGACACAAGATTGTTTGATACGAAGGGTTGCGACATTCGCAGCCCTTTTTGCTTCTCATAAAACGCCAAATAGCCTAGATCTCGACGCATAATCGAGGTTCTCCATGACATTCTCCCTGACCACCTGGAACATCAATTCGGTACGCCTGCGCATGCCGATCGTGCAACAGTTCATCGTCCGCAACCAGCCGGATATTCTCTGCCTGCAGGAGATCAAGTGCCAGGAGCCGGAGTTCCCGTATCAGCCGCTTCGTGATCTCGGCTACGAGCATATCATCGTGCATGGCCAGAAGGGGTATCATGGCGTCGCCATCGCCTCGAAGATCCCGCTTCTCGAAGACCACCGCCAGAACTATTGCGGCATGGGCGATGCCCGGCATATTTCGGCAATCTTCGAACGCGGCTCGCGCCGCATCCGGCTGCACAACTTCTATGTACCGGCCGGCGGCGACGAGCCGAACCGGGAGATCAATCCGAAATTCGGCCACAAGCTTGATTTCGTCGAAGAGATGAAGGCGCTGAAGGCGGATATGCCGGGCGTCTCGTCGATCCTCGTCGGCGACCTCAATATCGCGCCGCTGGAACATGACGTCTGGTCGCACAAGCAGTTGCTCAAGATCGTCAGCCATACGCCGGTCGAGACCGACGGCATGAAGGACGTGATCGCCAAGGGTGGCTGGCTGGATCTCATGCGCCAGCACACGCCGGAGCCGGAAAAGATCTATACATGGTGGAGCTACCGCGCCAAGGACTGGGAAGCGGCCAACAAGGGGCGTCGTCTCGACCATGTCTGGTCGTCGCCGGAGCTCGGGCCGTTTCTCGACCGCATCGAGATTTTGAAAGAGGCGCGCGGCTGGAACCAGCCGTCCGACCACGTGCCGGTGACGGCGGTGTTCAAGTTCTGAGGACTGCGCCGAGCGGGCGGCTGCCCCTCACCCTAGCCCTCTCCCCGTAAACGGGGCGAGGGGACATGCCCCATTCGACGCTGGATCTAGACGGAGAGAGTGCGACTTGTGTCCTTCTCCCCGCGTGCGGGGAGAAGGTGGCGGCAGCCGGATGAGGGGCTGCGTCATACTTGGAATTCACAGGAACCGATGTTCCATCGCCGCAGCCGCCTTTGCCAGGCCGGCGATATTTTCCCGTATGCGGGCCTCGATCAGCCGACCGACCTGCGGATATTCCTCCAGCAGGCGCTGGAAAAGCTGGCGGCTGATCTTCATCACTTCGGCATCGGAGGCTGCGACGGCGGTGAACTTGCGTTCCACCATCGTCACCAGCGCCAGTTCGGACAGAAGCGTGCCGGGGCCGACCGTCTTCTGGTGGCGGATATCGCCGAAACGGTCGGCGGCATACAGTCCGATCTGGCCCTTTGCGACGATATAGGCGGCTTCGGCGGGAGAGCCTTCGCGAAAAAGTTCCTGCGCTTCGGCAAGCGAGCGGCGCTCCGCGCCGAAGGCGATCAGACGGGCCTGATCGCCATCCAGTTCACGGAACAGCGGAACGCTCGAAAGAAGCCTGATATCGTCGTTCAGTGCCATTTACGGGACGATCTTGTAGCCGCCGTTTTCGGTCACGAGGATCTCGGCGCTGGACGGGTCGCGTTCGATCTTCTGGCGAAGACGGTAGACATGGGTTTCGAGCGTGTGGGTGGTGACGCCGGAATTGTAACCCCAGACCTCTTCCAGCAGCACATCGCGGGTAACGACCTTCTGGCCGGCGCGGTAGAGATAGCGGATGATCGCCGATTCCTTTTCCGTCAAGCGGATCTTCTTGCCGTCATCGGTGGTGAGCAGCTTCTGGCTGGGCTTGAAGATATAAGGGCCGACTGTGAATGTCGCGTCCTCGCTCTGCTCGTACTGGCGCAGTTGGGCGCGGATGCGGGCAAGCAGAACGGCAAAGCGGAACGGCTTGACGATATAATCGTTTGCGCCGGCCTCGAGGCCAAGGATCGTGTCGGAGTCGGTGTCGTGGCCCGTCAGCATGATGATCGGCGCCTTGAAGCCGTTCTTGCGCAGGAGCTTGACGGCTTCGCGGCCATCCATGTCGGGAAGGCCGACATCCATGATCAGAAGGTCGACCTGCGCCGTCTTGGCCGTGTTCATGGCCTTGGTGGCATTCTCCTCCTGCAACAGCGAAAACTCGTCGTACAACGACAATTGTTCGACAAGCGTCTCGCGCAGGTCATTGTCGTCGTCTACCAGGAGTATCGTTCTTGCCATACAGCTCTTGCCTTTCGTGTCGCCCGTTTTCGTCCGTGTTGCCGGAATCTAAGCGTATTTAGGGCTCCTCGATGTAAAGCCCAAGATGCTATGATTTCAAACAAAATGATATTCAAAGCAAAACCTCGTGAGAAAATGCCGCTTTTCCGTGTGCAAAAGTCAAAAAAACAATCGGTTCTGACGGTCAGGACGGCACCGCGCGACCGGCGACGGGCGATTGTCTCGTTCAAGGGAATCACTTTGCAGGCGGCGATCGGTCGTTCCGGGGTGTCCGCCTTCAAGCGGGAAGGCGATGGCGCCACGCCGATTGCGGCGATGCGGCTCATCTCCGGGTTCGTCCGCGGCGAGCGGATCAGGTTGCCGCAGACGCCGCTTTCGATGAAACGGATCAAAAGGGAAATGCTGTGGTGCGACGAGCCCAAGCACGCTTCGTATAACCGGCTGGTGAAGGCGCCGTTCAAGCCAAGCCACGAGGAGATGAAACGGGCGGACGGGCTTTACGATGTCTGCCTGGTGATGGACTGGAACATCACGTCGCGTAAACGCCATGGCGGTTCGGCGATCTTTTTCCATCTGATCAAGCCGGGCTACCAGCCGACGGCCGGATGTGTGGCGGTCAGCCCACGGGACATGAAGCGGTTGTTGCCGCATTTGCGCAAGGGGATGGTTTTGAAGGTTTTGGGGTAGTTAATCTCATGGCGGTGTTGGAGAGGTCTGCCCCTCATCCGCCTGCCG
>DLSX01000123.1:5331-29309 GCA_002500765.1 Neorhizobium sp. UBA7851
AGAGGGTTAGGGTGAGGGGTAATCTTGCCGCCTAGCTCACTTCCACTCGCGGATATCGACAAAATGCCCCGCCACGGCCGCTGCCGCTGCCATGGCCGGCGAGACGAGGTGGGTACGGCCCTTGTAGCCCTGGCGGCCCTCGAAATTGCGGTTCGAGGTGGACGCGCAGCGCTCACCCGGCTTCAGGCGGTCGTCGTTCATGGCCAGGCACATGGAGCAGCCCGGTTCACGCCAGTCGAAGCCGGCGTCCTTGAAGATCTTGTCGAGACCTTCAGCTTCCGCCTGTTCCTTGACGACTCCGGAGCCCGGAACGATCATTGCGGAGACGGTGGACGCAACCTTCTTGCCTTCGACGACCTTGGCGGCGGCGCGAAGATCCTCGATACGGCCGTTGGTGCAGGAGCCGATGAAAACGCGGTCGATGGCAATGTCGGTGATCTTCGTGCCCGGCTTCAAGCCCATGTAATCCAGCGCCCGCCATTTCGACGTGCGCTTGTTCTCGTCCTGGATGTCATCCGGGTTCGGCACGATGCCTTCGACGGTCGTCACGTCTTCCGGTGAAGAGCCCCAGGAGACGATCGGCGGCAGGTTGGCGGCATCGAGCACGACGACCTTGTCGTAATGGGCGCCTTCTTCCGTAAAAAGCGTCTTCCAGTAGTCGAGCGCCATATCCCAGGCCGCACCCTTCGGGGCGCGCGGCTTGTCCTTGATATAGGCGAAGGTGGTTTCGTCCGGTGCGATCAGGCCGGCACGGGCGCCGCCTTCGATCGTCATGTTGCAGATCGTCATGCGGCCTTCCATCGACAGCGAACGGATCGCCTCGCCGGCAAACTCGATGACGTGGCCGGTGCCGCCGGCAGTGCCGATCTCGCCGATGATGGCGAGGATGATATCCTTGGCGGTGACGCCTTCCGGCAGCTGGCCGTCGACGCGCACCAGCATGTTCTTGGCTTTTTTCTGCACCAGCGTCTGGGTGGCGAGAACGTGCTCGACCTCCGACGTGCCGATGCCATGCGCCAGCGAGCCGAAGGCGCCATGCGTCGAGGTGTGGCTGTCACCGCAGACGATCGTCATGCCAGGCAGGGTGAATCCCTGTTCGGGGCCGACGATATGAACGATGCCCTGACGGATATCCTTCTCAGAATAATATTCGACGCCGAAATCGGCAGCGTTCTGGGCAAGCGCCTCGACCTGGATACGGCTTTCCTCGTTCTTGATGCCTTCGTGGCGATCCGGCGAGGTCGGGACGTTATGGTCGACGACGGCGAGCGTCTTTTCCGGCGCGCGAACCTTGCGGCCGGCCATGCGCAGGCCTTCGAAAGCCTGCGGGCTCGTCACCTCGTGAACCAGGTGACGGTCGATATAGAGAAGACAGGTGCCGTTTTCGTCCTGAGAGACGACGTGGTCGTCCCAGATCTTGTCGTAGAGGGTACGAGGTGCGCTCATGGCTGCCATTCCGTTCGAGAACAGTTTTTGAAAAAGGGGAATTGTCGCGGCAAAAGCGTGTGCCGCAGCACGGGTCGCGTTTCAGCGACCGTCAGCTAAGTCGGCTGTTGAGAGCGCCGGATACGGATGCGAAGAAGCGTGCCGGCAGACGCTTGTGGTCCTGCAGCACGATAAATCTGTTCGCGAGGCATCCGAATTTCGATCCCATGGGGGTGTCCATTAGCAGTTTTTTGAAGCCGCGGCAATTGCTTCGATTGAAGGCGCATGGCAAAAGCCACGAGCAGTTAAAGCTCTTTTTTAACGTCCTTATTTGCATGCGGCGGCGGTGATGGGGACGACGAGGAGGTGCAGATGGCACTCACAGTCCAGCTTCCCGCCAATGAAGCTGATCGTCTCCTCTCTGTTCGGGGCCTGATCTCGGCGGAAGGCAATTCGACACAGGAACTGGCCACGCTTGTGCAGCTTGCCAAGGATGTTTTCGGCACGCCTTGTGCGGCGGTCAATATCATCGACGAGGACTGGCAGCGTGTTGCCTGCCAGATCGGAAGCATCCCGATCGGCGAATGCAGCCGGGAAGATTCCGTCTGCTCGCGCGTGGTTTATGCCAACGAAATCGTGGTCGTTCCCGATCTCTCGCGGCATCCGGAATTTCGCAGTTTTCCCGCCATTCAGGGCGCGCCCGGTTTCCGGTTCTATGCCGGTGCCCCGGTTTCGCTCGAACCTGATCTGCCTGTCGGCTCGTTCTGCCTGCTCGATGTCGAGCAAAGGGATCTTTCCGACGCCGAGATCCGCAACCTGGGACAGTTCGCCGACGTCGCAAGCGGTCTCTTGCGCTTGCAGAAGGCGAATTTCATGATGGAGTTTGCCGAGGAGAAGCTGAAACTTGCGGCTATGACCGATCCTCTGACCGGTTTCTACAACAGATCGGCGCTCGTTTCGCTGATCGACGTTATGCTCGCCAATGCGCTTTCCTCGCAGCAGGGATTCGGCGTGCTTTATCTCGACATGGATGGCTTCAAGCAGATCAATGACAGGCTTGGTCACCCCGCGGGCGATCAGGTTCTGACCCATGCCGCCAAACGGATCAGCGGATGCGTACGGGCACAGGACGTGGTCGTGCGCATGGGCGGCGACGAGTTTGCGATCTTCGTGCCCGATCCGCCGGATGTCACGGCGCTTTCTCATCTTTCCGAATGCCTGCTCGAAGAGTTTCGCCGGCCTTTCGTCGTCGACGGCAACATCGTTACCGCGCGGCTCAGTATCGGCGCTGCCCTGGCGCCGGAGGCGGGTTCGGAGCGGCTGGGCCTGCTGAAGGCCGTGGACGAGGCGCTTTATCAAGCCAAGGAAGCGGGCCGCGACCGGTTCGTTCTGCGATAGGGCCAAGCCTGCAGCGATAAAGGACGGCTACGACCGAAAAAACGACCCGCCTGCTTCCGGCAGGCGGTCCTTGTTCATGTATCTTCAGGTTTACGGTCGTGATGGCCGCCCTGCGTGGTACGGTCCGCCGATCGGCTCAAGCCTGTCACGGCAGTGAAGACTTGCCGCGCCGCGCCCTGCAACTAAATGCCTCATAAGCATCATGCTTGGGCCTTCGGGCCGGGAGGAGTGTTTTGGTTTCCGAAAATCATCTGATTTCCAAGATCACGTGGCGCCTGATGCCGTTTCTCGGCATCCTCTATCTGATCGCCTATATCGATCGACAGAATGTCAGTTATGCGAAGCTGCAGATGGTCGATGCGCTCGGCATGAGCGAATATGCCTATGGTCTCGGTGCTTCCCTGTTCTTCGTCGGTTATTTCATCTTCGAAGTGCCGGCCAATCTCTTTCTCACCCGTTTCGGAGCCAGGATCTGGTTCACCCGTATTCTCGTATCCTGGGGACTGGTGACGATCGCGCTCGCCTTTACCCAGAACATGACGATGTTCTACATCCTGCGCTTCCTGCTTGGTCTCTGCGAGGCGGGGTTCTTTCCAGGCGTGCTTTACCTGCTGACGCTCTGGTTCCCGAAGGATTATCGCGGCCGCATGGTCGGGCTGTTCATGATTTTCAGCGCGCTTGCCAATGCCGTCGGTGCGCCGCTCGGCGGCATGCTGCTCGATCTTGATGGCACGCTCGGCCTTGCCGGCTGGGAATGGGTGTTTCTGGCGACCGGTGTTCCGGCCGTAATCGCCGGCGTGATCACGTTCTTCTATCTCGACGATACGCCGGAAAAGGCAAAGTTCCTGTCCGAGGATGAAAAGAACTGGTTGTAGGACAGGCTGGCGAAGGAAAACGAGGGCATGGAGAAGGATGCCGATCACGGTTTCAAGGCTCTGGTCAATCCGCGGGTGCTGCTTATGGCGCTCTGCTATATCGGCTTTCCGCTGGCAGCCTACGGTCTCAGCTACTGGCTGCCGACGATCGTCAAGGGGTTCGGCGTCTCCAACACGACCAATGGCTTCATCAACATCATTCCGTGGCTGATCGTGGCGGTGGCGCTGTGGGTCGTTCCCGCTGCCGCTGACAGGACGGAGAAGAAGACGCCCTATATCGTGGTGCCGGCCTTTATCGGTGCCGCGGCCCTGGCACTCTCGGTGCTTGTCGGCTCGCCCGTCCTGCAGTTCGCCTTCCTGTGCATTGCGGCCGCCGGCATATTTGCCGGCCAGCCGGTATTCTGGAGCCTGCCGGGACGCTTCCTCAAGGGGGCGGGGGCTGCCGCCGGTATCGCGGCGATCAACTCGGTCGGCAATCTCGGTGGCTTCATCGCCCAGAATGTCGTGCCGTGGATCAACGATGCGACGGGCAGCAATATTCTGCCGATGTTCTTCCTGGCCGCCTGCCTTGCGGCAGCCGGTGTGCTCGTCATCGTTGTCGGCCGGATGCTGGGCGGGACAACCGATGTTCCGCCCTCGGCGAGGTCAGGCAGCCTGCGATAATCGCACAAACAAAAAAGGCGACCCGAAGGTCGCCTTTTTCTCATGCCGTAACCGGCAAATCTTATTCTGCAGAAGCTTCTGCAGCCTTTGCTGCTTCTTCAGCTGCCTTTGCTTCGGCGGCTTCCTGTGCTGCCTTTTCGGCGGCCAGTGCCTGTGCTGCTGCAATCTTTTCAGCTTCGATACGTGCCTTTTCCTCGGCAACAGCAGCGCGCTCAGCTTCGTTCAGCTTGCGGGCGCGGGTGCCGGTGTTCTCGATGATACGAGCCGACTTGCCGCGACGATCACGCAGGTAGTAGAGCTTGGCGCGACGGACCTTACCGCGGCGAACGATTTCGACGCCTTCGACGAGCGGCGAGTAAACCGGGAATACGCGCTCGACGCCTTCGCCGTAGGAGATCTTGCGAACAGTGAAGCTCTCGTTGATGCCGCCGCCCGAACGAGCGATGCAGACGCCTTCGTAAGCCTGTACGCGGGTACGGGTGCCTTCCTTGACGCGTACGTTGACGCGAACGGTGTCGCCCGGGGAGAATTCAGGAAGCTTGCGCTGAGCTTCGATCTTGGCTGCCTGTTCGGCTTCCAACTGCTGGATGATGTTCATCGGTCAAACCTTTTCAGTTCTTCTGAAACAGCCAGAGCGCCTCCCGTCCTTGGTCACCTCATCCGAGGGCCTCGCGACGTGCCTTGCGGGCTAGCGAATTCGCCATTCTTTGTTGCTGGTCGACGGGAGTTTTCCCATTTCCGGGGCGGCCAATACACCAATACGGAGCGTTTGTCATCCCGCGGTCGCAATTTTTGTCGTGCGCAACGTTGCTGCCTTGCCCGGAAACGGATATCCGGATCTGCGGGAAGAGGAAATTGCCGAATGACAATAATGATGGTTCTGCTGCTGGCCGCGGCGGGGTTCCTGTCGGGCGCCGTCAACGCGATTGCGGGAGGCGGCACGTTCCTGACCTTCGGGGTGATGACGCTTGCCGGCATTCCACCGATTTCGGCCAATGCCACATCGTCGATCGTGCAGTTTCCAGGTTACGTCACATCGACGATCGCCTATCGGGCGGAGATTTTTCATCGCTGGCGCAGCATCGCCGTGCTCGGCGTCGTGTCTGTCGTTGGTGGACTTGTCGGAGCGCTCATCCTGCTTTCGCTCGACAATCCGTCCTTCAGGTCGCTGGTGCCATGGCTGCTTGCAGCGGCAACCGCAATTTTTGCCGCGGGGCCGCTGCTCAAGCCGAAAGTCTCTTCCGAAGAGCATAGTTCCAACAGTGCCATCAGCATCGCCGGCCAGTTCCTCAATGCCATTTATGGCGGTTTCTTCGGCGCCGGAATGGGAATCATGATGCTTGCGGTGCTGGGGCTGACGACCGGTGGCACCTACCATCACCTCAATGCGATGAAGAACCTGTTCGCCATGCTGATTGCAGGTGTCGCTATCGTCGTCTTCATCAGCGGCGATGTGGTGGCATGGCCGGAGGCACTGGTGATGATCCCCGCGGGCGCACTCGGCGGTTATTGCGGTGTCTGGCTGGCACGACGTGTGCCACAGGTCGTGCTGCGCTGGTGCGTGGTGGCGGTGGGGACTGCGCTGACGGTCTATTATTTCGTCACCGGGTGATGCCGCGGTGGCATCCGACATCTCAACCTCTGCATTCGTGTTGGACCTGCCCCTCACCCTAACCCTCTCCCCGCAGGCGGGGCGAGGGGACGTGCCTCATGAGAGGCTGTGAGGGTGCGGCATGTCCTTCTCCCCGTCCTTGCGGGGAGAAGGTGCCGGCANNGCCGGCAGGCGGATGAGGGGCGCATCCCTGAATATTCAGTCGTCCGTCAGCAGATCCGGCCTGCGTTGCTGCGTCAGTTTCAGTGCCTGTTCCAGCCGCCATTTCTCGATTGCGGCGTGATTGCCCGAGGTTAGGACCGCCGGGATTTCCTCGCCTTCGAAAACCTGCGGGCGGGTGTAGTGCGGGTGTTCCAGCAGGCCGTGCTCGAAACTTTCATTGGTGCCGGAATGAGCATTGCCCATGACGCCGGGAAGAAGACGGATGACACTGTCGAGAACGGTCAGTGCCGCCGGTTCGCCACCGGACAGGATATAGTCGCCTATCGACACTTCCTCGAGATTTCGTGCGTCGATGACGCGCTGGTCGACGCCTTCGAAGCGGCCGCAGACGATGACGACGCCTTCGCCATCGGCAAGTTCGCGGACGCGTTTCTGGCTAAGAGGCTTGCCGCGCGGGCTCATCAGCAGGCGAGGGCGGGTATCGTCGGCAACGCTGTCGATCGCCTTTGCCAGGATGTCGGGCTTGAGCACCATGCCGGCGCCGCCGCCGGCGGGCGTGTCATCCACCGTGCGATGCTTGTCCCCGGCGAAGTCACGGATCTGTACGGTGTCCAGCGCCCAGTCGCCACGCTCCATGGCCTTGCCGGAAAGCGAAAAACCGAGATGGCCGGGAAACATTTCCGGATAGAGCGTCAGGATGGTTGCACGGAATGTCATTATTCGGCCTTGCCGCCATCCCGCCGAGGCTTGGGCTGGCGTTTGCCGACGGCGGTCGGATCGCGATCGTTCGGATCCTCGATCAGGCCGGCGGCCTGCGGGTCGATCAGGATTTTTCCGGCATCGAGATCGATTTCCAGAACGGCAGTCTCGGAGAAGGGAATGAGCGCCGGGCGGCGGCCGGGGCCTTTCAGTTCGAGCAGATCGCCCGCGCCGAAATCGAAGACGGCGGTGACGGTGCCGTAGCTCTTGCCTTCGGCGTCGACGGCTTCCAGTCCTTCGAGGTCGGCATAGAAGAATTCGTCCTCGTCGAGTTCGTCGTCAGGAAGGTTGTCGCGTTCGACAAAGAGTTCAAGGCCGTTCAGGGACTCTGCCGCATTGCGATCGTTGACGCCACGGAAGCGGACGATCACGACGGTTTTGGCCTCGCGGACTTCGAGGATTTCGAAGACGCGGCCATCTTCCGCATAAAGATGGCCGTAGTCGCCAATTGCTGCCGGATCGTCGGTATAGGACTTGACCCGCACTTCGCCCCGCAAGCCTTGGGCTGCGCCGATCGTCGCCATCAGGATAGGGTTTTCGAGCTTGTTCATGCCGGGTGTTCCGATTGGTCTGCGCCCATTTAGCCATGAACCGTGCGCTGTGCAACGCAAGCCTTCTAAACGGCAAAACGGGCAGTGCGTTGCCGCACTGCCCGTCGAATGCAGTCGTTGCAGAAATTATTCTGCAGCGGCAGCTGCGTCGGCAGCCTTCTGAGCCTTTTCAGCAGCGCGTTCTACAGCGCGCTTGCCCGGCTTTGCCTTTTCCGGGTTGTTCTTGGCGTCGCGGGTTGCGATGCCGGCTTCAGCGAGGAAGCGCAGAACGCGGTCGGTCGGCTGTGCGCCGTTGGCGATCCAATGCTTGATGCGGTCTTCGTTCAGTTCAACGCGCTTTGCGTTGTCCTTGGCAAGCATCGGGTTCCAGGAACCGAGCTTTTCGAGGAAGCGGCCGTCACGCGGCGAACGGGCGTCGGCAACAACGATGGTGTAGTGCGGGCGCTTCTTGGAACCACCGCGGGCGAGACGAATCTTCAGGGACATTGTTTTACTCCTTAGTTTTCTTTGGGACACCGTCCGGTGGTCCGGTTCTTTTCAAGGCCGCCGTCAGGCGGGCTTAAGGTTAGGCAGTCTCTTTCGCACCGCCGTGTTCGGCGGCGATTGCTTCATGATGCCGGATGACTTCCTTGATGACGAAGTTCAGGAACTTCTCGGCGAAATCCGGATCCAGATTGGCTTCCTTTGCCAGGCGGCGAAGGCGTTCGATCTGGTATTCCTCGCGCGCCGGGTCTGCCGGCGGCAATTCGTATTTGGCTTTCAGGACGCCAACTTCCTTGGTGCAGCGAAAACGCTCGGCGAGCATATGCACCAGCGCTGCATCGATGTTGTCGATCGACTGGCGGTAGCTCGAAAGCCGTGCCTTCACTTCAGGATCAACCATTCGCGTCCTCCCTTACTTCTTCTTGCCCGGCAGGCCGGGGAAACCACCGAGGCCCGGGAGCTTTGCTCCACCGAGGCCAGGCAGGCCGCCCATTCCACCGGGAAGGCCGCCACCGGGGAGACCCGGCATGCCGCCGGGCTTCAGGCCGGCTGCTTCTGCCTGTTTCTGCAGGGCTTCGAGCTGCTTCGGGTCCATCTTCGACAAATCCGGCATGCCGCCCATGCCGCCGCCAAGACCCATCTTGGAAGCGAGGCCGCCCATCATCTGCTTCATCATGCCGCCCTTGCCCTTGCCGCCCATCATTTTCATCATGTCGGCCATCTGGCGGTGCATTTTCAGAAGCTTGTTGATTTCCGCTGCATCCGTGCCGGAGCCGGCGGCGATGCGCTTCTTGCGGGAATGTTTCAGCATGTCCGGGTTGGCGCGCTCAGCCTTGGTCATCGAACCGATGATGGCGATCTGGCGATCAAACATCTTGTCGTTCATGCCCGATGCGGCGAGCTTGTCCTTCATTCCGGCCATGCCCGGCATCATGCCCATGATGCCACCCATGCCGCCGAGCGATTTCATCTGACGCAACTGGTCGGCAAGATCGTTGAGGTCGAATTTGCCCTTGGCCATCTTGGCGGCCATGGCGGCCGCCTTTTCGGCGTCGATGTTTTCGGCGGCCTTTTCGACCAGCGAAACGATATCGCCCATGCCCAAAATACGGTCGGCGATACGGCGGGGATGGAATTCCTCCATCTCCGTCATCTTTTCGCCGACACCGATCAGCTTGATCGGCTTTCCGGTGACAGCGCGCATCGAAAGTGCCGCACCGCCACGGCCATCGCCGTCCATGCGGGTCAGAACGAGGCCGGTAATGCCGACGCGTTCATCGAAGTTGCGGGCCAGATTAACGGCGTCCTGACCGGTGAGCGAGTCGGCGACGAGCAGGATTTCATGCGGATTGGACTTCCGCTTGATCTCGGCCATTTCCTGCATCAGCGGTTCGTCGATATGCGTGCGGCCGGCGGTGTCGAGAATGACGACATCATGGCCGCCGAGTTTTGCTGCCTGCACGGCGCGGGCGGCGATATCGGTCGGCGACTGGCCGGCGATGATCGGCAGCGTATCGACGCCTGTCTGCACGCCCAACTGGCGCAACTGTTCCTGGGCTGCCGGGCGACGCGTATCGAGCGACGCCATCAGCACCTTTTTCTTGTCGCGGTCGGTCAGTCGCTTGGCAATCTTGCCGGTCGTGGTGGTCTTACCAGAACCCTGCAGACCAACCATCATGATGACGACGGGCGCGGCCGCATGAAGGCTGATGCCCACGCCTTCCGAACCCAGCATCTCGACCAGTTCGTCATGAACGATCTTGACGACCATCTGGCCGGGCTTGATGGATTTCAGAACCTCGGCGCCAACCGCCTTTTCACGCACCTTGTCGGTGAAGGCGCGCACCACTTCGAGCGCCACGTCGGCTTCCAGAAGCGCACGGCGAACCTCGCGCAGGGCGGCGGCAACATCCGCCTCGCTCAACGCGCCACGGCCGGTCAGTCCATTCAGAATGGAGCCAAGACGGTCCTGCAGGTTCTCAAACATCGCAACTTCCTTCTTCGTTTCCGGGTGCCCGGAAACGTCGGGTCTTTCGCTGGCAAAAACAAGACGCCTGAATGCAGGCAAAGCCGAAAAGCACCCGAGGGCGCAACGCGCTGTCGGATGTTGACCTCCGGGATCGATTTATACCTCAAAGGGTCCCGGTCGGTGGCTCCAAGTCTTGTAACTTGTCAGCAGATCGCCGGGCTTAAACAGGAAATGGGGGCGAGAGTCAAGGTGCGGGGGGATTTGGGCGGAACTTGCGGGAATATTCAAATGGCCTATATTGAATATTCATCAGGTCCCTTCACCGAGGAGAGGTGCCATGTCCCTTTATATACGCGATCCCAAAGTCAATGAACTGGCAGGTGAGGTGAAGCGCCAGCTTGGCACCAAGACCAAGACGGAAGCTGTTCGCCTGGCGCTGGAAAACCAGTTGAAGCGGGAGCAGGACAAGCCCTCGCTAAAGGAGATTGCCAAAAAATATCAGGCCCAGATTGCCGCGCTTGGTCCGAACGATCCGAATTTCGATGAAAAGGCGTTCATGGACGAGATGTGGGAGCCCTGATGTTTCTCGATGCGTCTGCGATTGTTGCAATCCTCAAGGGAGAAAATGATGCGGGCTCATTGATCGCCCGCATGAATGCCTCGAAGGAACCGCTCCACTATTCCTCGCTGGTGGTTTTCGAGGTTGTCGTCTCTCTCGCTCGCCAGAAAAAGATTGCCCTGCTTGGGGAACACGCTCCTACGCCGCCCGATTTGCTTGCCAGCACTCAGGTTTCAGTTGAAGGTTTTCTGCGAGATATAGGCGCTATAGAAGTCGAGCTTCCAACCGGCCTGCATAAAACGGCACTCGATGCCGCTCGCACCTATGGCCGTTTCGTCAGCCATTCTGCCAAGCTCAATTTCGGCGACTGCTTCTCGTATGCTTGCGCAAAGCAACTTAGATCACCACTTCTTTTCGTCGGAGACGATTTTTCGAAGACGGATATCGAATCTGCTTAGCGCTCCTCATTGAAAAAACTCGCTATCGGACTGATCTCATGAACCGTCGCACATTCTTCAAATGGTCCGGTCTTGCAGCCATCGCGGCACTTGCCGGCGGGGTGACCGCAAGGAGCGCCATGGCTGGCAACAAGTATTACACGGGGCCAGTCTCCGACCATTTCGATGGCAAGGCATTCTTCAATCCCGGCGGCGAGGAACCGCGGGGTGGACTGGATCTGCTGCGCTGGAAATTCGGCAACGGCAATATTCCCTGGCCCGACACGTTCGTCAGCCCGTTTGCGCAGGCCGTACCTGAGACGCGCGTCAATGGCGACCGGGTCGTGGTGACGATGATCGGGCATGCCTCGATGCTGATTCAGGTCGCCGGGCTGAATATCCTCACCGATCCGGTCTGGTCCGAACGGACAAGTCCATTCAGTTTTGCCGGTCCCAAGCGCGTCAACCCGCCGGGCGTCCGTATCGGCGACCTGCCGCCGATCGATATCGTGCTGGTCACGCACAATCACTATGACCACCTCGACCTCGAAACGCTCTGGGTGCTGCAGGGGCGCGACAAGCCGCATTTCATCACTCCTCTCGGCAATGACGCGATCATTCGTTCGCGCGTGCCGGATGCGCGGATCACGGTGATGGACTGGGGTGGCAGCGAGACGGTCGGTCCCGGCGTGACCTTCCATTGCGAGCCCTGTCATCACTGGTCGGCGCGGGGATTGGGGGATCGGCGCGAGGCGCTCTGGGCCGCCTTCGTTTTCGAGACGCCTGCCGGAAAGATCTATCATATCGGCGATACCGGATTTCACGAGGGCCGCAACTACAAGGCTGTCGGCGAGAAGCACGGACCGTTCCGGCTCGCCAACCTGCCTTTCGGTGCCTATGAGCCGCGCTGGTTCATGAAATCCCAGCACCAGAATCCGGAAGAGGCGGTCCAAGGCATGCAGCTTTGCGGCGCTTCCTTTGTTGCCGGTCATCACTGGGGTACGGTGAAGCTCACCGACGAGGGTATCGAGCAGCCGGTCGAGGCTCTGCATGCGGCGCTCGATGCGCGCAAGATCGCCCGCGAGCGTTTCCGGCCGATGCGGCCGGGTGAAGTTTTCGAGGTTCCGGCTTCACGTCCTGCTTGACTTGTCGCACCTTGATTTGCTTGATGCGAAAAAACATGAGTGCATGGGGAAAGTAATGCAGATCGAGCTAGAGCGTCCTACCGAAGAAACCCGTATCCAGCGGCTTAAGGCTCTGACGACCGGGACGCACGACACGCTCGACAAGCGAATCATGCGGGCCGAGCCGTTTGCCAGCCGCGAGCGCTACGCGCTGTTCCTCGAGGTCCAGCATCATTTCCATGCCGATGTGGCGCCGCTTTTCGCCGACGAAGACCTCAATTGCCGCCTGCCGGGTCTGGCCGAGCGCAATCGTTACGAGGCGCTGCGTCAGGATATCGTCGATCTCGGTGGTGTGCCGGAAGCACTCAGCGCGACGACCGGTCCGCTGACGCCGGCCCAGGCACTCGGCTGGGTCTATGTCGCGGAAGGCTCCAATCTCGGCGCTGCATTCCTGCGCAAGGAAGCGGCAAAGATCGGCCTTTCAGACGATTTCGGCGCACGGCATCTTGCCGGTCATCCGGATGGCCGTGGCCTGCATTGGCGCAATTTCGTATCCGCCTATAACGACCTGCCGCTGACAGAAGCGGAAGAGCTGGAAGCGGCCGAAGGTGCCAAGGCTGCCTTTCGCCGCGTGCATGCGCTGGTCGAGGAAATCTTCGGATAATCGATTACCGCGCCACTATCCGCGGCGCGTCGCCACCCAGATCACATGCTTGGCGCCGCGCTTGCCGTTGGCTCGAGTGTTGACGACTTCGGCCTCGTAGCCTGTGTCCTTCAGGCGTTTGGTAAAACCGTAATCCGGGCCGGATGACCAGACGGAGAGTACGCCGCCGGGGCGCAGGGCCTCACGGGCAGCGCGCAGGCCGCGGCCATTATAAAGTGCATCATTGCTGTCGCGTGTCAGGCCGTCGGGGCCATTGTCGACATCGAGAAGAATGGCGTCGAACCTGTTCTTCGAACCGCGGATGAGTTCGCCGACATCGCCCTGATGGATTCTTGTCCGCGGGTCGTCGAGGCAACCCTTGAAGACTTCGGCCATCGGACCGCGTGCCCATTTGACCACGGCCGGCACCAGTTCCGCAACCATGACGGTGGCATCCGGCGGGACGATGGAGAGCGCGGCGCGGAGCGTGAAACCCATGCCGAGACCGCCGATGAGGATTGCGGGTTTCGGCCTGTTCTTGATCTTCTCCCAGGAAAGCGTGGCAAGCGCTTCTTCCGAGCCGCTCAGCCGGCTGTTCATCAGCTCGTTGGCGCCGAGCATGATGGAGAATTCCTGGCCACGCTGTTTCAGACGCAGCTCGCCGCCATCGTCCGGTATCCTTGCACTGTCCAGTTGAACCCAGGGTAACATCGTGAAGCCTCGTTTTTTGCGGCTCCCCTAACACGCGTCAGGGCTTTGCGCCAATCTTTAGGGAAATGCGCCGCCACTGGTAATTTGCAGCACTTTCGGCCATATACGCCGTAGAAAGCGGGCCATTGCTGTTTTAACGGCCCTCAGAGTGGATATCATCATGGCAGGACAGGTCGAATTCGCGCGCATGAACGGGCTTGGCAACAAGATCCTGGTCGTCGACATGCGCGGCCGCACCGACAAGGTGACGCCTGAGGCGGCGATTACGCTTGCTGCCGATCCGGCTACCGAGTTCGACCAGATCATGGCGATCCATGATCCGAAGGCTCAAGGGACAGACGCCTGGATCGATATCCTCAATTGCGATGGCACCAAGGCGCAGGCCTGTGGCAACGGCACGCGCTGCGTCGTGCAGGCACTCAGTTCCGAGACGGGCCGCAAGACGTTCACTTTCCAGACCGTTGCCGGCATCCTCAACGCGCAGGAGCATGAGGACGGCACGATCTCGGTCGACATGGGCAAGCCGGTGTTCCAATGGGACAGGATCCCGCTGTCGGAAGAGTTCTTCGATACGAGCCGGATCGAATTGCAGATCGGACCGATCGATGCGCCGGTCCTGCATTCGCCCTCGGCCATGTCGATGGGCAATCCGCATGCGGTCTTCTGGGTCGACAAGGACCCGATGACATTCGATCTGGAACGCTTCGGCCCGATGCTGGAAAACCATCCGATGTTTCCGGAAAAGGCCAATATCACCCTTGCGCAGGTCACATCCGACAGCAGCTTGCGCACCCGCACCTGGGAGCGCGGCGCGGGCCTGACACTTGCCTGCGGTTCTGCTGCCTGTGCCGCCGGCGTTTCTGCCGCCCGTACCGGTCGCACCGGCCGCAAGGTAACGATCGACGTCGCCTCCGCGCCCAGCCGCCAGCCGCTTGTCATCGAATGGCGCGAGGACGATCATGTCGTGATGACAGGCCCTGCAGAATGGGAATGGTCGGGCAAGGTCGATCCGGTGACCGGTGCCTTTTCGCGTGATGCGGAACCTGAGGTGAAGGCAAATTGAGCGGCGTCGAGGTCATAACCTTCGGCTGTCGGCTCAACACCTATGAATCGGAAGTGATGCGGGCCGAAGCCGAGAAGGCGGGGCTCAACAATGCCGTTCTGGTCAATACCTGTGCCGTGACCGGCGAGGCGGTGCGGCAGGCACGGCAGGCGATCCGACGGGCGCGGCGGGAAAATCCGCATGCCCGTATCATCGTCACCGGCTGTGCCGCGCAGACCGAAAAGCAGACCTTTGCCGACATGGCTGAAGTCGATGTCGTGCTCGGCAACGAGGAGAAGCTGACAAGCACTTCCTACCGGTCGCTGCCGGATTTCGGCGTTTCGGCGGAAGAAAAGCTGCGCGTCAACGACATCATGAGCGTCAAGGCCACCGCGCCGCAGATGGTCAAGCATATAGACGGGCATGTGCGTGCCTTCATCCAGGTGCAGAACGGCTGCGATCATCGCTGCACCTTCTGCATCATCCCTTACGGCCGCGGCAATTCCCGATCGGTGCCGATGGGAGCTGTGGTGGAGCAGGCGCGCAAGCTCGTGGCGGGCGGCTATCGCGAAATCGTGCTGACCGGCGTCGATGCAACGAGCTATGGTGCGGATCTTCCGGGCAATCCGACGCTCGGTTATCTCGCCAAGACACTTTTGAAGCAGGTACCGGAAATCCTGCGGCTGCGGCTGTCTTCTATCGACAGTATCGAGGCGGACCAGCATCTCTGGGACCTGATCGCAGACGAACCGCGCTTCATGCCGCATCTGCATCTGTCGCTGCAGCATGGCGACGACATGATCCTGAAGCGAATGAAGCGCCGTCATAGCCGCGCCGAGGCGCTGGCCTTCGTGGAACAGGCGCGGCGGCTGCGGCCCGAGATCGCCTTCGGGGCGGACATGATCGCCGGTTTTCCGACAGAGACGGAGGAGATGTTCGAGGGAGCGGCGACCCTGGCCGAAGAGGCCGGGCTCTCCTTCCTGCATGTCTTTCCCTATAGTCCGCGTCCCGGTACGCCGGCGGCGCGCATGCCGCAGGTCGACCGAGTGCTGGTCAAGGAGCGCGCTGCAAGGCTTCGCGCCCGCGGCGAGGCGCTGCATCACGCGCATCTCGACCGGATGGTCGGGACCGAGCAGACCGTCATCATCGAAATGAACGGCATGGCGCATACGGAAAACTTTTCACTGGTTGCAGCGCCGGGGCTGGTTCCCCGCGACATCCAGCGCGTTATGATTACAGGACATAACGGCAAACATCTCGACATGCGGGTTCTGGCTGCCCATGAGCAGGCGGCCTGAGCGAAACGGATTGTAAGTAATGGCAAGCTTCTTAAAACGCGTCTTCACCTTCGGCGACAAGCCTGCTGACCGGCCGGTTGAAAAGCCTGTCGAGAAACCCGTCGAAGACCAGTCGCCCGCAGCGGGCAGCGTTGCCGTCGAGGACTTGCCGGTTACGCCGGTTGATCCGGTTGCGCCGACGGAGATCGAGACCGCAGGCGGGCCTTCTGCCGATGTGACGAAGGATGCCGAAGCCGCTACCGTGCTTGCCGGAGCGGAAGAGACGTCGGATCTCGGTGTCGTGCCTTTGTCGCTGCTGCAGGCAGAGGCTGCTGCCGAGACTGATAGTGCTGGTTCTGCGGAAACACCCCCCTCTGCCCTGCCGGGCATCTCCCCCTCAGGGGGGGAGGTCACGGATGTGCCGTCTCCGGCTGCATTTGGTGATGGCGCGGAGGACGGCAAGGAATCGGTAGGTGGCCTGTCGGCAGATCAAGATGACATTTCTGCAGACTCGACGACTGTTGTCGGGCAGGGCGCGAGCCACCAGCCGATCTCCCCCCTTGTGGGGGAGATGTCCGGCAGGACAGAGGGGGGTAACGCGTCCCCTAACGTCGCACCCGTCCTCCCCAAGGGTTTCTCCACCTCTAAATCCGAGCCGGAAGTCGTAGCAGTCGTGCCGCCGCTGAAGCTTACCTGGTTCCAGCGCCTGCGGGCCGGGCTTGCCCGCACCTCGTCGCAGCTCACCGGCCAGATTGCGGCCCTCTTCACCAAGCGCAAGCTGGATGACGAGACGCTGGAGGATCTGGAAGACCTGTTGATCCAGGCCGATCTCGGCGTCGAGACGGCAATGCGGATCACCGGTACGCTGTCTTCCGAGCGCTACGGCAAGGATGTGACCGGCGAGGATGTGTCGCGCATCATGTCGGCGGAAATCACCAAGGTTCTTTCGCCCGTCGCAAAACCGCTGCAGCTCGATCTCAATCACAAGCCGCATGTCATCCTCGTCGTCGGCGTCAACGGTACCGGCAAGACGACGACGATCGGCAAGCTGGCGGCCAAGCTTTCGGGCTCGGGCCTGAAGGTCATGCTTGCCGCCGGCGATACGTTCCGTGCTGCCGCGATCGAGCAGCTGAAGATCTGGGCGGATCGCACCAATTCCGAGTTCATCGGCACCAAACTCGGCGCCGATGCTGCCGGTCTCGCTTATGACGCCTATGTGCAGGCGAAAGAAAAGAAATCCGACGTCCTGATCATCGATACCGCCGGCCGGCTGCAGAACAAGGCGGAGCTGATGGCGGAACTGGAAAAGATCGTCCGTGTGCTCAACAAGCTCGATCCCGATGCCCCGCATACCGTGTTGCAGACGCTCGATGCGACGACCGGCCAGAACGCGATGAACCAGGTGGAGATTTTCCGGAACGTGGCGGGTGTCAGCGGGTTGATCATGACCAAGCTCGACGGTACGGCGCGGGGCGGTATTCTTGTGGCCATCGCTGCCAAGCACAGGCTGCCGGTCTATTTCATCGGCGTTGGCGAAGGCGTCGACGATCTGGAGCCCTTCGAGGCAAAGGATTTTGCGGAAGCGATTGCAGGGCTGACGCCCGCGCCGCATTGATGACACAGAAAAACGATTTGGCTCCGCGCAACCCCATATTCTAAGTTGGACTCCATGCAGACGATCGAAAGCGATATCAAGCCGACCAAGGAAGAGAAGCAGAAGCCGGGCCTGAAAATGGCGCTGGAGCTCGGCCCGCTCATGGTCTTTTTCTTCGGCAACCTGCGCGGCGAATGGCTGGTCGGAAAATTCCCGGCTCTATCCGCCATCGGCGGGCCGCTGCTGATCGCCACCGCGCTGTTCATGGTCGCGACCGTGATCTCGCTGGTGATTTCAAAAATCGTCTTCAAACACCTGCCGGTCATGCCCTTCGTTTCGGGTGTGGTGGTCATGGTGTTCGGCGGGTTGTCGATCTGGCTGCAGGACGAGACCTTCATCAAGATGAAGCCGACCATCGTCAACACGCTGTTCGGCGTGGTGTTGCTCGGCGGATTGTTCTTCGGCAAGTCGCTGCTCGGCTATGTCTTCAATGCCGCGTTCAATCTCGATGCGGAAGGCTGGAAGAAACTGACGCTGCGCTGGGGCATCTTCTTCTTGTTCCTCGCGCTGCTCAACGAATTCGTCTGGCGCAATTTCTCCGACGAGGCCTGGGTCAATTTCAAGGTCTGGGGCACGATGCCGATCACCATCCTGTTCACGCTGGCGCAGATGCCGCTGATCATGCGCCATACCGTCCAGGACGCTGCCACCGCGGAAGCCGACAAGTGATGATCACGGCGCGGGAATACGGCCCGTCGCCGAAACAATGGCTGCTTGCAGCGCTTGCGCTGTTCCTGGCTCAGATCGTCATCCTCTATTTCATGGGGCGGGTTCCGATCTGCGAATGCGGTTATATCAAGCTGTTCGAGACGGGGGTGAATTCGCCCGGAAACTCCCAGCATCTGGCCGACTGGTATACGCCGTCGCATATCATCCACGGCTTTCTATTTTACGGTTTCGGCTGGCTGGTCCTGCGCCGCGCGTCGGTGCCCGAGCGCCTGGCGCTGGCGGTTTTCATCGAAGCCGCATGGGAGATCGCTGAAAACTCGCCTCTCATCATCGACCGTTATCGCAACGCCACGATGGCGCTCGGCTATTCGGGTGACAGCATCCTCAATTCGGCGATGGATACGGTGTTCATGACGCTGGGTTTCCTGTTCGCCGCCCGCATGCCTGTCTGGCTGACGGTAACGATTGCCATCTTCTTCGAACTGTTCACCGGCTGGCTGATCCGCGACAACCTTACGCTCAACGTATTGATGCTGGTCTGGCCGATAGATGCGATCAGGACATGGCAGGGCGCACTGGGCTGAACCCTGTGAAGAGGCGGCTTCTGGTATCGATCTGTCGTTGAAATGTTAACGTTCTGGGCCTAGGGCTTAAGCATTGCCGACAGGATGCATGAAAGCTTTCTGCACAGGGTCAAATGGAACAGACCGATAATTTCGCCTACCTATTGCCGTTCATTTTTCTGGTTTTCGGCACTATTTTCCTAATTGCCGACCGATGGTCCGATGGTTCCGCACGTTACTGGGGGCTGGGATATGTCCTGTCTTCCGTCGGCTTCGCCTTCCCGATTATCGGTTTTGCGCTGCCTTTTTCCGTCCAGGCGGTGATTGCCAATGCGCTGTTTTTCAGCGCGTTCCTTCTCTACGGACAAGCCCTTCTCGTTCGCTTCAAGCGACCGCATCTGCTTCTGTACCGTCTTTCTTTCGCGCTTGTCGCCTTCGTTGTCGTCTGCTGGTTTATCCTGGGGGACGAGAACCTTCGGTCTCAGCTTGCAATCGGCGATTCATCGCTGGCCATCCTGCTCGCGATATCCATTGCCGCCGTGTGGCGCTTTTCGAGGTCCTTGATCGACCGGATGCTGGTGGTCATGGCTTCGCTGGTGGTGATCGAGACTGTGGTTCGAGTGACTGTCCTGCTCGCCTCGACATCTGCGGATAATTTCGAATCTCTCGACCAGTTCCTGTCGTCCGACTATGCCTTCCTGATGCAGATTACCGCCAGCATTGTCGGCTTCATCATGGCCTTGACAGTGCTTGGTTCGGTCGCTTCAGACATCATCATGGGCCACCGGGATGCGGCGGAACGCGATCCGCTCACCGGGCTGCTCAACCGCCGCGGTTTCGAGCAGGCGCTTCCGACAGCCAAGAGCGGGGCGTTTCCCGCCGGTGCCGTGATCATCGGAGATATCGACCATTTCAAGCAGGTCAACGACCGTTTCGGCCATGCCGCAGGCGATCATGTCATCATTGGTTTTGCGCAGATACTGAGCGCAAACCTTAAAAGCGCCGCGATTGCTCGCTTCGGCGGCGAGGAATTCGTGGCGTTCCTGCCGGGGGCAAGTCTAGCCGAGGCGGCGCAGAAGGCAGAGCAGGCGCGGCTTGGCTTCGAGGCGATGGACTGGCATGCGCATGGCGTCGACGGGCTGATCACCGCAAGTTTTGGCGTTTCCATGACCGCACCCGGCGATCACTTCGTGCGCGATGCCATCGTTCGTGCGGATGCCTGTCTCTACAGTGCCAAGAATTCCGGCAGAAACAGGGTGGTTTCCGAGGGGCAACGGCCACCGGAAGGGCCGCCGCCGCTCAGGATCGTTTCGTAAGGTCAGTTTTTGGCCGCCGCCGCGGCTTTTTCGATGGCCGGCAGCAGGTCCCGCGTCAGGCTGCGCTCATCGAACGGACCGACCTTCTTGTAAAGGATCGTGCCGTCAGGGCCGACGAGGTAACTTTCCGGAATGCCATAAACGCCCCAGTCTATCGCCGCCTTGCCGTTCGGGTCGACGCCGATCGCCTTGTAGGGATTGCCGAGTTCGCCAAGAAAACGCAGGGCGTTGTCGTTGCGGTCCTTGTAGTTGATGCCGACGATATTGAGCCGGCTGTCGTTTGCCAGTTCCTTCAGGATCGGGTGCTCCTGACGGCAGGGCACGCACCAGGAAGCGAAAACGTTGACCAAAGTCAGCTTGCCCTTGATGGCGGCATTGTCGAGGGCTGCGGTCTTGGAGCCTTCCAGCGGCGGCAGTGCAAGCGATGGCGCTCTCTTGCCGATGAGAGCAGACGGGATGGCGGAGACGTCGAGCCCGTTGACATCCTGGTCGTACAGCATCTTGCCCGCAATGGTGGCAAAACCTGCAAAGATCACCAGCGGCATCAGCGCCAGTGCGTAACGGGAGCGGTTTCGCTGAGGCTTGAGGTTCGTATCTTCGGTTTCCGATGTCATGACACGGCTCCGTCGGCAGGCGTCGGGGCCGGTGTGGCGGAACGACGGCGAATACCGGATGCTTCGAGTTCGGCAAGCTCCTTCTGCCGGGCACGCCCATCGAGCCAGACCCAGCCGATCAGACAGAAGATGACGATGGCGGCGACGATATAGGAGGCGGAGATATAGAAGGTGTGGCTCATCTTACGCTTCCTTCGTCGATTTCTGGCCCGCCATGCGCGCGGCCATGCGGCGCTGTGCCGAGACACGCCGGCGCCAGATCTCGTTGCGCATCGCCGCTATATGCAGCGTGAAGAAAAGCAGCGTGAAGGCGATCGCCATGATCAGAAGCGGCCAGAGGAATTCCTTGTCGATCGTCGGGCCATCCAGTCGGATCACGCTTGCCGGCTGGTGCAGCGTGTTCCACCAGTCGACGGAAAACTTGATGATCGGGATGTTGACGAAGCCGACGAGGATCAGCACGGCCGAGACGCGGGCGGCCTTGCCCGGATCATCCATGGCGCGGTTCAAGGCGATCAGGCCGAGATACATCAGGAACAGCACGAAGACGGAGGTCAGTCGCGCGTCCCACACCCACCATGTCCCCCACATCGGCTTGCCCCAGAGGGAGCCGGTGGCAAGCGCGATCAGGGTGAAGGCCGCGCCGAGCGGAGCGGCGGTCTTGTGGGAGACATCCGCCAGCGGGTGACGCCAGACGAGCGTACCGATCGCAGAGACGGCCATGACCGAATAGCACATCATCGACAGCCAGGCGGCCGGCACATGCACATACATGATGCGCACCGTCATGCCCTGCTGGTAATCGCCTTCGCTTGAAAAGGTCAGGTAAAGGCCGATCGCAAACAGGATCGCAGTGATCCCTGCCATCCAGGGCAGGATGCGCGCCGCCAGGCCAAGGAACCGTGTCGGGTTGGCCAGATCGGAGAATTTCGTGATGGCGAGACTTTCGGGCATGGGGCTTTCTAACCGGATAGTGCGGGATCAAGAATGATTCTAATCAATCAGCCGTGTTTCGCAAAGCGAGCGCCGCACCGATAGGACCGATCACTGCAAAAAACATCGTGATGGCCACCAATATCAGAAAAGGCGGCATGAAGGGGGCAGGATCTTGAACTGCTGCATAAGAAGCGCTGACGCCGAAGATCAGAACCGGGATTGCCAGCGGCAGGACCAGGATCGAGACGAGCAGGCCGCCACGCGGAAGGGCGACGGCAACAGCCGCCCCGACTGCGCCGATGAAGGTGAGGGCCGGCGTGCCGACCAGCAGTGTCAGCATGGTTGCGCCGATCGCGACTTCGCTCATGTTCATGAACAGGCCGAGAAGCGGCGAGGCGATGACCAGCGGCAGGCCGTTGCCGAGCCAGTGGGCGAGGCATTTGACCAGCACCGTCAATGCCAGCGGATGTTCCTGCATCAGGATCAGATCGAGCGAGCCATCCTCGCGATCGGTCTGGAACATGCGGTCGAGGCCGAGCAGGGCGGAGAGCAGCGCGCCGATCCAGACGATCGCAGGGCCGATGCGGGAAAGAAGATTGAGATCGGGGCCGACGCCGAAGGGAATGACGGCAACGACCGTCATGAAGAACAGAACACCGATCAGCGCGCCACCACCGGCGCGCACCGAGAGTTTCAGGTCGCGGAGGAGGAGGGCGGTCATTGTGGGAGCTTTCCGTTGTCGTTGCTGTCGAGGCGGCCCCTCACTCTAGCCCTCTCCCCGCGAGCGGGGAGAGGGGACGTGCCCTGCCCGACGCAAACGTGAGACGGAGAGGGCGCGGCATATCCCTTCTCCCCGTCAGAACGGGGAAAAGGTGCCGGCAGGCGGATGAGGGGCTGCAAAGCAGACACGATCATCACCACATCTCCTCCATCACGCCGGCAAACCCCGTCATCCGCAATTCCCGCGCATCCTCCAGCCCGAGCGGCTGGTGGGTCGCTGCAAGCACGATGCCGCCAGCGGCCAGATGTTGCTTTATCAGCCCCGTGAACACCTCTTCCGCACTCACGTCCAGCGCTGCCGTCGGCTCATCCAGGATCCAGACCGGGCGCCAGGCGACGAGCAGCTTGGCAAAGGCCATGCGGCGCTGCTGGCCGGCGGAGAGATAACCGAAAGGCAGATGCGTGATGCCGCCGAGGCCGACCTGTTCTGCTGCCTCGCCGACGCTCATGCCGGTATTGCCATGGAAATCGCCAAGGAAGTCACGCCAGAAGGAGAGGTTCTCCGACACGCTCAGCTCGGCTTTCATCGCGTTGCGGTGGCCGAGGTAATGGCAGGCTTCGGCGGCGCGCATTCCGGCTTCGGCACTCTCCGAAACCCATGTCACCCGACCGCTCTCGGGACGCAACAGACCTGCCACCGTGCGCAGCAGGCTCGACTTTCCCGAGCCGTTTTTCCCTGTCAGGACAAGGCTTTGACTACCTTCGAGACAGAACGAAACGTCCTTGAAAATCAGGTCTTCGCCGCGTCTGGCGCTCAAGTTTTCGGCCGTCAGCCGCATTCCGGAAACCTTGTTTAAGTTCTCAGTCATCTAGCGCTAAAAAAATCTTTCGCACGCTGCGACAAAGTGTCTGGAAGGTTCTTAGAAACTATCTATATACATAGCAACCACGCCAGCGGTCGGCGTGACTTCCACTCGGCGCCGGACCTGAAGACCACAAATCTTCTCGTGCGGACAGCGGAAATGGCCGCACCCGCATCCTATAGTGCATTCTCAAGTGCATAGGTGTCCGCACGCGCGTGTTGGCTCTTGATATCAGCGGGGTTATTTTCCGTGACCAAATCTATCGATAGCTTTCAATGTCGTTCCGTCCTTACCGTAGGCGGTAAGGACTACGTGTATTACTCGCTTCCGAAAGCCGAAGCGAACGGGCTGACGGGTGTTTCCAAGCTGCCCTTCTCGATGAAGGTTCTCCTCGAAAACCTGTTGCGCTTCGAAGACGGCCAGTCCGTCACCAAAGAGCAGATCCTTTCGGTTGCCGAATGGCTGAACAACAAGGGCCTGACCGAGGCCGAAATCGCCTATCGACCGGCGCGCGTGCTGATGCAGGATTTTACCGGCGTTCCGGCGGTCGTCGACCTTGCCGCCATGCGTGACGGCATCAAGGCGCTCGGCGGCGATCCGGAAAAGATCAATCCGCTGGTGCCCGTCGATCTCGTCATCGACCACTCGGTCATTGTCGACGAATTCGGCACGCCGACCGCCTTTGCCCGCAATGTGGAACTGGAATACCAGCGCAATGGCGAGCGCTATCGGTTCCTCAAATGGGGCCAGCAGGCGTTCAAGAATTTTCGCGTCGTGCCGCCCGGCACGGGCATCTGCCACCAGGTGAATTTCGAATATCTCGGCCAGACCGTCTGGACCAATGAGGAAGACGGCGAAGTCACCGCCTATCCGGATACCTGCGTCGGCACCGACAGCCATACGACGATGATCAACGGTCTTGGTGTTTTGGGCTGGGGCGTTGGCGGTATCGA
>DLSX01000123.1:29434-31247 GCA_002500765.1 Neorhizobium sp. UBA7851
ACCTGCGGCTTCTTCCCGGTCGATGCTGAAACCGTCAACTATCTCAACATGTCCGGCCGCACCAAGGAGCGTATCGCGCTTGTGGAAGCCTATTCCAAGGCTCAAGGCATGTGGCGTGATACGGACGGTTCCGAGCTTGTCTTTACCGATACGCTGGAACTCGATCTCGGTGATGTCGTGCCGTCGATGGCCGGTCCGAAACGTCCGGAAGGCCGCATTCCGCTGGAAAACATCGCTTCCGGTTTCGCCGGTTCGATGGAGAGCGACTACAAGAAGCCGGGTCAGCTCGATAACCGTTATGCTGTCGAGGGCACCGATTTCGATCTCGGCCATGGCGATGTGGCGATTGCCGCCATCACGTCCTGCACCAATACCTCGAACCCGAGCGTGCTGATCGCTGCCGGCCTTCTGGCTCGCAACGCCGTTGCCAAGGGTTTGAAGACTGCGCCTTGGGTCAAGACCTCGCTTGCACCGGGATCTCAGGTCGTCGGCGAATATCTCGCCAAGTCCGGCCTGCAGACGGATCTCGATGCGCTCGGCTTCAACCTTGTCGGTTTCGGCTGCACCACCTGTATCGGCAATTCCGGTCCGCTGCCGCCGCCGATTTCCAAAACGATCAACGACAAGGGGCTGATTGTTGCGGGCGTGCTTTCGGGCAACCGTAACTTCGAAGGCCGTATCTCGCCGGACGTGCAGGCCAATTACCTGGCTTCGCCGCCGCTGGTCGTGGCTTACGCGCTCGCCGGTACGGTGCAAAAAGACCTGACGACGGAGCCGCTCGGGATTGGCAGCGATGGCCAGCCGGTGTTCCTGAAGGATGTCTGGCCGACCTCTGCGCAAGTGCAAGAATTCATCCAGAAATACGTCACCCGTGAACTGTTCGAGCAGAAATATGCGGACGTGTTCAAGGGCGACGAGAACTGGCAGGCCGTGCAGATTCCGGATGGCGAGACCTATGCCTGGGACGACAAGTCGACCTATGTGCAGAACCCGCCTTACTTCGTCGGCATGGGCAAGACGGGGGCCGGCCTGAAGGACATCAAGGGTGCTCGGGTGCTCGGTCTCTTCGGCGACAAGATCACCACCGACCATATTTCTCCGGCCGGTTCGATCAAGGCTGCGTCTCCGGCCGGTGCCTATCTGACGGAAAACGGCGTCGCGGTTGCCGATTTCAACCAGTACGGCACGCGTCGCGGCAATCACCAGGTGATGATGCGCGGCACGTTCGCCAATATCCGCATCCGCAACCACATGCTCGGCCCGAACGGCAAGGAGGGTGGCTACACCATCCACTATCCGTCGAAGGAAGAGATGTCGATCTACGATGCGGCGATGAAATACAAGGAAGAGGGCACGCCGCTGGTCATCTTCGCCGGCGTCGAATACGGCAACGGTTCGTCACGCGACTGGGCCGCCAAGGGCACCAACCTGCTCGGCGTCAAGGCGGTCATCGCGCAGTCCTTCGAGCGCATCCATCGCTCCANNAACCTGGTCGGCATGGGCGTCGTTCCCTTCGTCTTCGAAGAGGGCACGACCTGGGCTTCGCTCAACCTCAAGGGTGACGAGATCGTTACCATCGAGGGGCTGGAAGGCGATATCAAGCCACGCGAGTGGAAGGTGGCCAAGATCACCTACGGCGACGGCACGGTGAAGGAGATCAACATCCTCTGCCGCATCGATACGCTCGACGAGGTCATCTACATGAACAATGGCGGCATCCTGCAGACCGTTCTGCGGGATCTTGCTGCCTAATACCGTAGTCCCGGGCGGGTTCCAATTTGCCCGGGGCTATCCCCTCACTTGCAATTTCTGA
>DLSX01000161.1:0-18393 GCA_002500765.1 Neorhizobium sp. UBA7851
CTGCATGGCGAAGGCGAAATCGGCCAGCCCGTCATGCCAGGCCAGCGTTTCGCGGGTCAGGCAAGTGGCGCGGCTGTCGATCGGTTGCTCGCCGCCTGCACCGGTTGCAGCATCGAGCAGGCCCGCCTGGCCCAGTGATCTTACAAGCTTGCGGCAGGCCCTGTCGGTGTCGGCATGGTCGATATCGGCAAGCGCGCCGGAGGCTGCGAAGGCGTCGAGCTTTTCCGCAAGCGCCTTGTGGCTGCCGTCGAAGAAAGGCCAGTCGATAAAATCGCGCGAGGGGCCGGTGAGGGCCGAAACGATCGCCATCAGTTGCCCTCGAAGACCGGCTTGCGCTTTTCGGCAAAGGCCTCGAAGGCCCGGCGGAAATCCTTGGTCGCCATGCAGATCGCCTGGGCCTGGGCTTCACTCTCGATCATCTCTTCGAGGCCCATCGCCCATTCCTGGTTCAGCATGGTCTTGGTCATCGTATGGGCGAACCATGGGCCATCGGCCAGCGAATGGGCGAGTTTCAGCGCTTCAGTCTCAAGCGCGTCCGATGCGTGAAGGGCGTTGAAGAACCCCCAGCCATGTCCCTCCTCCGCCGTCATCGCGCGGCCGGTGAAGAGAAGCTCGGCTGCGCGACCCTGGCCGATGATGCGTGGCAGGATCCCGCAGGCGCCCATGTCTGCTCCGGCAAGACCAACGCGGGTAAAGAGAAATGCAGTCCTGGCTTCCGGTGCCGCCAGCCTGATGTCGGATGCCATGGCGAGGATCGCGCCGGCACCAGCACAAACGCCGTCTACGGCGGCGACGATCGGCTGCGGGCATTTCTTCATCGCCTTGACCAGATCGCCGGTCATGCGGGTGAAGGCCAGAAGATCGGGCATCGCCATTTTCGTCAGCGGTTCGATGATCTCGAACACGTCGCCGCCGGAAGAAAAATTGCCGCCGGCGCCGGTCAGGACGATGGTGCGGATATCGGAGGCATAGGCAAGGTCGCGAAACAGGTCGCGCAGTTCGGCGTAACTTTCGAAGGTCAGCGGGTTCTTGCGTTCCGGCCGATTGAGCCGGATCGTGCCGACACGGCCGTCCTCGCTGACCTCCCAGAGAAAGTGCCGGGTCTGGTGATTGCGAAAATTGCGCTCCGTCAGATTGCTCATGCCGTCTTTTCCTCCCATTCGCCACCAACCGCCCTAAGGGGCGGCCGATGTCGATTCATCCTTGTCAATCATTGGCCGCCGGCGGCAGGAAATCCACGTCGTGGGCTGCCGAAAGTCTGACGATCTCGTCCACGTCGGTCTTTTCGTTCAGCTCGATAAACAGGTCCTCGAGCTTTCCGGCCGGCGAAACCCAGAAGAGTGCGCGGCAGGGCCTGTCGGACTTGTTGAAATAGCCATGCGGTACGCCGCGCGGCATGCGAACCAGATCGCCTGCCTTCGCCTTGCTCCACTGGCCATCGAGCTTGAGATCCAGTTCACCTTCCTGGACGAGGATGAACTCATCCTGGTTCGGATGGATATGCACCGGCACGAACTGGCCAGGCTCGCTGTTGGTTTCGAAGGCGAAAGTGTCGTCACTGACCGCCTTCGGAAAATAGATCTGTCCGAGGATGTTCCATTTCACATCATTATAGCCGGTACCGTTTGCGGTAATGCCTTTCTGCAAGTCCATGTGCTGCTCCCCGTTCTCGTTTTTGGATCATGCCCTTGGATCATGATGGTCAGCCCGCCATGATTTCTCCGCCGGCCACCACGATAGACTGGCCGGTTATTGACGAGGCACCGGGAGAGGCGAGCCAGAGGACCGCATCGGCGACTTCCTCCGGCTTGACCAGCCGACCCTGCGGATTGGACTTGGTGAACTCGCTCAATGCCTGTTCCGGCGAGCGGCCGGTCTTTGTCACGATCGTTGCGATTGAACCGGCAATCAGCGGCGTATCGGTAAAACCGGGGCAGACGGCATTCACCGTCACGCCGGCCTTTGCCAGTTCCAGCGCCAATGCGCGGGTCAGGCCGACGACGCCGTGTTTCGCAGCGACATAGGCCGAGACATAGGCGTAACCCGTCAGTCCCGCGGTCGAGGCGATGTTGATGATGCGCGCACCCGCGCCATGTGCCTTCAGGTCCGGCAATACGGCCTGGGTCACCAGGAAGACGCCGGTCAGATCCACCGCCATCACCCGGTTCCACAGGTCGAGCGAGGTCTTTTCGAAAGGCGCACTCGGGCCTTCACCGGCATTGTTGACAAGGATCGTGACCGGCCCGAATTTTTCGCGCGCCTGCTCCAGTCCGGTTTTTATCGCTGCGGCATCCGTGACGTCGAAGCGCGAGACGATAGAGGTCCGGTCGGCTCCCAGCTCGGCGGAGAGTGTCTGCAGCGGTTCGATCCGACGTCCAGCCAGGGTCACGCGTGCGCCAGCCTCGACGAGAGACCTAGCAATCGCTGAGCCGATGCCCGAACCTGCGCCCGTGACGAGAGCGTGGTGGCCTGCGAGTTTGCCGGAAACCATGTTCATCCTGCCATCCTATCTCGCTGCGACCGAGGGGCCGACGGCTGGCGGCGCTGCTGCGGCGCGGGCAAGGCCCGTCTCGTACTGCGTCTTGCCGGAGAGGTACTGTTTCGGCCAGGCGATGTTCGTCAGGCCGATCTTGGCCGCCTCATGCAGAACCCAGGCCGGGTCGGCGAGATGCGGGCGGGCGACGGCGCAGAGATCGGCACGGCCGGCAGCGATGATCGAGTTTGCCTGATCGGCCTCGGAAATCGCGCCGACCGCGATGGTCGGAATGCCGATCTCGTTGCGGATCTTGTCGGAGAAAGGCGTCTGGAACAGACGGCCATAGACCGGCCTTTCCTCCTTCGACACCTGACCGGACGAGCAGTCGATCAGGTCAGCGCCCGCGTCCTTGAACATTCTGGCGAAGATCGCCGCGTCCTCCGGCGTATTACCGCCATCGGCCCAGTCGTGGCAGGAGAGGCGCACGGAGATCGGCTTGTCCGACGGCCAGACTTCGCGGATCGCGGCAAAAACTTCCAGCGGATAACGGGCGCGGTTTTCGTGGCTGCCGCCGTATTCATCGGTACGGATATTGGTGAGCGGCGAGAGGAAGCTCGACAGAAGATAACCGTGGGCGCAGTGAAGTTCGAGCCAGTCGGCGCCGGCTTCGGCGGCGTATTGCGCCGCGTGGACATGATCGGCCTTTATCCGGTCCATGTCGGCCCGGTCCATCGCTTTCGGCACCTGGCTGTTTTCCAGATAGGGCAGGGCGGAGGCGGAAATCAGCGGCCATGCGCCGTCTTCCAACGGCTGGTCGATACCTTCCCAGGCAAGTTTCGTCGCGCCTTTTCGGCCCGCATGACCAAGCTGGATGCCGACCTTGGCGTCCGAATTGGCATGGACGAAGGTTACGAAACGTTTCCAGCCCGCGGCCTGCTCGTCGTTCCACAGACCGAGGCATCCGGGGGTGATGCGGGCATCGGGCGAGACGCAAGTCATCTCGGCAAAGACAAGGCCCGCGCCACCGAGTGCGCGGGAACCGAGATGAACGAGGTGGAAATCGTCCAGCAATCCGTCATTTGCCGAATACATGGCCATGGGCGACATGACGATGCGGTTCGGCAGATCGGTGCCGCGCAGCGAATAGGGGGTGAACATCGGCGGCAGTGTTCGGCCATTGCCTTTCACCTCGATGCCGTTCCTTTGCGCAAACCAGCGTTCATATCCATCGAGCCACACCGGATCGCGAAGGCGCAGGTTCTCGTGGCTGATGCGCTGCGAGCGGGTCAGCATGGAATACATGAATTGCGGCGGCTCCAGCGTGTCGGCATAACGCTCGCCCACCACTTCGAACCACTCCATCGCGTTGCGTGCCGCGTTCTGGATGCGGGCAACGTCGACGCGGCGGATTTCCTCATAGGTTTTCAGAACCTGCGGGATCGCCTCTTTCGTATGGCCGAGCCTGTTGAACTGGTTGGTCAGTTCGATCGCGTCGTCGATCGCAAGCTTGGTGCCGGAACCGATGGCGAAATGGGCGGTATGAGCGGCATCGCCCATCAGAACGACATGGGAGTTGCCGTTGAAATGGCTCCACTTGCCGCAGATAAGGCGATTGAAATTCAGCCAGGCGGAACCGCGCAGATGCCGGGCATTGGTCATCAGTTCGGCGCCTTCAAGCACTTCGGAAAACAGGCTCTGGCAGAAATCGATCGAAGCCTGCTGGTCCATCTGGCCGAGGCCGTGTTTTTCGTAAGCCTCTTCGGTCGTCTCGACGATGAAAGTCGAGGTGTTTTCGTCGAATTTGTAGATATGCGCCTGGAACCAGCCGTGGTCGGTCTTGCGAAAATCGAAGGTGAAGGCATCGAAAAGCTTGTTGGTGCCGAGCCAGATATAGCGGTTCGGACGCACGGCGAGATCCGGCTCGAAAACCTCCGGATAACGGTTGCGGATCTTCGAGTTGAAGCCGTCGGAGGCGATGACCAGGTCGGCATCGGGGTAGTCGGTATCACCGTCGGAATCGGTTTCGAATACCAGTTCGACGCCAAGCGCTTCGCAGCGGCGCTGCAGGATGTTCAGGAGTTTCTTGCGGCCGATGCCGACGAAGCCGTGACCGGATGTGCGTTGGCGGGTGCCCTTGAACAGAAGCTCGATATCATCCCAGTGGTTGAAGGCGTCCTCGATCTCGGCCGCACTGTCCGGATCCCAGGCGCGCATCGACACCATGGTGGCATCTGAAAAGACAACACCCCAGCCGAATGTGTCATAGGGCCGGTTGCGTTCGACGACCGAAATCGAGTGTTCGGGATGAAACTTCTTCATCAGCAGGGCGAAATAGAGCCCTGCCGGACCGCCACCGATGCAGACGATGCGCATGAATATCTCCCGACGTTCCCACGTGTCATTATTTTAAGTTTAAACTATATGGGTCCGGCAAAATCCGTCAAGCGATATTAGGAAGCATGTGATAGGAGCAGTTGCGCAAATCAGCGGATGACACACTTAAGCCGTGATCCGGTTGCTTTTCGCTCCGCGTTTCCCGATGTTATCGCTTGTCTCCGAGGCAAAGCAGCCCATGGCGTCCAACAGTCCCAGCAGTCACGTCCGCGATTTTTTCCAGGCCTATCGAGGTCTGTTCGTTTCATTCATCGTTCTTCTGGTCTTCGGCTTCACCGCGTTTGCAATCTATGAGCTGACGACGGAAGTCAGTTATGACGAGGTGATCGAAGCGCTGGTGTCGACCTCGTGGTCGTCGATTGCGCTCGCCGTTTTCTTCACCGGCCTCAGTTTTGCAGCGCTGGTCGGCTACGATCTCAATGCGCTGACCTATATCGGCAGAAAGCTGCCGCCGGTACCGGTGGCGATGACGGCCTTCAGCGCCTATGCGGTCGGCAACACGGCCGGCTTCGGCGCGCTCAGCGGCGGCGCCATCCGGTTTCGCGGTTATTCGCGGCTCGGCCTTTCGCCGGAAGACATCGGCCGCGTCATCGCCTTCGTCACGTTTGCCTTCGGTATAGGCCTGCTTTCAGTCACGGCGCTTGCCTGCCTCGTTACTGCCCCTCGGGTCGGCGAGATCATCGGCGTCAGCGATACGGTTATCCGCGTCGTCGCTCTCGCCATCATCATCGGCCTGAGCATTCTGGTCTTCATCGGCCGGGACGGGCGCAGGATTTCGGTCGGCAGGGTGCATTTGCGGTTGCCCGACAGCCGCACCTCGTCGCAGCAGTTTCTCGTCACCGCGCTCGATATTGCCGCCTCCGCATCTGTGCTTTACGTCCTCCTGCCGCAGACGGATATCGGTTGGCCTTCGTTTCTGGCGATCTATGCGACGGCTGTCGGTGCCGGCGTGCTCAGCCACGTTCCGGCAGGGCTCGGCATATTCGAGACAATCATCGTGGCGGCACTCGGCAGCAGGGTCGATATCGACCAGGTTCTCGGCAGCCTTGTTCTCTACCGGGTCATCTATCACGTCCTGCCGCTGCTGATCGCAACGCTTTTCGTCATCTTCCTGGAAGCGCGGCAGCTGTCGAAACATCCGGTCGCATCCACATTGCGAAAGCTGGAATTCCGGCTTGCGCCGCTGCTGCTTTCGGCCTTCGCCCTGATCGCCGGGGCGATGCTGGTTCTTTCGAGCGTGACGCCGACGCCGGATTCCAATCTGGATTTCCTCGGCAGTTACATGCCGCTTCCGCTGGTGGAAGGCGCGCATTTTCTCTCCAGCATCATCGGCATCCTGCTTTTCGTCAGCGCCCGTGGGCTGGCGCAACGGCTGGATGGCGCGTGGTGGACGGCGGTCATCTGCACGGCGCTCGGCCTGTTGTTCTCGCTGCTCAAGGCGCTGGCGCTTTTCGAAGCCATCATGATGACGGTGCTTTTGGCCGGACTGCTGCTCAGTGCGCGGCAGTTCAACCGTCCGGCCTCGATGTTGCGCCAGGCACTGACGCCGCCTTGGATCGTGGCGATGCTGATCCTCGTTGCGGCTGCCACGACGATCCTGTTCTTCGTCTATCGTGAGGTCGATTACAGTCGCGAGCTGTGGTGGCAGTTCGAATTCTCGGCGGAAGCGCCGCGCGGATTGCGCGCCATGCTCGGTATCGCGATCGTGGCTGCAGTCGTGTCGGTGTTCAGCCTGCTGCGTCCCGCCGTCAGGCGTTCTGATCTTTCGACGGCGGAAGACCTAGTACAGGCGACGAATATCGCCATGGCCCAGGATTTCGCCGATGCCAATCTCGTGCGCATGGGTGACAAGCGCCTGATGTTTTCGGCCAGCGGCAACGCCTTCATCATGTATGGTATCCAGGGCCGCTCATGGATCGCGCTGTTCGATCCGGTCGGACCGAGCGACGAGATCGCCGAACTGGTCTGGCGTTTTGTCGAGGAGGCACGAACCGGCGGCGGACGAGCGGTTTTCTATCAGATTTCTCCGGAACTTCTGGCCTATTGTACCGATGCCGGCATGCGCGCCTTCCGATTGGGCGAACTGGCCGTTGTCGATCTTGCGGGGTTCGAACTTAAAGGTAGCCGGCTATCGGGTCTGCGTCAGGCGATCAACAAGGGTGTCCGCGAAGGGCTGGAATTCGAGATGCTTCAGCCGGAAGAGGTGGCAAACCAGCTCGAGGCGCTGCGCGAAGTGTCGGATGGCTGGCTCAACGAGCACAATACGCGCGAAAAGACATTTTCGCTCGGTGCCTTCCGGGATGATTATGTTCTGTCGCAGCCGGTCGCAGTCCTGCGTAAGGAAGGCCGGATCGTTGCCTTTGCGACACTTGCGGTTACCGATACCAAGCAGGAAGGTACGGTCGACCTGATGCGGTTCGCACCCGATGCGCCGAAGGGCTCGATGGACTTTCTGTTCGTGAGGATTATGGAATATCTGCGCGATGACGGTTTTCGCCAGTTCAACCTCGGCATGGCGCCGCTTTCCGGCATGGCGCAGCGCGAGGCGGCTCCTGCCTGGGACCGGATTGGCAGCGTGATCTTCGAGCACGGCGAACGGTTTTACAATTTCAAAGGCCTGAAGGCCTTCAAATCCAAGTTTCACCCTCGCTGGGAACCGCGCTATCTTGCCGTTTCCGGTATCGGTCCGGCTGTCGCGATGATGGATGCGACGCTTTTGATCGGTGGTGGATTGAGAGGAGTGGTGGGTAAATGAGAATGCGTCTTCCTCACTTGTTGGCTCTTGGCCTGGCGGCCAGCCTGGGCATGGCTTTTGCGTCCGGGACGTATGCCCAGACCGCAACAACACAGCCGCCGGCAGCAGGCCCGGCCCAGAACGCCACGTCGACACAGGATTATCATACCGGGTTCATTCCCTCGCCGCATATCTATCTGCCGCAGGGGCAGGATCTGGCCGGCATGGTGTTCCTGATCTCCGATGCGAAAGGCTGGGGTCCTGCCGAGGAAGCGCAGGCGAAGGATCTGGTAGACAGTGGCGCTGCCGTCGTCGGCATCGATTTTCCATCCTATATGCAATCGCTTGCCGCGGATGACGGTGACTGCATCTACATGGTCTCCGATATCGAGGACCTTTCGCAGCAGGTGCAGCGCCGGGTGGCGAACCGCGAATACCGGCATCCGATCATCGCCGGCGCCAAGGAGGGGGCTACGCTTGCGCTCGCAATGATCGCGCAAAGCCCGGTTGCAACGATCGGCGGCGCGATCGCCGTCGATCCGGGCGAAGTGGTTCCTTTGAAGAAACAGCTTTGCACACCGGCCGACAAGCGCCCGACCGATACCGGCATTGTTTACGGCTTGACCAACGGGGTGCTTCCTGCACCGGTGACGATTGCCTTCACGCCCGATGCGGATGCCGCCGGCAAGGCGCATGCGCTTACCCTGAAGCAGGCGCACAGCGATATCGTCGTCAAGGAAACCTCCGATGACGCCGAGGATTATCTCGGGACATGGCTGCAGAACCAGCTCTCAGCGGGAAAATCCGAGGGCGCGCTCGATCTGCCGCTTGCCGTTCTCGACGCCAAGCCGGCAATGGACACGATGGCGATCGTCTATTCCGGCGATGGCGGCTGGCGTGACCTGGACAGCGAACTTGGCGAATATCTGCAGACCCAGGGTGTGCCGGTTATCGGCGTCGACTCGCTTCGCTATTTCTGGGCAAAGCGCACTCCACAGGAAACGGCAGACGATCTGAAACGCATCATCGATACCTATACCGAACAATGGGGCGTCTCGAATGTCGTGCTGATCGGGTATTCGTTCGGGGCAGACGTCATTCCGGCCTCCTATAATCTTCTGCCCAAGGCAACGAAGCGGCGGGTGAAGCAGCTTTCACTGCTGGCGCTTTCCAAGGAGGTCGATTTCGAAATCTCGGTCACCGGATGGCTCGGCATGGCGGGCGCCCGGCGAGGGCGGGACGACGGTCGACGATATCGCCAAGATCAAGAGCAGCCTCGTGCAATGTATCTACGGCACGGAAGAGGACGACGATCCCTGCCCGTCGATGAAGACATCCGGGGTGGAAACGGTGGCGATCGACGGCGGACATCATTTCGATGAAGACTATCAGGCGCTCGGTAAGCGTATCCTCGATAGCCTGCAAAAACGCATTACCAAGTGAGAAATGCGGGTGTCAGACCCCCGGGCTTCTCGAAAGGCGGGCTGCGGCATTTCTTGAAGGATCACGATGACCCCACGGATTTGTGATCCAGCCCCTTGAGTTCGTGCGGCTCTGGCGCTAAATCTCGCTCGACCAGGACCGGGCCCCTCTGGCAGCTTATCTTGAGCTGTGATGTCGGACTGGATTTTCCAATGCCGGTGCCTGGTGTCGTGATGGTTTTTGGTCTCAAGGAGCGTGCGTTGCACGGGTGTATCCCGTTGCGTGCTTCGGAAATGTTCCCAAGGGTCGTCAGGACATGGGGCACCCCATCTTGAGATAGGGTGTCAAATGATGGAATTCTTTACGCCGGAGGCCTTGTCCGCCCTCGCGCAAGTTATCATGATCGACCTGGTTCTGGCCGGTGACAATGCAATCGTCATCGGTCTTGCTGCTGCCGGTCTGCCGAAGGAGCAGCGCGCCAGGGCCATTCTGGTCGGCATTATCGCCGCCACGGTATTGCGTATCGGTTTTGCTCTCGCCACCACGCAGCTTCTCCAGATCGTCGGCCTGCTGCTCGCCGGTGGCGTGCTGCTGCTCTGGGTCTGCTGGAAGATGTGGCGCGAACTCAGAACGCCTCACCACCACGAGGACGAAGCCAACGAGGCACTGGCCGACAGCGATCTCAATACGGATGGTACCGTTGCCGGTGGCGCACCGCGCAAGACCTTTGCCCAGGCCGCCTGGCAGATCGTCATCGCCGACGTTTCCATGTCGCTCGATAACGTTCTGGCCGTTGCCGGTGCCGCACACGAGTATCCGGAAGTTCTGATCTTCGGTCTGGTTCTGTCGATCGCGCTGATGGGCGTGGCTGCGAGCTTCATCGCCCGCCTGCTCAACAAGCATCGCTGGATCGCCTATGTCGGTCTCGCCGTCATTCTCTACGTGTCGCTGGAAATGATCTGGCGCGGTACGAATGAGATCCTGCCCTATATCTCGGGCTGATCGCGGTCTCTTCCACGATAAGAAAAACGGCGCGGTCTTCGGATCGCGCCGTTTTCGTTTTGACGTCCATTATCGAGCTATTGGCTCGCTACCTTACCCTTGAGCACGCGCTCGTTCACCCAGTCGGCACTGGCACGGATGCCGCCTAGCGGGAAGACGTGGATCTGCTCGATCAGGCTTTGCGGATGGATCGCCTTGTAATTGGCGATCTCGGTGAGGAATTCATCCGGTTCGTAGGGAACGAGCAGCTTGCTCAGATCCATGGCGCGGCGTTGCAACACGCTCAGTGACGGGCCAACACCGCAGGAAATGGCGAACTTGATCAGCGTCTGCAGCTTGGTCGGGCCGGCAACGCCGAGATGGATCGGCAGCGTCACGCCTGCTTCGGCGATACGCACGGCCCAGCGGGTTATCGATCCGGCATCGAAGGCGAACTGGGTGACGATCGCCATCTCGGCATCGCTGTTTTCCGAATAGGCTTGCTTGAACTTCAAGGCTCGGTCGGCGAGCCTTGTCGTGCCGTCCCTGTCGATATCCTTGTTGCCTTCAGGATGGCCGGCGACATGCAGGCGCTTGAAGCCGTAACGGCCAAACAGGCCGGTTTCGAGAAGCTGCAGCGAGCTGTCGAGTTCGCCTCTCGGAGAGGTAAGGCCGCCCGCCAGAAGCAGAGCCTGGCTGACGCCTGCCTCGTTCACGTAACGGCTGATCCAGTCTTCCAGCATCGCCTTGTCGCGGATGAGGCGGGCCGGAACATGCGGCATCACCGCGTAACCGTCGTCGGTCAGACGTTTTGCGGTGGCGACCATGTCGTCGATCGGCGTTCCGTCGATATGGGCGATATAGACGCGCATGCCGGCCGGCAGGAATTCGCGGAAATTCTCGATCCTGGCCGCAGTGCGCGGCATGACCTCGATCGAATATCCGCCGAGAAGAGGACCAAAACTCGCCCGCTCCGACTTCTCGTCTGTTCGTCTGTTCTTGAATAGATTCAGAATTGCCATATCGACTGCCTTCTACATCACAAGACTGTCTGCCTGCCACTGTCATTGACATGTGCAAGACGGCATTTCTGGCACAGCTTTATCTAGAGCAGTTTTCTCGCAGCGTCACTTTCGGTTTGATTTCCCCCGTAACGAACAGGATCAGTTCCGTTGACAAGCGGAGCCTCACATTGGACAACAGCGCATCCGACGGCTGCCACGGGGGGACTTGCATATGTCTAGGCGCGCGATCTTCGGCTTTTCAGCTCTTGTGCTTTCATCTCTTGTTCTCGGATCTTCGCTCATGGCGCAGGAACGGCGGATAGAGACAGTGCCCGACGGCGATTATCTCGGCTTCGATCTTCGCACAGTGAAGAATGTCAGTCAGGACCAGTGCGAGACCGCCTGCATCGGCGACAACCAATGCCGCGCCTTCACCTATAATGTCAAAGCCAGGTGGTGCTTTCTGAAATCCGATCACGGCCAGCTCAATACGTTTGCCGGTGCCGTTGCAGGCAAGATCGTCGAAGTGGTCGCCCAGCCGGATATCGGTGCTCCGCCGCGACTGACCTTTCTGTCGGACGAGCTGCTGCAGCAGGCGCGCGAGCAGAAGGATGGCCTGACGCTCGGCGACAATCAGCAGGGTTACGGCATCGAAAACCTGAAAACCGTGGCGCAGTCGGAACTGCTTTCCGGCCGGGTCGATACGGCGATCTACAACTATAAAGGCGCCCTGTCGCTCTCCCCCGATGACGGCGATCTCTGGATCGCGCTGGCGCGTGCCGCCGGCATTGCCAAAAACAACGGCTCCGCCGATAGCGAAGGCACGCTTGCGGCGATCAACGGATATCTGATGTCGCGCACGACACAGGCGCGCGCCGATGCGCTTGCCGTGCTCGGTGCAGCGCTCGCCAAGCAGCAGAATTACCGACAGGCGCTCACCGCCTATAGCCAAAGCCTTGCTCTCGTCAGCGCCCGCACCGTGCAGGTGGCCTATAATGATCTGCGCGAGCGTCAAGGTTTTCGCGTTACCGGAAACACGGTCGATGCCGATAGCGCCAATCCGCGCGCCTGCGTGCAGTTTTCCGAGCCGCTGGTGAAGGCCGGCGTCGATTATGCGCCCTTCGTCACGCTCGACGGGCAGGCGCCGAAGGCGATGGAAGCCAAGGACAACCAGGTCTGCGTCGAGGGGCTAACCCACGGCCAGCGCTACAAGCTTTCGCTTCGCCGTGGCCTGCCGTCTTCGGTCGATGAGCCGCTTCCGGCCCAGGTCGATCTCGACATCTACGTCAAGGATCGCTCGCCGATGGTGCGGTTTACCGGCGACAGCTTTGTCCTGCCGTCCACCGCGCGCCGCGGCGTCCCGATCGTTTCGGTCAATACCGACCGGGCGAACCTCAAACTCTACCGGATCGGCGACCGCAATATCGCGCCGCTGCTTACCAATTCGCAGTTTCTCACCCAGATGAGCGGCTATAGCGCCGACCGGATCGAGCAGGAAAACGGCGAACTCGTTTGGCAGGGCACGATCGATCTCGGCCAAGATATGAACAAGGACGTGACGACCAGTTTCCCGGTCGACGAGGCGCTGCCCGAGCGCAAGCCGGGCGTTTATGTGCTGACGGCATCTGCTGCCAATGCCGTCAATCAGGAATGGGACAACAAGGCGACGCAGTGGTTCGTCGTCTCGGATATCGGGCTTTCCACCTATGCCGGCACGGACGGGCTCAGTGTGTTTGCCCGCTCGCTCGGTTCGGCCAAGCCGATCGAAGGCGTCGATCTGCAGCTTCTTGCCAAGAACAACGAAATCCTCGGCACGGCGAAGACGGATGCTGATGGACGCGCCACCTTCACCGCCGGACTGATGCGCGGCACGGCGGCGATGGTGCCGGCGGTGCTGGCGGCCCAGAGTGAGGGCAAGGATTATGTCTTCCTCGACATGACCCGCGCCGGGTTCGATCTGTCCGATCGTGGCGTCACCGGACGTCCGGCCCCCGGCGCGATCGATCTTCTCTCCTGGACCGAACGCGGCATCTATCGCCCCGGCGAAACCGTGCATGCGAGCGCGCTTGCCCGCAATGTCGATGCGACGGCAATCGAGAACCTGCCGCTCACCTTCGTTTTCCTGCGCCCCGATGGGGTGGAAGACCGGCGAATGGTGAAGAATGGCGATATCGGTGGCTACACGCTCGATCTCGCCCTGCAGGATACATCAATGCGCGGCACCTGGACGATGCAGGTGTTTACCGATCCCAAAGGGTCTGCGATCGGCGAGAAGACTTTTCTTGTCGATGATTTCGTGCCGGATCGCATCGAATTCGACATGACGAGCGAGGCGAAGGAGATCGTTGTCGGTGAGCCGGCGTCTGTCTCTATCGATGGCCGTTATCTCTACGGCGCGCCGGCTGCCGGTGTCGGCCTCGAAGGAGAGATCGCGCTCAAGCCGACGCGCGAAAACGCAACCTTCCCCGGTTACCAGTTCGGACTTGCCGACGAGGAGGAAACGGAAACGGTCCGCATTCCGCTCGATGCACTGGATGAGACGGACGAAGAGGGCAAGGCCACGTTCGATGCGGATGTCGCCGAATTGCCGTCGACGACCAAGCTGATCAATGCCGATATCGTCGTGCGCATGCAGGAAACCGGTGGGCGCGCGATCGAGCGAAACCTGTCGCTGCCGGTGAAGGCCGATGGTGCGCGGATCGGCATCAAGCCGGAATTCTCCGGTGACCTGCCGGAAGGTGCGGTCGGCAATTTCAATGTCATCCTGGTCAACGAGGTCGGCGTCAAGCAGTCGCTGAAGGGATTGCCGTGGAAACTCGTGAAGGTCGAGCGGGATTACCAATGGTATCGCGACGGCAATTCCTGGCGTTATGAGCCGATCACCCGCACGCGCCAGGTTTCCAATGGAACGGTCGACGTGACGACGGATGGCGGGCGTGTTTCCGTTCCCGTCGAGTGGGGTCGTTATCGGCTCGAAGTCGAGACGGCAGATATCGGCGGCCCGGCTTCCAGCGTCGAATTCGATGCCGGCTGGTTCGTTACCGCCACTTCGACCGAGACCCCGGATGCGCTGGAAGTCGCGCTCGATAAGCCAAGCTACAAGGTCGGTGATACTGCCAAGCTGAAAGTCTCGTCGCGTTATGCCGGCGAGCTGATGGTGATGGCGGGGTCGGAAGAGCTGATCTCCGTGGAGACCGCCAGCATCGCCGAAAATGGCGGCGAAGTGGAAATTCCGGTGACCGCCAACTGGGGCGCAGGCTCCTACATTACTGCGACCCTCTATCGCCCCGGAGAAGCGCGTGAAAACCGCATGCCGATGCGGGCAATCGGGATTACCTGGCTGAAGGTCGATCCCGAAGATCGCGATCTGGCGATTTCCATCGACGTTCCGGAAAAGACGCTGCCGCGCCAGCCGCTCGAACTCTCGCTGCAGGTGGCGGGAGCAGGGGCAAATGAGGATGCCTTTGTCACGGTCGCCGCCGTCGATGTCGGTATCTTGAATCTCACCCGTTACGAACCACCCGCTCCCGACGACTGGTACTTTGGCCAGCGTCGCCTGGGGCTGGAAATCCGCGATATCTATGGCCGGTTGATCGACGGTTCGCTCGGGGCGACCGGGCGTCTGAGGACTGGCGGTGACGGCGGCAGCATGGCGTTGCAGGCCAGCCCGCCGAAGGAAAAGCTGGTAGCCTTCTTCTCCGGTCCGGTGAAGCTGGACGGCGAGGGCAAGGCGAAGGTCTCGTTCGACATTCCGCAGTTCAACGGCACGGCACGGGTCATGGCCGTTGCATGGTCTAAATCCGGCGTCGGGCACGGCGTCAAGGACGTCATCATCCGTGACCCGATCGTTATCACATCCAGCCTGCCGCGCTTTCTGGCGCCCGGCGACGACAGCAATCTGAGGCTCGACATCGCCAATACCGATGGGTCTGCCGGCACCTATGATCTGACCGTCGAAACCAGCGATGCGGTGGCCGTTGGCCAGAGCGCGATCAAACCGGTGGAGCTGACTGCAGGCGGCAAGACCAGCGTCACGCTGCCGCTCGTCGGCATAGAGCCGGGTGACGGCACGGTGTCGATCAGGCTTGCCAATAGCGCCGGCCTCTCCGTCGATCAGGTTCTCCACATTCCGGTCCGCCCCGCGGCAATGCCGGTGACGGAGCGGCGATTGGTCGATCTCAAGCCGGGCGCGAGTGTCACTGTCGATGGCAATCTGCTGGTCGACAGCGTGCTGCAGGGGGCATCGGTCAGCGTCAATGTCAGCCGGTCCAACGCATTCGATATTCCGGCGCTGCTGATGAGCCTCGACCGCTACCCCTATGGCTGCGCCGAGCAGACGACGAGCCGGGCCTTGCCGCTTCTCTACTTGAGTGAGATGGCGGTGCAGAACGGGCTGGCCGATGATGCCGAGGTGAAGAAGCGCGTACAGGATGCGATCTATCGCGTGCTGTCCTTCCAGGCTTCCGCCGGAAGCTTTGGTCTCTGGGGGCCGGATGGCGCGGGCAATGATCTCTGGCTCGATGCCTATGTGAGCGATTTCCTCTCTCGTGCCCGTGAACAGGGTTACGACGTGCCGGAACAGCCTCTGGTGCAGGCGCTGGAAAACCTGCAGAACACGCTCGCCTATACGACGAACGTGCGCGACCAGGGCAACCAGATCGCCTATGCGCTCTATGTTCTCGCCCGCAACCGCAAGGCTGCGATCAGCGATCTGCGTTATTACGCCGATACGATGCTCGGTGATTTCCCGACGCCGCTCGCCAAGGCGCATATCGCGGCAGCACTGTCACTTTATGGCGATGGGCAGCGGTCACAGGCGATCTTTGGCGACGCGCTGCAGATGTCGGAAAATGCGCAGGTCCACAAGGTGAGCCTTGCCCGTTCCGACTATGGTTCGTCGCTGCGGGACGGTGCTGCGGTTCTTGCACTTGCCGCCGAAAGCCGGCCGGTGCCGCCGATCGTGCCGGCGCTGGCGGATGTCGTTGCCAAGGAATGGGCGGTCAAAAAATACACCAGCACCCAGGAACAGACCTGGATGCTGCTCGCCGCCCGGGCGTTGCGGAATGGCGATGACAGCCTGAAGCTCGACGTCAATGGCGCCGCCCACACCGGCACGCTGATGTCGCAGATGGCGGGGGACGTACTGCTCGACCATCCGCTGACCATCCGCAACGACAGCGGCGATGCCCTGTCTGCGGCGGTCACTACGGTTGCCGCACCGGCCACGCCTTTGCCTGCCGGCGGCGACGGGTTCGAGATTACCCGGACCTACTACACGATGGCGGGTGAAGAGGCGAATGTCAGCGAGGCGAAGCAGAACGAGCGTTATGTCGTGGTGCTCAACATCACCGAGACCAATGACTGGCCGTCGCGCATTGTCGTCACCGACCTTCTGCCGGCCGGTTTCGAGATCGATAATCCGTCGATCGTCAACAGCGCCAATCTTGCCAATTTCGACTGGATCGAGGACGTGCAGGCGGCGCATACCGAATTCCGCAACGACCGCTTCGTCGCCGCCTTCGATCGCTCACAGGGCGACAACAGGCAGATCACGCTGGCTTACGTCGTGCGCGCGGTGACGCCCGGCGTCTACGATCACCCGGCCACCCAGGTGGACGACATGTACCGTCCGCAGTTTTCGGCCCGGACGGCGATGGGAAAGATGGAGGTTCTGGCGGCGCAGTGAGGGTGTTTTGGAGGTGGTTGCCCTTCACGCTCCGCATTGGAAGCAGCTGCCCCTCGCGCTCTGAATTCCAGGTGAGCTTGCCCCTCACCCTAACCCTCTCCCCGCTTGCGGGGAGAGGGGACTTGCCCTGCTCGATGTTAGCGGAGGATGGAGAGCTTGCCCCACGGGTCCTTCTCCCCGCCTGCGGGAAGGTGACGGCAGCCGGATGAGGGGCGGACGCCGCCAGGATTTCGGCACGTGATTGGAAAACGGACGACAGAAGAACCCGTATGAAACGCAGGTGGAAATTCTCGATCGGTTTAGGCGCCTGCCTCTTGCTGGCGGGAGTGGTGACCATTGGTCTTGAATGGGCTGATCGCGCCTATCCACCGCCGCTCGAAAGTGTCACGGCGGTCTCGCGCGAAGTGCTGGATGCCGATGGCGAATTGCTGCGTGCCTTCGCCACGCCGCAGGGGCGCTGGCGGCTGAAGACGACTATCGAAGACGTCGATCCGCGTTTTCTCGCCATGCTGATCGGCTACGAGGACCGGCGGTTTTACGAGCATGGCGGCATCGATCCATGGGCGATCGGCCGGGCGGCGTCTCAGCTTCTCACCAATGGCCGGATCGTTTCCGGGGCCTCGACGCTTTCCATGCAGGTGGCGCGGTTGATCGAGCCCAGGGAAACGCGGTCGTTTTCGGCAAAACTGCTGCAACTTGCCCGCGCCATCCAGATCGAGCGTCGCCTCGACAAGAAGGCCATCCTAGAACTCTATCTCACCCACGCGCCCTATGGCGGCAATCTGGAAGGGGTTCGGGCCGCGAGCCTTGCCTGGTTCGGCAAGGAGCCGAAACGATTGACGGTGGCGGAGGCGGCATTGCTGGTTGCCCTGCCGCAATCGCCGGAGATGCGCCGGCCGGATCGCCATCCGCAGGTGGCGCATGCCGCGCGCGAACGCGTTCTGACCCGTCCCGCGGTGGCGGCCGTGACGGGAGAGGGCGAGGCGGAGCGAGCTTCCCTGGATGCAGTTCCACGGCAAAGGCTGCAGTTGCCGGCCTATGCCGCGCATCTTGCCGAAGCCGCCATCCGCAAGCAGCCGAAGGGAGAAGAATATCGCACTACGCTGAAACGCGGCATCCAGAGACAACTGGAGGAGGTGGCGCGCGAAGCCGCCACCAAGCTCGCCCCAAAAATTTCGCTTGCCATGGTGATGGCGGATGCGACGACCGGCGAGATCGTCGGTGAGGTGGGTTCTGCGGATTATTTCGATGCCGGGCGTTCCGGCTGGATCGACATGACACGCGTGCTCCGGTCGCCGGGTTCGACGCTGAAGCCGTTCATCTACGGCCTTGCCTTCGAGCAAGGGCTGGTTTCCCAGGAAACCATGATCGAGGACCGGCCGGCGGATTTTTTCGGGTATAGGCCGAAGAATTTCGACATGACCTATCAGGGCGATGTGACGGTCAGGCAGGCGCTGCAATTGTCGCTCAACGTGCCGGCGGTCCGGCTGCTCGATGCGGTCGGTCCGACGCGATTGATGATCCGTTTTCGCCGCGCCGATGTGCGCCCCGTCCTGCCATTGAACGAAGCGCCGGGGCTGGCGATCGGGCTTGGAGGGGTCGGCATCACGCTCAAGGATCTGGTGCAGGCTTACGCGGCGCTTGCCAATGGCGGCCAGCCGGTCAGGGTCGGCAACGGGATCGATGAAAAGCCGGG
>DLSX01000161.1:18567-18732 GCA_002500765.1 Neorhizobium sp. UBA7851
TGATGCCTGGTCTGTCGGTTACGACGGCCGCTACGTGCTCGGCGTGTGGGTCGGGCGGCCGGATAACGGGGCGGTGCCGGGTATCGCCGGATATCAGACGGCGGCACCGATCCTGTTCGACGCCTTTTCGCGCTCCGGCGTGCCGTTCACGCCGCATCCGGCAGC
>DLSX01000162.1 GCA_002500765.1 Neorhizobium sp. UBA7851
ATCACCATCTACAATCGCCCGAAGAACAAGTTCGTCGCCGGCTTCATCGGCTCGCCCCCGATGAACTTTCTGGGTGGCGAACTGGCCGACGAGGGCGGCCAGAAAGTTTTTCGCACCAATGGCGTCAGCATTTCGCTTGCCGGCTATGAAGCAACCGAACCGCTCACCCCCGGCCGCAAGGTCGTGCTAGGCCTGCGCCCCGAACACATAAAGGTCGACGGCGATGTGACGACCGAACAGGCCCACGAGGCGATCGTCGATATCGAGGAGCCGATGGGTGCCGATAACCTCATCTGGCTGAAACTCGCCGGCCACACGATTTCGGTCCGCATCGGCGGCGCCCGCCGTTACCACGTCGGCGCAAAAGTCCGTCTCGGCTTCGACATGACCATGGCCTCGCTCTTTGACGCTGAGACGGAGGAGCGGATTTGATGCGCGTAGCGGGCTTGATACCCCCCTCTGGCCTGCCGGCCANNCCCCCTCAAGGGGGGAGATCACAAGCGGCAAGACCTTCGTTTTCAAAAAAGCCATGCGTCACGCGGTAACGCTGACAGAAAGCGGCGAGAGCGCCCCCAGCCAATCTCCCCCCTTGAGGGGGAGATGCCCGGCAGGGCAGAGGGGGGTATCTCACCCATTGCTCCATGAAGATGGAGTGTGCCGATGACCAGCATCATCCCGCTCTCCGGTGAGTGGCACCTCACATCCCCCGAAAGCGCCCACGCCGCCGCAATCTCCATCCCCGGCGACATCCACACAGCTCTAAAGCTCGCCGGCATCATCCCCGACCCCTATATCAGCCGCAACGAAGATGACGTCCAATGGGTCGCCCACCAGGACTGGCAGATCGAAAAGACTTTCGTCATCGATGACCCCAACGGCTCATGGTATCTCGACATCACCTCTCTCGATACGGTTGCGATCGTCTTCATCAACGACGTGCCCGTCCTCTCCGCCGACAACTGCTTCCGCCGCTACCGCCCGGATGTGTCGTCTGCCCTGAAGCCCGGCGAAAACACCGTCCGCATCCTCTTCCATTCCAACATCAGGGCCGGCGCCGAGCGGCAGGCGCGACAGCCTTTCTACCTGCCATATTCAAAAAACTGCCCAATCCCCGATGGCAACATGCTGCGCAAGCCGCAATGCCATTTCGGCTGGGACTGGAACCTCGCCATCGCCCCGCTCGGCCTCTATGGCGAAATTTCCCTGAAACGCCTGGAAATCGCCCGCATCGAACATGTCGTCACCGAGCAGAGACATCATGGCGACGGCTCCGTCGATCTCCACGTCACCGTCTCTTTCCATGCCGATGGGCAGGGCGTCATCCCGATCCATCTGACACTGGGCGATGAGCGTCTTCGCCTCGATTGCGGCATGCGCCCCGGCGAAAACAGCGTCACCCACATCTTCCATGTCGAAAACCCCAAACTCTGGTGGCCGGCCGGCAGCGGCGAACAGGTGCTTTATCCGCTCACCATCGAGACACCGGATGAAACCATCACCCGCCAGATCGGCCTGCGCACCGTCGAGCTTCTGACCGACAAGGACGAGGCCGGCAGCCGTTTCGCCTTCCGCATCAACGGTCGCGAAATCTTCTGCCGCGGCGCCAACTGGATCCCCGCCGACGCGCTCTTCTCGCTCACCAGCCCGGAAAAGACGCAAGATCTGCTGCAATCCGCCGTCGATGCCAACATGAACATGATCCGCATCTGGGGCGGCGGCTTTTACGAGGACGAGCATTTCTACGACACTTGCGACCGCCTCGGCCTGATGGTCTGGCAGGATTTTCAGTTTGCCTGCAACATCTACCCCTCGACGCCGGATTTCCTCGAAAATGTCGAGCACGAGGTCGAGTACCAGACGAAACGCCTGATCTCGCATCCGTCAATCGTGCTCTGGTGCGGCGATAACGAACTCGTCGGCGCGCTTTTATGGTACGAGGAGACCCGCAACAATCGCGACCGCTACCTTGTCTCCTATGATCGCCTCAATCACACGATCGAGCGGGCGATGAAAAAGGCGGTGCCGCAGGCAATCTGGTGGCCATCGAGCCCCGCGTCCGGTTATCTCGATTATGGCGACGCATGGCATGCCGATGGTTCCGGCGACATGCACTTCTGGTCTGTCTGGCACGAAAACAAGCCGTTCGAGCACTACCGCGATGTCAGGCCGCGCTTCTGCTCCGAATTCGGCTTCCAGTCCTACACGTCGCTGCCGGTGATCCACACCTATGCCGAAGAAAAGGATCTTAACATCGCCTCGCCGGTGATGGAGCATCACCAGCGCAATGTCGGCGGCAACGAGCGCATTGCCGCCACCATGTTCCGTAATTTCCGTTTCCCGAAGGATTTTGCCAATTTCGTCTATCTCAGTCAGATCCAGCAGGGCATCGCCATCAAGACGGCGGTCGATTACTGGCGCTCGCTCAAACCCCATTGCATGGGCGCGCTCTACTGGCAGCTCAACGACACATGGCCCGTCGCCTCATGGGCGAGCCTCGACTACGGCGGCGGCTGGAAAGTGCTTCATTACATGGCCAGGCGTTTCTTCCAGCCGGTCGCCGTCGCCGCCATCCCTTCGGAGGATGGCAGCGAGATCCGCTTCTCGCTGGTCAACGATACGCTCGAAGACGTCACCGTCACGCTCACCATCTCGACACTGAGCCTGAAAGGCGAACGCCGCTCGTTGCGGAGTGTCGACGCCGTCTGCTCCCCGGATGCGGCCGTCACGGTCCTGACCATCCCTGCGAACACGATCCCGAGCGACAGCCTGCTTGCCTGGAGCTTTACCGCTTCGAACGGATCAGGCGGCGAGGGCCATCATGTGATGGACAGCTACAAGGCACTGGAGCTTCTGCCCGCAGGCCTGGAAATGTCCGTGTCTCCATCCGGAGACGGATCATTCGACATTCTCGTCCAGTCCGCCGGCCTCGCGCTCTTCGTCCTCATCGAGAGCGAGACGCCCGGCCGTTATTCCGACAACGCCTTCGATCTTGCCGCCGGCGAAAACCGAAAGGTTCGCTTTACCCCTAGCGAGCCGGCGGCAAGCCCCGGAAGCACTCCAAGCTTCCGCATCTACGACCTTCAATCCTGCCAGTCCGCAGGCTGACATTTCATTTCAAGGAGGATGACATGACGACCTTTGGTTTCCAGCTTTACAGCGCCCGCAATTTCCCGCCGCTCTCCGACGTGCTGAAACTCGTGGCGAAGAACGGCTACAAACATGTCGAAGGTTACGGCGCTCTTTACGCGACGCTGGACGAGGCGGGCCTGAAAGCCATGCGCGCCGAACTCGACGCCAATGGCCTGACCATGCCGACCGGCCATTTCGGCATCGATCTTCTCGAAAAGGAGCATGAACAGGCATTGCTGATCGCCAAGACCCTCGGCGTCGAGGCGATCTATTGCCCGCATCTGGTTGCCGATCAGCGCCCGACCGATGCAGAGGGCTGGTTTGCATTCGGCAAGCGCCTTGCCGAAGTCGGAAAACGTTATCAGGATGCCGGCTATACATTCGGCTGGCACAACCATGATTTCGAGTTCAAGGCGTTGCCGGATGGCTCGACCCCGCAGGAACAGATCTTTGCAGGCGGTCCGGATCTCACCTGGGAAGCCGATATCGCCTGGGTCATCCGCGGCGGTGCCGATCCCTTTGCCTGGATTGAAAGCTACGGCCGGAAAATTACCGCGGTGCACGTGAAGGACATCGCACCGGCCGGAGAGAATGCGGATGAGGACGGCTGGGCCGATGTCGGCCAAGGCACTGTTCCGTGGAAGGACCTGATCGCTGCACTGAAGATCAAGACGTCTGCAAAATATTACGTTCTGGAGCACGATAACCCGAAGGATATCGAGCGCTTGGCCTCGCGTTCAATCGCCGCCTTCAAGACCTATTGATCTCGAAAACATTCGGAGTTTCAAGATGACCAAGGAACTTGGCGTCGGCATCCTCGGATGCGGCAACATTTCCACCACCTACTTTTCGCTGTCACCGCTGTTCAAGGGCATCAGGGTTCTCGCCTGCGCAGACCTGAACCCGGCCGCTGCCGAGGCGAAGGCCAAGGAATATGGCGTGAAGGCGCAGACGGTCGAAGCGCTTCTCGCCAATGACGAGATCGACGTGATCGTCAATCTGACCATCCCGGATGCGCATTTTCCCGTTTCGAAGGCGATCCTCGAATCCGGCAAGCACGTCTATTCCGAAAAGCCGCTGACGGTGACGCTGGAAGAGGGCAAGCAATTGCAGGCGCTGGCGAAGTCGAAGGGCCTGGCCGTCGGTTGCGCGCCCGATACGTTTCTCGGTGGAGCCCACCAGTTGGCCAGAGCCTATATCGATGGCGGCGGGGTAGGGCGCATCACCTCTGGCACCTGCCACGTCATGAGCCCCGGCATGGAAATGTGGCATCCCAACCCGGGCTTCTTCTTCTTGAACGGCGGCGGCCCGATCCTCGATCTCGGCCCTTATTATATCGCCAATCTCATCAACTTCCTCGGCCCGGTAAAGCGTGTCGCGGCTTTGACCTCGATGGCGAACAAGACCCGCACCGTCACCAGCGAGCCACTGAACGGCACGGTCATCCCGGTCGAAACCCCGACCAACATCCATGCGCTGCTGGAATTTGCGGAAGGCGCGACGATCACGTTGTCGGCCAGCTGGGATGTCTGGTCCCACCGCCACGCCAATATGGAGCTCTACGGCACCGAAGGCTCGATCTACGTGCCCGATCCGAACTTCTTCGGCGGCGTGGTCGAGGCGAGTGGCCGCGACAAGGATATCCAGCCGCTCAAGGATTGGGATCACCCCTTCGGCAAGGCCAATCAGGAGCATCCGAATGGCCCGCGCGCCAATTACCGCACGGCAGGCCTTGCCGATATGGCGGTGGCGCTGATCGAAGGACGCGATATCCGGTGCTCGATCGATCGCGCGCTTCACGGTGTCGATGTCATGACCTCGATCCTGAAATCCGGTGCCGAAGGCAATTTCGTCTCCACCACCACCACCTGCACTAAACCTGCGGCACTTGGCATAGAAGAGGCACTGGCGCTTCTGGCGTGAGACGCTAAAACTGCAGCCGGTGCCGGAAATGAGGTTCGGCGCCGGTTTCATTTGGAGGACTTTTCATATGTCTTGGCTCCCGGCGGAAAACCGCTACGAAAACATGACTTATAATCGCTGCGGCAAATCCGGCCTCAAGCTGCCGGCAATTTCGCTCGGCCTCTGGCACAATTTCGGTGACGACACCCCGCATCAACGCAAGGTCGATATCTGCAGACGAGCCTTCGATCTCGGTATCACCCATTTCGATCTCGCCAACAATTACGGCCCGAAGCCCGGCTCAGCCGAACTCGCCTTCGGCCAGATCCTGCGCGAGGAGTTTTCCGGCCTGCGCGACGAACTGATCATCTCTTCGAAAGCCGGCTACAACATGTGGCCGGGTCCTTACGGTGAATGGGGCAGCCGCAAATACCTGATCGCCTCCTGCGACCAGAGCCTCAAGCGCATGGGCCTCGATTACGTCGACATCTTCTATTCGCACCGTTTCGATCCGGATACGCCGCTGGAAGAAACCTGCGGTGCGCTCGATCATATCGTTCGCTCGGGCAGGGCGCTCTACGTCGGTCTCTCGTCCTACAATTCGAAGCGTACACGTGAGGCGGTCGCAATCCTGAAGGCCATGGGCACGCCGGTCCTCATCCACCAGCCGAGCTATTCGATGATCAATCGCTGGGTCGAGGAAGATGGCCTGCTCGATACGCTGGAAGATCTCGGTGTCGGTTCGATCGTCTTCTCGCCATTGGCGCAGGGCATGCTGACCTCGAAATATCTCGGTGGCATCCCGGAAGACAGCCGCGCCGCTCAGGGCAAATCGCTGCGTCCGGCTTTCCTTAACGATAAGAACATCGAGAATCTCAAGGGCCTCAACGCAATCGCCGAACGCCGCGGCCAGACTTTGGCGCAGATGGCGCTCGCCTGGGTCTTGCGCGGTGATCGCGTCACCACCGCTCTGATCGGCGCAAGCCGTCCCGAACAGGTCGAGGATTGCGTCAAGGCACTGGAGAAACGCGATTTCACGGCGGAGGAACTGGCCGAGATCGACGGGTTCGCCAGGGAAGCCGACATCAACATCTGGGCAGCATCGGCTGAACGGGAAGGGCCGGCGCGGAACAAGTAGGCTGACGTTTCAGTGCGAGCATTTTCCCGTCGCGTTGATGGAGGGATTTGCCCGTCACCTTCGTGCAAGCATCTGCCCCTCACCCTAACCCTC
>DLSX01000185.1 GCA_002500765.1 Neorhizobium sp. UBA7851
TCGCATTGGTTGAGGACCCAGAGCAGGTCCATCTGCGAGGCGCCGCCGGCTTCCTTCTGGCCGGCGATGGCGCGGTAGAGGCCGCGCCGCCCGAGCTGCGGCTCGCCCCTGCCGTCTACGCGGCGATAGGTAGCGTTGCGCTGAAGCAGATCGACGAGATCCGCCAGCAGCCGGAAAGACTGGGTCAGCGCTTCCGAAGTGACGAAGTCGCAATTGTCGAGCGAGGTGTGATATTGCGGGAAAGTGCCGTGGATGGCGCGCATCAGGCAGCCGACCGGAAGCGTGATGCCGGGCGATCCGTATTGCCGCTCGTCATAGCCATAGGGCGAGAATTCCAGCATTCCATAAGCATGGCCGCTATGGCGCAACACATGTTCGGCGGCAATATCCACCACAGCGCCGTTGACGGTTTTCTTGTAGTGGAACGGGCCATTGTCGCCGATGCAGGTCAGAACCAGGCCATGGGCGATGCGGTCGAGGCGATCCTCGTTCTTGGCCAGCCAGGTGATCGCGCCGATGGTCGCCGGCAGGAACAGGAAACGGATGCCGAAGCGCGGCCGGGGCTTTTCCAGAAAATGCCGGGCGAGCGCCACTGCTACGACAATGCCGGACAGGTTGTCATTGGCAAGGCTCGGATGGCAGACATGGACGGAGATCAGGATTTCCTCTTGCGTCTCGCCGGGAATAAACAATTCGCCATAGGTGAGCGCCCCGTCAGCAAGATCGCTGTCGATCTCGACCTCATAAGCCTCGTCCTGCATCGACGCCCAGAGGGAATGCGGCAGGCAGAAACCCCAGTTCTCGGCGTAATAGGAGGTGCGGTAAGGGATGGCGTCCGGCTGGTCGGGCAGCGTGTGGACATGCGCCGCCAGTTCCTCGCGGCTGAACGTGCCGCGCACGGGCACGCTGTATCCGACCACATGCAGGTTGTTGTCGGCAAAATCGACGAGTACGCGGCCATCGAGCGTCTTGATCGTCGCACCGCGAATATTCCATTCGCGCGGCACGTCCCAATCGAAGACCTGCGTGCCGGTCGCCACCTCATGGATATCGAGCGGGACATGCTGTTTCAGCACCTCCAGCGTGGCGCGCACGCCATCACCCGTGAGGCTGCGCGGCAACGGAAACAGGGTGCGGAGCAAGGACATCATGTCGAGCGGCGGCAGGATGCCACCCTCGTCATCGCCTGTAGTCTTGAACACACCATCCAGCATCATGCGGCGCTCCGTTGGAGCCAGGGCATTCGCGCCTGAAGATCCGGCCATGCCCGATCCTTGTCGGAGATTTCCGTCACGGGCTCCGGCCATTCGATCGCCAGGAGCGGATCATCGTATCGCGCTCCGTCATAAAGTTCCGGGTAATAGGCATCGCCCATCAGGTATTCGACGATCACGTCTTCGGTCAGCGCCTGAAACCCGTGAGCGAACCCCGCCGGAATGAACAGCATCCTCCCATCATCGGCGCCGAGATCGACATGGAAGATCTCTCCCTGTGTCTTCGATCCCTCGCGCAGGTCGACAATCACGTCATGGATGCGCCCATGACTGCAACGAACGACCTTGGCATCGGCATGCGGCGCCCGTTGGAAATGCATGCCGCGAACGGCGCCGCGCGTTTTCGTCAGGGACGTATTTCCCTGAATTGGCCTGAATTCGATGCCGGCATCGTCGAAAAGCTTGGTGCACCATACGCGGGCAAAACTGCCGCGACTGTCGCCGTGAACCTTGAGATCGACAAGCTTCGCATCCGAACCGCCGAGAGAGGTGAAGTTCATGACGCCCCCCGCCTGCAGTCTACCAGACTTTCCACTGAGCCGAGCGGGATGCCCACATGTCGTTCAGCACGGTCTTGTCGCGCAAGGTATCCATCGGATGCCAGAAGCCATGATGGCGGTAAGCCATGAGCTCGCCCTGCTTGGCCAGCTCGTCCATCGGCCCCCTCTCCCACATGACCTCGTCACCTTCGATCAGCCCGAGCACGGACGGGTTGAGGACGAAGAAACCGCCGCTGATCCAGGTGCCGCCGTTTTCCGGCTTCTCGTTGAAGGCCTGAACGCGCGGATCCTCGTCCTCCAGGTACATCGCGCCGAAACGGCCGACCGGCTGCACGGCGGTTACGGTTGCGCTCTTGCCGTGGTCCTTGTGGAACTTCAGCAGCGCCGTCAGGTCTATGTCGCCGACGCCGTCTCCATAGGTCATGAAAAACGGCTCATTGCCCAAGAGGTGCCGGATACGCGCAAGCCGACCGCCCGTCATCGTCTCCGCACCCGTATCCGCCAGCGTGACGCGCCAATCTTCGCAAGGCGGGTCGAGATAGGTGACTTCCGATGTCGCGAGATCGAAGGTCACGCTCGATCCCCGCATTCGCAGATCTTCAAAGAACTTCTTGATCAGATGCCCTTTGTATCCACAGCACACGATGAAGTCTTTCACGCCGTGGGCTGCGTATATCTTCATGATGTGCCAGAGGATTGGCTGACCACCAATCTCAACCAAAGGCTTAGGCACAGTCGACGTCTCTTCGGAAAGTCTTGTTCCAAGACCTCCCGCCAAAATTACAGCTTTCATAGTAAAACACGCCACCCACTCTGTGAGACCCAAAATGGATTTCACATTGAAACACAAACGATACTCGAATGCCGGCAATTTCTCTTGATAAGCCAAGCAAAACACAATTCATGAAGGCTAGCAAGCGGTTTTTATTTATTATTAAGCTTTGCCAAAATAAACGAGAGTAATAAAACTGTCATTCCAACAATTGAATTTAAATATCCGTCGGATCGCCGTGCAAACAGCAGTCAAGTTGCCGTAAAAAGCATCATGACAAAGGTAACTCTCACACCGGATACGGCGCGCGATCAGGTCAGCCCAGGAAGGCGACCGCGTCCCGCACGATGGACGAACCTTCAGCGCGCATCAAACAGTTCAAACCGGCCGCCGCCGAGCCTCACCCTCAAGCCGAGCGCCAGCAGCGTCGTGCCATAACCGGCCGCACCAAAACCTGCGACCAGCATCAATTCAAACAAGTCAGGAATATCCAGCCCGGCGAACTGCATCCTCAGCCAGTAGACGGCGATGACCATGACGGCGCCGGCAGCGCCGACCTTCCAGACATTGCCGATCTGCCGGCGAAAGCCCAGGCCGAGAAGGCGCCTGACCTGGAACACATAAATGCAGCCCATGACCACCGCCATGGCCAGCCGCGCATAGATGACGCCTTCAATCGACAGGAAATAGAAGCCGAGACTGACAGCGGTCGTGCGGAGAATGAAATCGATCAGGTTGATCCGGAAAATCACATCCGGCCTGTCCACCGCAAGGCTTAAGGAAATCAGCGTCTGGAAATAGGGCACCGGCAGCATGGAAACGGACAGGAGCGCTAGATAAGGGGCCGCTTCCGCCCATTTGGGACCAAGCAGAAGATTGGTGACGAGATCCGCAGTCAGGGCAATACCGAGCGTGGCCGGCACGCAGATCAGCATGGCGATGCGGATTGCCTTGAGGAAGGCCTGGCCCACCCGGCCACGATCGGAACTCATCTTTGAAAATGCCGACATCAGCGGCTGAAGGGCCGGCCCGATAAGGCTCTGCGTCGGTATCAGCGACACGTCGTTGGCGACCGTGTAGCGGCCCAGCAAGGTTTTGGGGACATAGGCGCCGATCATCAGGCGGTCATATTGCCAGTTCAGCGCCGACACGACCTGCGAGGCGGTGAACCACCCCATGAAACCGGCAAAATCCCTCAGCCGCTGCAACGAGAATGCAGGGCGATAACGGGCAAATACATAGGACATGATGGTCGTGACGCTTGCAGCGACCACATAATTGGCGACAAGCGCCCAGTAACCGCCCTCGGTATACACGATGACGACGGCGGCGATGAGCCCGCAGACCTTGCTGGTCGCCTCGGCAATAAAGGTTGGGCGGAAGTCGATATTGCGGGCGAAATATACCATTGCCGGGCTATACAGCCCCTTGACCACGGTACCGATCGCCAGAATGCAGACAACGAGGACCAGTTCCGGATCGCCGTTTATCCAGGAATAGGGCCAGGCACAGCCAATCGTCAGGACGGCCACGGCGATGCTTCGCAAGACGGCAAGCGTGAAGCCCGTATCCAGGTGCTTCTTGTCTATTGCGGGAAGGCGCACCAGCGCCTGTGTGACCGGCACCTCCAGTACGCTGTCGATGATCAGCACCAGCGCCATGGCGAGTGCAGTTACACCGAAATCGGCCGGCACAAGCAGGCGCGCCAGAATGAGCAGATTGAGAAAATCGACAACGCGACCGAACAGACGCGAGAAGATCAGCCAGGACGCGCCTCTCAACGTGGCAAATGCAAGCATTGACGACCCAACCCTCAACCAAAAGAACCGTCAGCGGCCCCGGGCTTCCCCAGAGGACGCGCTTTGCGGGCCGATACATGCGGATCGTTCGGAAAAGAGGACCAGCAGACCTTCCACCACAATCAACGATACACACAAACAAACAATAATCTATACTAAAATCAAAGATATCTCCGACAATGGCCGGATGTCTAAACATCGAAAAAGCAATTTATTGTGAATTTCTTCCGTTGACATCTCAGTAATTATGGCGCGGATTTACTGTACGTGATACCTCATAGAAGTATTGTTTGACCTTCTAGCCGACCGTTAAGGGGAATCGATGCATGATTCTTACGAGTTGCAGCAGGAAACGGCATCAGAAGCCGAGGTCTATGATGCAATCATACTCGGCGCAGGCGTAAGTGGCCTGGTTGCAGCCTCGGTCCTTCTTCGGCAAGACAACGAGCGCATCGCGGTTGTCGACGAATATCCACATATTGGCGGCAACCATATCGACTGGTCGGCGAACGGCTTCACCTTCGACGTCGGCAGCCTGATCTTTCAGGATGACTCACCGCTGCTCAAGCATTTTCCGGAACTGCTCGAACATTACATCCATATCAAGCCGACCTGGGGAAGGCTCAATCCCCAGGGAAAAGTGACGCGTTGCCCGATTTCGATTGCCGACGACATCTTAGGCGCCGGGCCGCTGGAGATCTGCCGGATCGCCTTTTCGGTCATTCATTCGCGCATCTGGCGTCGAAATCTGCGCAACGCCCGGGACTTTGCCGCGTTCTGGATCGGCGCCTATCTGCTCAAGCGCTCGGGGCTGGAAAACTACATGGCGCGGTTCTACGGCATGCCGCCCGAACATATCGACCTGGAACTCGCCGAAAAACGGATGATGTGGATCAAGGAGCATTCATCGCTCCGTAGCCTGATGCGAAAGCTGACGCAGAAAAAGCCGCCGCACATGCAGAACAAGCAGCTTGCGAGGCCGAAGGCCGGTTATGCCGCGTTGTATGAGCCGGCCAAACGCGGCCTGGCCGAAAACGGCGTCACGTTCAGGCTCGGGACATCCATTGCCAAAGTGATGAAAGGCGAGGACCATTTCATCGTCATCCCTACCGAAGGCAGGCAGATCGCCTCCAGGCGGATGATCTCGACAGTCCCGATCAATATCGCCCATCGACTTTGCGGCCTGAGCCAGGAAAAGCCGCTCAAAACGATCACCCTGATCAGCCTCTATTTCAGCTTCGCGGGCGAACGCGGCTTTGCACAATCGATCCTCTACAACTTCTCCTACGAAGCCGCCTGGAAACGGCTGACCATCTATTCCGATTTTTACGGCAAGACCGATGGCCGCGAGTATTTCGCCGTCGAAGTAGTCAGCAACGACACGATCACAAGCATCGACCTCGCCGAGGCCGAGTTCCGGGCACATCTTGCCAGGAATAATATTTTCAAGGGCGACCTGAAGCTTGAAGGCGGGCAGATCCTGGAGAATGCCTATCCGATCTATACCCATGGCGCGCCGGCGGAGGCAGCCAGCCAGATCGAAAGGTTGAAGCAGTTCGGGATCGAGTCATTCGGCCGTCACGGCGCTTTCAACTACCAGCCCACGGCCCGCGTTTCGACATTGGAAGCGGAGCGGGCTTTAGGATATCATCACCCGGAACCGGCCAACACCGCAGCGCCCCGGGAACAGCATGACAAGAGAATAGAATTTATTCCATGTGGAAGCGGATAACCGACCATGCGCATCATGCACCTCCTCAATCACACCTATCGGCTGAACGGGCACGTTCATGCCGCAGTGGACCTGGCATGCGAGCAGAGACGACTGGGGCATGAGGTGTGCATTGCCAGCGGTGGCGGCGATTTCGACGCGTTGCTGGCAGGCCACCATGTCGCGACCCGCCCTGTCGACCACGAAAGGCGGCCGCTGACCGTCATCCGGTCGATGATGAAGCTGAAGCAGCATGTCAACGAATGGCGGCCGGATGTCATCCATGCGCATATGATGACGAGCGCCGTACTTGCATTTCCCGTGTGCAAGCTCTCGGGCATTCCGCTTGTCACCACCGTTCACAACGAATTCGAAAAAAGCGCCATCCTGATGGGGCTCGGCACCCGTGTGATCGCCGTCAGCGAATCCGTCAGCCGCTCCATGCAGCAGCGCGGCATTTCGCCCAAGAAGCTGCATGTCGTGTTGAACGGCACGATCGGGACGGCACGGTTTGCAAACAGGCAGGCTGAGCCGGCAGAGCTTGCGCATCCGAATATCGTGTTCGTCGGCGGGCTGCATCCGCGCAAGGGCGTCGTCGACCTCATTAATGCCTTCAAGACCACTCACGCTGCCTTTCCGGCGGCGAGGCTCTATATCGTCGGCAGCGGCCCTATGGGAGACGAGTATCGGGCACTTGCCGGGCAGACCGGCTGCGGCGATGCGATCACTTTTGTCGGCTCGGTAGACGATCCCTATCCTTACATGCTGGCAGCAGACATATTCGTCCTGCCATCGCTTGCCGATCCGGCTCCGCTGGTGATCTCCGAGGCACGCGAAGCGCGCTGCGCCATTATCGGCACCAAGGTCGACGGCATTCCGCAGCTGCTGGAATTCGGCGAGGCCGGAATTCTGGTTCCACCCTCCTCACCGGATGTGCTCGCCGCCGCTCTTTGCGATCTTCTTGGCGATCCGGCCAGGCTGCACGAATGGCAGGGAAAAAGCCAGCTCCGTATCGACAACCTCACCATCGAACGCGTGGCCCTGGAGACGACCGCCGTCTATCGATCCGCCATGGCGAAACCAAAGCTGATCGGCGCTGCCAGCCGCGCGGTTTGATGCCCCTCCTGGGAGACACTGGAAACGGATAGTTTAGCGATCCAGCCAGACACATATGGCCCCGGCGAAGATCGCCTGGATGCAAAAAAACGCGCCTCCACCCCCGGAACCGCGGCGACACATCCCTGCCATGAATATTTTTTCGGCACATAGCCTGCTCAGAGTGCAACCTCTGGCTGGTTATTAAGCTGTTGATTCCGTGACCCAATGTTTTTTCGAGACTCGCAAATCAACCGCCGGCGACGGACGCCAAACTACACTTGCAGAAAATAAATATTAACCCCTCATTCACTTTATATAATTTTCATTTAACATGGGTCCTGGAATACACTGGAAGTACATTTCGGCGAAATCTGATCGTAATGGCGTTTTTCGGAATCTATAGTACAGAGGCTAGATTCTATGGTCGCGAGTAACAAGAGTATTGACCGACATTCTCAAATAAAGACGGTCGCGGAGGCGGCGTTCGACAGGCTGACACCGACAATATTTCACGAACCATGGTGGCTGGAGGCTGCCACGAGGGGTCGTGTCGAGTTCGCCGAAGTGAGCGATGGCGGGCGCACGGTGGGGCGCCTTCCCTATATGGTGAATTCCCGATACGGGCTGACGAGCAGCAACATGCCGACGCTGACGCATTTTCTCGGTCCCGGCATCGATGACGGCGGCGGCAGCGAAGTCAACCGCTATGTGAAGCGTAACTCCATCACCCAGGAGCTCATCCGCAAGCTTCCGTCGCTTTCATCCTTCCGCCAGAAGATGCATCGCGGCATTTGCGACGCGCTGCCCTTTCAGGCGCAGGGTTATGGCGTGCAGGTTCAGTTTACCTTCGAGATAGAACCCTATCCGGAAGCGGTGATCTGGAAGGGAATGCGCGACAAGACACGCAATGTCATTCGCCGCGCGGCGGAAAATTTCGACGTGTTCGAAAGCGCCGATCCGGAAGCCTTCTTTCATCTCTCGGCCTCGCATCTTGAACAGAAGAGCATGCAGGCCAATATCGATTTCCAGACCAGCCTTGAAATCGCGAAACAGGCGGTCGGCCGCGGACGCGGCCATATCTGGGTCGCACGGGAATGCGCGACCGGCAAACCGAAGGCCGCGATATTCTGCGTCTTCGACAACAGTACCTATTATTATCTGATGTCGACCCGCGCACCGGATGCCGGCAACGGCGTCGTGCCGCTGCTTTTGTGGAACGCCATCCAGTCGGCGGCAGCAATGGGCCATGTTTTCGATTTCGACGGGATCGTCAATGCCGGATCGATCCTGCTGTTTTCCGGTTTCGGCGGAAAGACGTCACCACGCTACATCGTCACCAAGGCCAGCATGCCCTATCGCGTGCTGCGCCAGATCCGCCGGATGGATTCCTCGGTCACCAACGCGTTCTGCTGATACGCTGACGTCGGCTGAACGGTCATTTGCAGGAATCTGCCGGCCGCGCGATGGCTCAGGCATGGACAATGGCGGAGTGGCTGGGGCGCCAGGAACAAAATCCAACTTTTCTTAGCGCCTTGTTTTCCTTCAACCTATTGCAATATATTGCGTTTCTCCGCTAGAACTGTTCCGGTAAGGTGTTCCGGTTTACTGTTCCGAAAGCGATGAAATGGCTCGACGTTCCAACCTCATTCGACGCGAAGGCGGCACCTACTATGCCCGCATCTACTTCCCGGTAGACCTGAAGGAACACTTCGGCAGCGAGGACAAGAAAGTCTCACTCCGCACGAAGGACGAGACAATTGCCAAGCAGCGGCTCTATCCAGAGCTTCAGAAGTGGGAACAGGTTTTTCACGATATTCGGTCCCGTCGCGAGATCACTGCTGACGATAAGGCCGTGGCCGTCTGGCAGCACTACGAGGCAACACTTCAGCGCGACGACGAAAAGCGGCGAGCCATGCCCTCGCCGGCCGACATACAGGCCGAAGAAGATAAGCTATGGCGTCGGATCGAACGGAATGAAATCGGCTCTAGCGATTTTATTGGCATGATCAATGCCCACGCGGATTTGGAGACAATGCTTCGCGCACGCACCGATGATGCGAAATACCGGACACGCCGGCTCGCTGCCTTGAAGCGCGAAATTGTGTCTCACGATTTCCGGCTCATCAGGATGGACACAGATGCCTTCATCGCCAAACACAAGCTGTTAGTCGAGATCCCATCGGATGAATACAGCGACCTATGCGTGCTGATGATGCGTGGCGAGATCCAAGCACTTGAGCGAACCCTTGAACGCGATGCGGGCAATTACGCCGGCATTCCGACTGACCCTCTCGTCAAGCCGGCACATAATGCCAACAAGGAGGTTGCCGCGCCCGGCGAGACGATAATGGAGCTTTTCGAGAACTACGCCAGTGAGAACCCTAAGAGTATCAAGGTCGATACCCTTAATCAGGCCCGGCGCGATATCGGCACGTTCGTCCAATACGTCGGCGTCACGTTCCCTGCCTCAAGCATCGATAAGAAGGCCGTCCGCGAGTGGAAGGCGCTACTGGTCAAATACCCGGTGAAGGCTACCGAGACGACCGTCTTCAAGGGCATGGATATCGTCCAGACCATCAAGCATAACGAGACAGTCGGCAAGCCGGTCCTTTCTCCGCGCACCGTCAACCGCTATCTGTCCGGCCTCGGTTCGTTCTGCAACTGGCTAGAAGCTCACGGCTATATCGATAGCAACCCTGTCGATGGCATGAGCTTACCGAAGGACAAGCGGAAGAAGGTCTTCCCCTTCACATCCGACCAGATGACGGCGCTGTTCCACTCGCCGCTATTCGTCGGTTGCCAGAACCATGAAGCGCCCCGCTTTTGGAGCAAGCCGGGCAACGTCCTAATCCGCGATCATCGATATTGGGTTCCGCTCGTGATGCTCTATTCGGGCGCACGTCCGGCAGAGATCGCGCAGCTTTTGTTGTCTGACGTTCGGCAGCAAGGCGAACACTGGATCATGGACATCACCGAGACGGAAGGCGACGACGACGACATCGAAGACTTCAAGAGCGTGAAAACGGCAGGTTCTAAGCGCATGATCCCGGTTCACCCGGAACTGGTCAAGCTCGGCTTCCTCGACTACCACGCCGATATCCAGAAGGCCGGACATACCCGCCTCTTCCCGACAGCAGAGCGAAATTCGCGCGGGCAGATGATCGCCGATTACAGCCGTGAGTTCGGGCGCTACCTCACCCGCATCGGTCTGAAGAAAGGACGCGGTATGTCCCTCTATTCCTTCCGGCATGGCGCGTTCGATGCCCTTCGCCGGGCGGGCTATATGGATGACGAGTTCAATTTCGTCTTCGGCCACGTCAGCGGCAACTCTGTCACCCGTGGCTATGGCATCCTCCAGCACGGCGTTCTCGAAAAGCGTGTCGAGTTGGTAAACGCGATAGCCTATCCCGGCTTAGACATCGCCCATTTAGCTCGACTCACAGCTTAAGCAAAAACGCCAGCGATTTTTGTTCCATATTTGTTCTTTTTAGGGATTCACACCGGATTCCGAGTATGGGAAAATAGTTCCAGATAATAATTTTGGAGCTATAGATGAAAATCGCCTCTGCATTTACTGCCGTTAAGAAGGCCATCGGCCTTCCGACAGAGCAGAAGGCTTTTTCACTTTCTGATCCTGCCATCAACGAGATTTTCGGCGTCATTTCGACTGCATCTGGCGTGTCCGTTACTGGATATTCGGCCATGCACGTTCCGGCAGTTCTTCAGGCTGTCCGTCTGATCTCAGAAACAATTGGCTCTTTGCCTTGCAAGCTCTATCGCGAGACGGATGCCAGCAAGGAAGCCGCGAAAGATCACAGCGGCCACAAGATTGCTCATAGCCGAGCGAACGACTGGACAAGCGCCGGCCAACTCCGCGTTGACCTCACCGTTGACGCCCTGCTTCATGGCGCTGGCTATGCGCAAGTTGTCCGCGCGTCCGACGACCGCCCGCTTGAACTCCACCGCCTTGACCCTTCGAAGGTGCAACGACAGTTCGAAGACGACGGCGAACCCTACTATCTCGTTTCGGCAGAACGCGGACAAGTCCGGCTGTCATACCGTGACGTTCTCTATATCCCGGCGTTTGCCGGTGTCTCGCCGATCAAACTGGGCCGCGAGGCTGTCGGTGTTGCCGCTATTCTTGAACGGCACGCCTCTCAATTCTTTGGTTCCGGCGCACGCCCTAGCGGCATTCTCAGCAATGAGAAATTGCAGGGCGGCGATGCTGGCGCGAAGGCGATTGCCAATATGCTGAAGTCCTTCCGCAGATGGAAGGCGAGCCTCAACGGCGATCCGCTCATTCTGGATGGCGATTGGAAGTTCAACAGTCCGGTGATGGCCAGCACCGACGCCCAATTCATCGAAAACCGCCTTGAGCAGATCAACGAGATCGCCCGCATTTTCGGCGTTCCTCCTCACATGCTCTATCAGCTTGAGCGCGCGACATGGAGCAACGCCGAGCAGATGGCCGCGAGCTTCCTTCAGCTTTGCCTTCGCCCGTGGCTCGATAAGTGGCAGGACGCCTATGCGACCGTGCTGCTCACCGATGAAGAGCGCGACGACCACTATTTCGAGTTCGTTATTGATGACCTTCAGCGCGCCGACGCAGCCGGCCGAGCCGAAATCTTCGGCAAGCTTGTCGCCATGCGCGCCATGACCCCGAACGAAGTCCGCGCCGCGATGAACCTGCCGGCGCTGCCGGGCGGTGACGACCTCGCCAATCCCTACACCACGACGACCACAACCGGCCCGGCAGATCGCCAGCCGCCGAAGGAAGCAGCATGATTACCCACACCGCCTATTTTGGTGACGGCGAGAAGACCTTCACCCTCACGTCTCCTATGATCGATGAATTGCAGCGCAAGACCGGCGTTGGCATCGGCGCGCTTTACGCCCGCTTCATGCGGCAGGATTTCCACTTCGCCGACATGGTCGAGATCATCCGCACCGGCCTTATCGGTGCTGGCGCGTCGCCGGAAGATGCGCAGACGCTTGTCGATACCTACGCCAAGCCGCGCCCGATCATGGAAGTTCTTCCGCTCGCCTTTGACATTCTGGACGCGCGTTGGAACGGCAAAGCCGAAGCCCAGGACGATTTGCGACAAGCCGCAGCGACCGGCGACATGAGCGCCGCGATCAACGAAGCCCTGAAGGATGCAGGCCTTTGATCGAAGCGGAGAGCCTCGAAATCAAAGCCGAAGTCTCGATTGACGACACCGGCACCGTGACCGGCATCGCATGGCCGTTTGACGCGCCCGATAGCGTCGGTGACGTGATCGAGAAAGGCACCATCACCTTCGCCACGTCCGTTCCGATGGTCATGGAGCACGACCAGAAGAAGGTTGTCGGCGTTTGGGAAACCTACACCGAAACCGACAAGGGCCTCGAAGTGAAAGGCCATTTGTTCGTGGAAGGCATCGAACCCGCCCGCGATGCTCACCGGCAATTGAAGGCCGGAAAGATCGCCGGCTTGTCCATCGGCTTCCGTCACACCGGCTTTGAACCGCGCTCAGTAGGTGGCCGCGTCTTCAAATCCATCACCATCAACGAAATCAGCCTTTGCCGTCGCCCGGTCCATCCGGGCGCCCGCGTCACCGTGATCAAATCCCAGATTGAGGAAAGTATGGAAAACGAAATCGAGAATGCACCGGAAGCCAAGGCCGATCCGGTTGTTACACCGCAAGAACTGAAGGCCATCAAGGCCCGCATGGACAAGCTGGAAGCCAAGGCGAACCGCCCGCTCGCAGCCAACAACAACCAGCCGGACGGCCAGAACGACAACGGTGAGCGTAAGGCATTTGGCGACTATCTCCGCACTGGTTATCAGGACGCGCCCGACCACGTTAAGAAGGCCCTGACTGTCTCGACCGATGCACCTGGCTATATTCTCGCACCGGAAGAAACGAGCAGCGAATTTATCCGCAACCTTGTCGAGTTCTCTCCCGTTCGCGGCATCGCAGACGTTCGCTCGACCGGCTCGCACACCGTTATCCTGCCGAAGCGCCTGACCGTCACCAATGCGAAGTGGAAGGGCGAAGCAGTCGCTTCCGAAGCCAGCGAACCGACCTTCGATCAGATGGAATTTTCCGTCAAGGAAATGACCACCCACGTCGATGTCGGCAACTGGCTTATCGAAGACGCCAGCCATGACGTTGAACAGGAAATCCGTCTCGCGCTGGCCGAAGACTTCGGTGCTAAAGAAGGCCTTGCTTTCGTCAACGGCAGCGCAGCCCTTGAGCCTAAGGGCTTCATGGCCGAAGCAGGTATCACCAATAGCCTGAACGGCCACGCCGCGAACCTGAACGCCGACGCCCTCATCAAGCTCATGTATTCGCTGCCCGGCGTTTACCGCAATCGCGGAACGTGGGCCATGAACGGCACCACTCTCGCCGTCATCCGAACCCTGAAGGACGGCAACGGCAATTACCTGTGGCAGCCGTCTTATCAGGCAGGCCAGCCTGAAACGATCCTCGGCCGTCCGGTGGTTGAACTTCTCGATATGCCAGACGTTGCCGCAAATGCCTTCCCGATCATCTTCGGCGACTTCAAGGCCGGCTATCGCATCTATGACCGCATTGAGCTTCAGGTTCGCCCGAACCCCTATCTTCTCGCAACCGAAGGAATGATCCGCTTCCATGCTCGCCGTCGTGTCGGCGCTGGCGTGGTCCGCACCGATGTCTTCCGCAAGCTGAAGATGGCAGCGGCCTAAGCTATGACTTATCAGCGGCCCGCATATGAGGAAGTGACGATTGCGAACGGTGGCAGCACCGTGACGCTACGCCCTACCTTGCGGGCCGCTGTCACCCTTGAGGCTCGCTATGGCTTCCCGGCGCTCTTCCGCGCACTGGACGAATGCGACCTGACTATCGTTTCCGAAATCATCCTGACGTGCGCTCCGAAGCGTCAGGATGCAGCGGCCTTCCTCTTTGGGATAGTGGGAAGGCCGCTCTCTCCCTTTTTTAGCACCGCGCAAGCGCCGCTTTATCAGCTCATCAGCATGTTGACGCCGGCACCCATTCTAAACGCCAAGCCTGCCAACAATCCCGGCAAGCCTTTGCCGTGGACCGATTACTATGCCGCGCTCTATGAGCACGCGGCCGGCTGGCTTGGCTGGACACCCGAACAGGCTTGGAGCGCCACGCCGACCGAGATTGATCGTGCTCATGCCGGTCATATCGCCAAGCTGAAGGCGATCCACGGCAGCGATAAAGATGAGAAGCAGGCAGTCACACCAGATCCCGACGCCAGCTTAGACCGCAACGCCCTCGAATCCCTTCGTGGCAGCATTCAGAGGCACGGCCGATGAGCAAGCCGCCTCGCATCTGCTCTTGTGGCCGCGTCGTGCCGCACGGCGTTCTTTGTGACTGCCAGCGCACCCAGACCCGCGAACGCAACCAGCGCCATGACGCACGCCGGCCTTCAGCCCGCGCTCGTGGCTATAACCATGAGTGGCGCAAGGCCCGGCTCGAATACCTCGCCGCTCATCCCTATTGCGCCATGCCCGGTTGCGGAAAGCCCGCGTCCGTCGTGGATCACATCATCGCGCACCGTGGCGACCGCAATCTCTTTTGGAGCCGGACGAACTGGCAATCCCTTTGCGCGCCCTGCCACAATTCCATCAAGCAGCGACAGGAGCGCAGTAAATGACACCGAATACCGTCCTTGAGCACGATGGCGTTGCGCAGTCCGTCACGGAATGGGCGCTCGACTACGGCATCACCCCGGCCATCATCGTCGGACGCCTTGAGCGCGGCATGTCCGTCGCTGAAGCCATCGTCCGCCCTATGCTTGCGATCAAGGGTCAGCGATTGCCGATCTTCAGTCGTCTACAACAAGACTTCGATCCGAAGTCAAACAAGGTGTTGCTGTCTCACAAAGGGAAGCGGCGAACAGTTCGTGAGTGGGCGCAGATCGTGGGTATCGACACGTTCACTCTTAAATCGCGCCTTGCAGTGGGTTGGTCAATCGAACGTGCCCTAACCAGCCCGGTTCGAAAGATGAAAGCCGCATCGGCGAAGGGTCACCCGGGGGTGCCTTCCGACTTTGCGCCTATTGAGGGGACCGGCGCGGGGAGCACCGCACAAGAGACGCCGAATATAACTTTTTCTGGAAAGGTCGAAAACGCATGAGCAGCGTCACGCTTTCGCTCGCGAAATCACACATGAGCATCGACGGCACGACCGACGATGAGTTGGTTTCCTTCTATATCGAGGCAGCAGACGCTTGGCTTGGCAACTTCATCGGCAGGCCGCTCGCTGACTTCGATCCTGTCCCGGCCGACCTGAAGCGCGCCGTGCTTCTGCTCACCGCCTATTACTATGAGCAGCGCGAGGCCATCGCAGCCGGCATTTCCATGCAATTTGCCCCGCTCGGCGTGACGAATATCGCCAATTCCTACCGCGAAGATTGGTTTGGCAATGGCGAATAAGACCGATAACGGCCTCGCAAAGACGCTCGCCGCGATGGATCGCGCTCGCCGCGCACCTCGCGAGGCCATCATGCCGGCCCTCAAAAAGTCCGGCGAAGAGCTTGCAGCCGCCCAGAAAGCACTCGCCGAAACGTCTCGCGATACCGGCGCGCTCATCGATAGCATCCATGTCACCATTCCGGGACAAGCGACACCAGCATATTCGCAGCCGGGCGGCTCGCGTGTTGCCGGCGAAACGGAAGTCATCGTGACGGCCGGCAACAGTGATGTTCGTTACGCGCATCTCGTCGAATACGGCACGTCCGAAGCCGACGCCCTACCGTTCTTTTGGCCCGCACTTCGGCTGCTTCGGAAACGCCTGCAAAACCGCATCAATCGCGCCACGAAGAAGGCCGTCAAAGACGCATGGAATAAGCAATGATTGAACCGACCCTTGCCCTTCAGGCTGCAATCGGCAACCTGCTCGCCACTACGCCGGCAGTGACCGGCCACGTTGACCCTGCCAACATTCGCGGCGGGCCGATGCGCCCTGACGACTTTCCTAGCATCCTCATGGGGAACGGCCAAACGATCTTTCTCGGCAATGCGTCCGGCTCGCAGTATGTCGCCCGCGTCTTCCTGACCATCCACATTTGGGCCGTCGAAGATGGCGCGGACACTGCCAGAGCTATCGGCTTTGCAGTCATGAATGCACTGAAGCAGGCACCGGAAGCCGAAGGTTTCGCTATCGATGAGTTTGGTCTTCCCTCCATCTCGTGGATGCGCGACCCGAACCCGGCACAGTCTTACACCCACGGCGTCATGACCGTGGAAGCCGTCATGCGGTGGACCGTCTAATGCGCGCCGGCCAGCTTAATCGCGTCATCTCGATTGACCGCCTGACCACGACCTTAAACGGAAACCGCAGTTCGGTTTCCGCCTGGACGAATATTGACACCGTGCGCGCCGAGATAGTGCAGCAATCCGCGACCGAATTTCTGTCTGGCTTCGGCGAGGCCGAAAGCGGCACCATCATCTTCCGCATCCGCTATCTGCCGGGCATCACCACGGCCGACCGCGTGACCTATGCCGGTAAGCCCTATGACCTGAAGGAAGTTTCCGAGATCGGAAGACGGCGCGGGCTTGAGCTTAGGGCGGTCGCCACGTCATGACACACCTTCGCGGCGTGAAGCCTATACTTACGCCAGACCGCGCCCCACTGACGAAAGCACCCTCGGCACCGAAATGGATGACCGATGAGGCGCGCGCCGAGTGGAAGCGGATCATGCCCCGCCTCATCGAAGATCGGATCATCACCAAGGCAGACCTGACCGGCGTGGAAAACTATTGCGTCGCCGTGGGCCGTGTCCGCGAGATCGAAACAGTGTTTCGCACGTCCGGCTTGGACAAAACATTCTTCGGAATGCAGAACCGCGCCATGCAGACGGCCCGGCAGCTTGCCGCAGAATATGGCCTTTCGCCTGTCTCGCGCGCCCGTGTCGGCACCGCAGCGAACGACGACGACAGCGATAATCCGCTGATGGTGCAGTGATGGCGAGCACCTATCCCGATTGGATCTTCGACGGCAGCGATATTCCCGACCCGTTCGGCTACGGCGAGCGTGCCGTCAAATTCCTGCGACTGCTCAAGCATCCTAATAGCACTGCCCCGAAATCCGCGTTCCAGCTTCACGATTGGCAGGAACGGATTGTCCGTCGCATTTATGGACCTCGGCACCCGGACGGCCGGCGCATTGTCGAAACTGTCTTTTGGATGATCCCGCGCGGCAATCGAAAAACCAGTCTCGCCGCAGCCCTTGCGCTGCTTCATACTATCGGCCCCGAACGTGTGCCGGCCGGACAGGTGATCTTTGCGGCGTCCGACCGCGAGCAAGCCGGGCTTGGCTTCAAGGAAGCTGCGAACATTGTCCGCATGGATAAGCGCCTTGTCGCCGCTACCCGCATCTATGACGCCCATAACAGCGCCAAGAAAATCGCCCTCAAATCTGAAGGCGTCGAACTTCAGGCCATTTCCAGCGATGGGGCGGCCCAGCACGGCAAGACGCCCGCATTCGTTCTCGTGGACGAAATCCACGTCTGGAAAGGCCGCGATCTTTGGGAAGCGCTAAAGTCTGGCATGGTGAAGACCAGCGGCACGCTCATGGTGATCGCCACGACTGCCGGGCGCGGCTCGGAAAACCTCGGCTTCACCGAATACGATTATGCCCGCAAGGTTGCGCTCGGGGAGATCGACAATCCGGCATACCTGCCAATCATCTTCGAGGCGGCACCCGGCGACGATTGGCAGGATGAGGCAGTTTGGCATCGCTGCAATCCCGGCCTTGCTCACGGTTTTCCGAACCTCAACGCTCTTCGAACCGCTGCCAAGGAAGCAGCCGACCGGCCCGCCGAACGCTTTGCGTTCCAGCAGTTCAACCTGAATATTTGGCAGGCCCATTCCCGCGATCCGCTGTTCGATATGGTAACCTATGACGCCGGCCATGATCTCCACTTCGACCTTGCAGACCTCGCGCCGCTGCCGTGCTTCCTCGGCGTCGATATGTCAGTGAACGGCGATCTGACCGCTGTTGTCGCCGCATGGAGACATGACGATGGTCGCATCACCGTCCATCCTTGGTTCTTTGTGCCGGCCGACGACCTCAAGGGCCGATCCGAACGTGACGGCGTGCCTTACGAGCAATGGCGCGACGAAGGCCTCATCACCGCTATCGACGGCCCGGTGATCGAACCGGAAGCGGTCGAGCGGCACATTCGCGAAATTTGTGCCGACAACGACAATGTGCAGGAAATCGCCTTCGACCCGCACCTTGCCCGCATGACGATGCAGCGCCTTCACGATGATGGATTGCCGGCAATAGAGATGCGGCAAGGCCCGCTGACAATGGGACCGGCCATCGGCACGCTTGAGCGCGTCGTCAACGGCTTGAACATTCGCCATAGCGGCCACCCAGTTCTTCGCCATCACTTCGATAGCGTCGTCGCCAGCCGCAACGACACCGGCCTTGTGCGGATGCACAAGGGCAAGAAGACCGACCGCATCGACGGTGCTGTTGCCGCAGCAATGGCCGTGTCTCGCGCGGCAGCGAACGATAGCCGACGCTCTTTCCTTGAGATGGACCCCGACGAATTTGACGCCATGCGAAACGACGCATGGGACGAAGCAGCATAGGAATTATTGGAATGGACGACACACAGCGCCTTGTCGTGAGCCTTGAGGCCCGGCTTAACAAGTATGAAAAGGACATGGGCCGCGCCACGAAGGCGACCAATGACAACTTCCGCAAGATGGAAGGCCGCGCTCGCCAGTCGGCACAGAGCATGGAGCGCTCGCTTGGCAATGCCTCGGCATCCATCGCCGGTAAGCTCGAAGGCATGTTCGCCCCATTGATGCGCGGCGGTGCGCTTGTTGCCGGCGTCGGTGGCGCTGCCATCGCACTCAAGCAGATCGCCGATACTGTTGCCGAAGTGGACCGTGAAGCCCGCAAGGCCGGCGTGTCGGCGCAAGTCTGGCAGCAGTGGACCTATGTCGCGACCGCGACCGGCATGAGCATCGACGGTGTGACCGACGCTCTCAAGGAATTGAACATTCGCGGCGACGAGTTTGCCCGCACCGGCAAGGGTAGCGCCGAAGAAGCTTTCCAGCGTCTCGGCTATAGCGCCGCAGACGTTGCCGTGAAGCTCCAAGACCCTAGCCGATTCATGGATGAGATCATCGCCAAGCTTCAGACGATGGACCGGGCGGCACAGACCCGTATTCTCGATGAGGTGTTCGGCGGCACTGGCGCGGAAGAGCTTGCCAAGGTTCTCGGCCTGTCCGTCGCCGAAATTCAGAATATGCGCAGTGAGGCCGCGACCTTCACGGCCGAGCAGATCGAAGCGGCGCAGAAGATCGACCGCGAATTCTCGACCATGTGGCGCAATTTCACGGTCTATGCCAAGCAGGCGGCAATCGAGGGCGTCAACGTCGCTTCTAGCATCATCGGCTTCATCAACGATCCTTCAGGCGGCGCGCGCGACCGTGCCATCGCCGACGCCAACAGTCCCGAACGTCGGCTTGCTCGGCTTCAGGAGCAGCGCGCCCGTATCGAGCGCCAGATCGCCGACACGGAAGCTAACCCGTTCAACGTCTTGAAGGAAGCAGAACTTCGCCAGCTTCGCGCGTCCCTGTCCGCTATCGATGACCAGATTCTTGAGGTGACGGGCGGCAGTGATGAATTCAAGCAGGCGCTCAAGGAACTGTCCGCAGCGAGCAACAGCCTGTCCGGTTCCTTCGGCGGCAACGTCACCGCAGCCACCAACTTTAAAACGGCGCTCACCGAACTGAAGAACCTCGTGCCGGACCTGAAGGCCGAACTGGATAGCCTCGCGACGTCGAACGGCATTGATGCCGCGTATCAGCGCGCCGTCGGTAATGCCCGCACGATGGGCGAGGTCTTGAGCGCGACCAGCCTCGCGAACCGCGCAAAGAGCATCGCCAAGTTCGGCAAGCACGATAATATTCTCGACCTTATCGCAAGCGTCGAAAGCGGCGGAGATTATAACGCCACCCTCGACAATGGCCGCTGGACAGGTGGCGCACAGAACCTCACCGGCATGACGTTGAATCAGGTTCGCGCCCTTCAGCGGCAGATGCTCGCCGATCCGGCGAACCGCGCCCTCTATGGTGAAGGCCGCGGTTCTTCGGCCCTCGGCCGCTACCAATTTACGGGTGCAACGCTTGAAGGCTTGATGAAGGAACTCAGCCTGTCCGGTGATCGCCTCTATGATGAAGCCACCCAGGACGAACTTGCCCGCGCCCTCCTTCGCCGTCGTGGCAGTGACCCGGCAGCACTTCGGCAGGAATGGACCGGCCTCAAACGTGTTGATGATGGCAGTATCCGCAATGCCTACAACGGCACGCCGACCGCAGTCCAGCCACTCGCGCCGACTGATAGCGAACGCCAGCGCACCGAACTGCTCAAGCAGCAGGACGCGGCAAGGAAGAGCTTGAACCAATCGGTGCAGGAAGGCTTGGACCTTGCCCGTTTCGAACAGTCGATTTCCAGCATGTCGGCATCGCAGCAGCGTGTCGAGCTTGCTGTCTATCAGGCACAGCAGGAAGCCAAACGGAACGGCATCACCCTCGATGCGCAGGAGCTTGCCGCGATCCGTGAGAAGATCACGCTCACGGCTCAGCTTGACGGCGAAAACCAGAAGGTCGCCGCGTCGTCGGAAGGACTGAAGAACGCCCAGCAGTATTTCGCCGAAAGCTTCACCTCGTCGCTGTCCGGCCTGCTCACCGGCACGCAGACGCTTGAGGGCGCGGTTCAAAGCCTGCTCAATTCGCTGATCGACGCCACGCTTCAGGCGGCGCTTCTCGGCAAGGGTCCGCTGTCCGGCTTGTTCGGTGGCGCAGGTAGCGGCCTGCTTGGCGCAATGTTTGGCTTTGCCGATGGTGGTTATACCGGCGACGGCGGAAAGTATCAGCCGGCAGGCGTGGTTCACAGAGGCGAGGTTGTTTGGTCGCAGGCAGACGTCCGGCGAGCGGGTGGTGTCGAAACGGTTGAGGCAATGCGCCTTGGCAGAAAGGGTTATGCAGAAGGGGGATATCACGGGAGCGCCCCGACACTCCGCTCGCCAGACCTCAGACCGGCGAACGGCAATGCCACGCCGGCCTCACAAACCATCACCATTTCCGCGCCTGTCACGGTCAACGCCAACGGCGGGACACCCGAACAGAACGCTGACCTCGCGAAGCAGGTTTCCAGCCAGATCGAGGCGACGATGCGCGGCGTGATCGTTGATGAGCTCTCGCGCCAAATGCGTCCGGGGAATCTGTTGAGCGCCGGAAAAGGCCGATAACGCAAAACGCCGGCAGTCAGGAGCGGCTACCGGCGTTTCACAATCAATTTTGCTAGATGGAAGAGGCAGCGAAAGTGCGGTCCCTTTGATAGCAAGATTCTCACATGCTCAGATCCACCGGTCAATACAGAAAGTAATAATCGCGCCTGTCTAATGTCTAAAATCGATAGACATTAGACAATCATCGCTGTTGAGAGTAAAAAATTGACCTGATACAATCATTAGTCATAAACAAAAATATAGGGCCGATCCGCTTCCAACGAAAATCGGCCCTACAAGGTGTGTCTAATGTGTATATATTACGATTTCCCTCGCGGAAGTCAATGCGAATGCTTGTCTAGTGCTGACATATCAAGCATTTCGGCGTCGCGCAAAAACGAGAATTTTGCAGCAAAACCGACCGCTGCAAATGTGCCTCAATCCCCTATCTCGCATGGGCTTCCGGCCACCCTTGCGAATGAGGGTGTAGTATATGGCAACCGCCATACCCACTATGATCTTCAATTACCTTTCATCACCTCATGGTTCGAACGCCTAGGTGAGAAGGCTAAAGGAACGAAAGCCTTCATCGATCGGAAGAACGACAAGGCAAAAGCAGCGAACAAGAAAACTGTCCGTTGGGATGGACTTCCCGGCGACGAGAAGAAGCGGCTCACCCTTGATCATGCTTTCCGCTCCGAGTCCCTTGCCTTCACCTTGAACCTGACACGGGAGAAGCTGGCGCGATACCTGAAGTCGGATCGTCCGGCGAAGGCGCTTGCCGATGCCGTCAACAAAGCTTGCAGATCGAAGCTCGGCCGCGCCGTGCCGATCTCGCTCGCATTGGAGATCAGCCCGACCGGCAAGCTTCATGCTCATGGCATTGCCACTCTTGAACGTGGCGAGTGGAAGGGTTTCCGCGACGCGCTGAAGAGCGCGGGCGGGAAAATTGAGGGTTCTGCCTCTGGACGTCAGACCGATACGCGCCGGCTTTGGAGTGCGACCGGATGGACAGCTTATATGGCAAAGGCCTTCCATGAGACAGCCGAAGCGGTCGGCACCGATAAGCTCTTCTACCAGTGCAATGCGACCAGAGCCGGCGCTAAGGTTGAATACGAGGCAAGTCTTCAGCGGCAGAAGATTGCCCGGCGCGCGGCTCGGTAAGTCAATATTGATTTACCGTAAGTATCTGTTATTATTTATCTTTTTCGAGTTTTCACACTTTACATTAGGCGTTAGATCAGAGATATCAGTCGGCGTTAACCCAAACCAAGGACGTGGGAAATGCGGACTGCAATCAATGAAATCTATCTGCCGGACGACCTTTACGAAGAGGTAGTCAACCGCCTCGCTGAAACCCTCCCCCTGCTCGGTGGCCGCGATGAGCTTGTCTCTCGCCTCGGTGAAGTGACCGGCATCTGGCCCGAAAACAGCCGGCCCGAACCGGCGTTCGAATATGCGCTTGCTTCTTAACTCTAACGTGTTAAATGTTAGATCATCAATTGGGGGCAACGTGATGGTCAAATCAGCAGCAGAGTATCAGCGGGCGTATCGCGAACGCTTGAAGGAGAAAGAGAAAGAGGCGGTCGGCATCGCCGATGAGGCTTTCCAAGCTCCCTTCCACGAGTTCATGGGCGACTTCTGGAATGACGTGACAACCTACCTCGAATGGTCAGGCATCAAAGAAATCCCTGATTATGCCGCGGATGGTGACACAGACCCGGATTGGAACGCCGAGACAGATGGCCCCAACCGTGGCGCGCTCGGCAGAGCGGAACGAATGGTTGGGCTTTACCTCGACGCAGCCAGCACCCTCGCCGGCTATATCAACCGCTACAAGGAGCAGGAAATCAGCAACCGGATCGGCGAACTCGAGGCTTCAGACCTCAGCGACCCGGAAGCACGTAAACAGGCGTTGGCGGATATCGTCACGCTTACGAAATACCGCGACCAGCTGTCGAAGCAGGTCCGGTGGACCTTGCCGCAATGGAAGGTCAAGGGCGAGTAGCTCGAAGGGGAACGGGAAGCGCGGCCTAGGAAACTTCGCCTCACCGTCCCTCAGTCGAAATGTCATCTAACCACAGGAGATCAAATGACACCCGAAAATAACACACCTTCTTCGCCGTCGCCACTTCGCTACGAGCATTCAACCGTGTCGCCGGCAGCGCTCGAGGCGTTCCTCGACGCTGTGTATGCTGGGGCGGACTATAAGTTCGTGAGCTACGAGAGTGACTACAACGCGCTAGAATATCTGAATTCGCCGTGCGGCGTCATCATCTTTGCGTTCCACGGCCACGATTCATTGGACACGTTCTATCCAAACTCCTTTGACTTCAAGGAGCGCACCGGCATCACGCCCTTTTACGACATGATCGGGCCGGCAACAGAAGACGAAGCTTGCAGCTTCCGCCTTCACAGGATGGGCAGAAAGATCAATGGCTTCGTCGTTCGCGGTGCCTTCGGAGAAATGGTCGCCGAGGGTGATCCGCGCGCTGTTTCAAGGAATGATGAGTTCCAGCGGCTCGACGTGTTCGATTCACCGGCCGGACTGATCGTCGTCGCGCATGTGGGCGATGTGCGGTATGTGATCCACTCAGCGCAAGCAACTTTTAAGCGTGCGGCTCACGTCATTGCGGGCGGCGTCACCCAGGCGGATATGCACCGAGGCAATGTGGATATGCTCAAAAGCATGTCGCGAGCCGCTGGCTTTGGCGCCTAGTAGATTGGCCCGCTTCTGCGGGCCTTTCCAATTCTGGATAGCTCAAATGGCAAAATTCAAACCCGAAACTATCGAGAAGCACATTCGCCGGAAGCATCCCGGTTGCCCTGATTTTGCCATCGCGTTCTTTGTCGGCGAGATCGTCAAGAAGGATTGGAAAGGCGCATCAATCGGAAAGGCAGTCGGCATCACCATGCAGACGACATTGCGACACACCATGACCGACTATGACCAAATGCTCTTAGTCGGCGTGGATCGCGAGGAAGCGCGGCGGCGTGTGCAGCCAAAAATTAACGCGATGATTGCGTGCTGGAAAAAAGTCCAGCCCTAGGCAAGGCCCGCCGACACCCTCGGCGGGATTTTCTTGTCTACACCCTCCGACGTATGCACAATCAGGCATAGGCAGAGGATTCCATCATGCAATTCGACTATCGCGCCACAGCGCGCTTTATGGCTCGTCAGTTCGTCCGGCTGGCTTGGACGACCACGCAACAGAAGTGGACGACCTCTTTCGTCATCGCCGGACTGACGCTGGCGACAATGATCATGCCCGGCCTCGGCATCGCTGTTTTCGGCACCGCGTTCGCGGGGTGGTGGTTCGCAGTATTCCTCATGACCTTGGTATTCGGCCTTGTCGGCAACCGCGTCGGCGTAGGCAAGGAAAAGGCCACTCTTCTTCGCAAGACGCAGACCGACGCCCGGCAGGACTGACAGCTTGATCGACCGCGAATGCAATAAGAACGTCTTCGAGCTATGGCAGGAGGGCGGACAGCAATTGCCGTTTACGGTAGTCCGGTGGACGTGGAACCCGGCAAACAGCGCCTTCCTTGTCGAGAAAATCGAAGTCAAGAAATGGCCTTACGGGACAGCCTGGGGCAGATTCTTGAAGGATGGAGTGCCCGGTGAGTATGAGAAGCTAAGTTGCGCCGGTAGCTATCAGTGGAAAACTGTGGACTAAGGCGCGGCGTTGGAGATGGCCTTATTCGGTCCAGATGCGAGAATCGCTGCGACAACCTTAAAGAGACTATCTTCCGACAGGCCAAACATAGGCCCCGTTTGCGGCGGCAGGAACAAGGGATAGTTTTCCCTCAATCGACTAAGCCAATCCTCACGCGAGTTTCTACCGTGTTTGAGATGATTAGCGAGGCATTGCACCGCCCCCAGATCCGGCGACGGCCCATATCCTTCTTTTGCGCAATACGATGCGAGCTTGTCATGAGTGACGCTCTTTCCATTGAGGCCCATCCATACCGCAACAGAGTCTTCCCAATAGTGATAAAGCGCGATCACGAACGCTTTGCGGACTTCGAACAAGGCGGAGTAAACGTCGGCGATTTGAGCCTCATACACTTGGGACTGCTCCCATAGCCGAAATCCGTTCTCATCGTATTCCGCGATTAGGTCAGCCCCGTCTGCGACTGCCAAATCATATGCCGCCGAATCGTGTTCGATGCGTTTCAGTTCCTCTTCAAGGGAATCCCGCGCTGCGATGTATCCCTTTTCGAGCATTCGAAGGCCGTGCTCGAACTGGTAACTTCGGATGTAGGGAGCGAGATTTACCATCGTCAGGCCGGTTGACCTTTGCCAAACCAAGCCGATTGTTTCCGCTTTCCCGTCCTCTCTTCAAAATATTGAACAGGCCACTCGGTCAATGGAAATATCTCATGAAAGTCGTCGTGAAGATTTTGAGCCAAGATGGGCAACGTGCTAAGTAATTTGTGAGCGTTTTGCTCTGTCTCTCGGATCAAGTCGCCAATTCGCCACAAGTTGTCGCCGCTTCTCTCAATATATCGCTCATCCGCAACGCCACCGTTATGTTCGTAGACGTGACGCCGTTCCAACATCATCTTTAAGAAGCCAGTTGTTTCGGCGTCGATACTTCTAAGCAAGTCAACCTCGAACGCCAACTTGACCTCGGTAAAGGTTGAACTTTCTATGTCGTGAAAGACCAGCCGATCTAGCCTTTTCATTCGGGCAGGCTTCATCGGGATGCGCTTCTTAAGCTGGTTGATCATGTCTCGACACGACGCATCGAATGCGGAGACAGCCCTGCTAACAACGGCGTCTGGCGCGATGGATTTGTCTTTAAGTCCGTTTCGAAGTTTCTGAAAGCTATCGTTGAGGCTTGCCATGTTGTTACGATAGCCGCATGAGGCGCAGTAGCCGTATAGTCCTCTGATGTCGTTGAACTCGCCACACCTCACACACTCAAAGCGTGTTTGCTGTGTCTCCGATGCGTAATAGAAGTCCGGTCGATTGCCAGTATCTTCGGACCTAGCAATAGCGTCCATATCGATCACGATTTCGGTTTCGGTTCCGGGTTCAAGGTCCGCTTCGATAGCATCGTAGTAGGTCGCGATGTAGTGTTTGATGTATCGAACATGCGCCTCTGTTAGAAAGTGGAAGGCTTGCGTGCGCAGACCGCAATAGGGGCATGTCAGCGGATATATCGCAGGATGCGTTCCATTGCGGTAGTAGCCGCTGCACCGTGGGCATCTGTGGCCCCAATTCCCGTGGGAGTCAGAACCAAGGAAAACTGCCATGCAGCCAGCCGGACAAGCAGGCTCGAAGGCTTGGCCTATACCGCCCATCTTCACGTCCGAAACTGGAAACCCTTGAGGGACGGCAGCATAGACAGCAATCATCGCCATCGGAGTGGGACTCGACCCGCGAAACCCGGCAGCGATGCTAACAGCGCCGTTTTCATCGCATCGGACCGCAAATGTCGCTTGCCCGCCGCAGTGAGCTATCTCTGTGAAGTCTTCGCTGTAAACCGTCATGGCGATTCCCCGTTCGCGACAACTATCTTCGATAGCTACGCGAGTCGCAATGCACCGGTTGTATGCACCGGAAAAGTGTTCCGGTTTCAAAATCTCCAATGTTCGCAAGCTATTGAAAAATAAACATAAATAGGCTGTGGCTGGGGCGCCAGGATTCGAACCTGGGAATGCCGGTACCAAAAACCGGTGCCTTACCGCTTGGCGACGCCCCAACATGTTCGTGACAGCGTGAAACGCCGCACGACAGGCGCTTCCTCTAGCAAAGCTTTCTTTCGCCCTCAACGGCTATCTTCGTTCATACGCCTATTTTCCTTGCGATAGTTTTTGGAATAAAGCGGGACATGACGCGGAAAAAGGCTGGCAAGACGCAGGGCATGGCAAAAGATATCGATTTCGACACCGAGTTTTCTCCGGCCTACGGCCATGCCGTGCCGATGACCGACGGCGTCGAAAGACTGACGGTCAACAACCCTTCGCCATTCACCTTCCACGGCACCAACAGCTATATCGTCGGCAAATCTGCGCTGGCGATCATCGATCCCGGCCCGGAGGACGAGGCGCATTTCGATGCGCTGATGAAAGCGATAGACGGGCGAACGGTCAGCCATATCTTCGTCAGCCATACGCATCGCGATCATTCACCCCTCGCCAGGCGCCTGAAGGATGCGACCGGCGCATTAACGGTTGCGGAAGGTCCACATCGCGCGGCACGGCCGCTGCATGAAGGCGAGACCAATCCGTTTTCAGAGAGCGCCGATACGGATTTCGTGCCGGATATCGCGATTGCCGACGGGCAGGCGATCGAGGGGGACGGCTGGGTTCTATCGGCCATTCACACGCCCGGCCATACGGCCAATCATTCCGCCTTCGCGCTCGATGGCACCGGCATCGTGTTTTCGGCCGATCATGTGATGGCCTGGGCGACAACCATCGTTGCGCCGCCGGACGGGTCGATGGCCGATTTCATGGCCTCGGTCGAAAAGCTGCTGGCCCGCAAGGACAGGATCTATCTTCCCGGCCACGGAGGCCCGGTGCGCGAACCCGCCTCGTTCCTGCGGGGGCTTCGGACGCATAGACGGATGCGGGAAAGGGCCGTGATGGAACGGATCATGGCCGGCGACAGGCTGATCGCAGATATGGTCAAAACCATCTATGCAAAGACCGACCCGAGGCTGCACGGCGCGGCCGCACTTTCCGTCCTCGCCCATATCGAGGATCTTCTGGAGAAGGGGCGCGTGGTGACGGATGGGACCCCATCCCTTCACGGCCTCTATCGGCCTGCCTGACAGGGAAGACTTCAGCCGCCGGCAAGCCCGAGCAGTTCGGTATCCAGCCGATCGAGGAAATCCTCGGCGATCTCGGCACCGAAGCCGAGGTCATGCGGTCCGTAGCGCGAGACGACACGGATATCGACGAAAGTCGTTTCGGCATCCTCGCGCAGGCGGATCACCACATCGAAACGCAATCCGGCAACCAGCGTGCGCGTCGCCCCCTGCAGCACGACACCGGTCGGGTTGCCGGCAGCGGCATCGAGAGAGGGTTCCGGCCGCGGCAGCGGCACCGGCGCGACATCCGGGACGGGAGCCTGATCATCCTTCGGTGCACTGCGCTCGGTGAGATCCGGTTCGACCAGCGAAAGGCCTTCCGTCTTGGCGATCGCGATCCGGGCGGACAGGGATGCCTTGCGGACGCCGTCATAGACCCGATCGAGCGCGCCTTCGTATCGTCTGCCGATCAGACCGGGATAGGCGGCGAACTGCACTCGCCGCTCGCCGGCAGCGGGTGCCGGAGGCCTCGGAAGCCAGCGCTGGTCGAAATGCGGCTCGGAAATGAAGGCCGGCGGATCAGCAAGGTCCGTCGAGATGTCATAGATTGCCGGCGTAGTGTAAAACTGGATTGCGCCATAGGCGACCGTGCCGAGCGGAAGCGCCGCATAGATCAACCCTTTCGTCGCGGCGACACCGCCATCCGCTCCAACCTGCCACAGGCGTGCAAAGCCGATCAACAAAAACGGCACGGACACGGCAGCAATGGCTGCAGACAAAAACAGCAGCGCCAGAAAATCCGGTTCGCTCAATGGACCGAAACGATGGGCAAGCGCCACGATCAGGAACAGCAGCAAAGCTGACAAAGCCAGCCGCCGGCCGAGATAGGCGGATTGGGATACGGGCCGGACGAAACGGACGGTCATTTTGCGCTGCTAAGCTCCGGACGAAACACTCATGACTGTGTAGGACAGGTGTCGAGGAAATGGAATCTCAAAGCATCGCGGGCCGTGACCGCGACTGCCTGCAACCTGCCTTTTCCACCTCGAATTTTTCAGGCACCCCGCGCATTTTCAATGCGGATGCTCTACATATCCGTTTGCGGCTCACCCGCGCGATCTGATGGAGCATGACCATGCGTCTTTCCCGAATTTTCATTCCTACGGCACTGCTTCTGCTTCTGGCCTCGTGCCAGACGATGACACCGGAGGAGCGGCGAGCGGCCGACGAGCGAACCTGCGCAGGTTACGGTTTCAAGGCCAGGACCGACGCCATGTCGCGTTGCCTGCTCGATCTGGAACTCGACCGGCGCGCGCAAAGCCGCTCGATGATGGAACGCAACAGCTCGATGTTCTGGCAGCCGCCGATCGTCGTCGAGCGACGGGTGATCGTTCACCGGCGATAGATCACGCTACTGCCGGTATTGCAGCTCGATCCTGATCCCTTCGGGGCCATAAACGAAGACCTGGCCTATCCCCGCTCCGGGTATTTCGTCGTGTTCCAGACGATAGCCTGTCGCTTGCGCCCGCCTCACAGCATCGTCGTGATCGAAAAAGGCGAAGGCAGCGTGGTTGAGCATGCCTTGCGGAAAATCGGCTTCGCGCTCAACGACATTGAGATGGATTGCCGGGTGGCCTTCGAGATAAAGCCAATGGCCGGGCGTATCGAAAGGCGGGCGCTCGCCTTCTTGCACTCCGAGCAGTGTCTTGAAGAAATCGATCATCCGTGCCGCATCACGGGTATGGATGTTGACATGATCCAGTCGCGGCATCGGCCCCTCCCGAGGTTTTCCGCCAAGAGATCATAATAACACGGCATGGCCGGCCGGGGCCATCTCGCCGCATTCCGAAAAGGAGGTCAGGCGTTGCGCTTGGCGATTGCGGCCTGGGCTGCGGCAAGGCGCGCCACGGGCACGCGGAAGGGCGAGCAGGACACATAGTCGAGATCGGCGTTTTCGCAGAAATGGATCGATGCCGGGTCGCCGCCATGTTCGCCGCAAATGCCCATCTTGAGATCCGGTTTGGTCTTGCGGCCACGCTCGGCCGCGATCTGGATCAGTTCACCGACACCATCGAAATCCAGCGAGACGAAGGGGTCGTGCTCGATGATACCCTTCCGCTGATAGGTCGGAATGAAGGTTGCAGCATCGTCGCGCGACATGCCGAACGTGGTCTGCGTCAGGTCGTTGGTGCCGAAAGAAAAGAATTCGGCGGTCTCGGCAATCACATGGGCGCGGATCGCGGCGCGCGGCAGCTCGATCATGGTGCCGGCCAGATAACCGATCTCCATGCCGGTCTCGTTCCAGACGTCGCGGGCGACGGCATCGATGACACCCTTGACGTAATCGAGTTCGGCCCTGAGACCGACCAGCGGCACGAGAATTTCGAGTTCCACCGCCTCACCGGTTGCCTTTGCCGCTTCGGTCGCGGCTTCGAAGATGGCGCGCGCCTGCATTTCAGCGATCTCCGGATAGGAGATCGCCAGGCGGCAACCGCGATGGCCGAGCATCGGGTTGAATTCGTGGATCGCATCGATGCGGCGGGCGAGGAAATCGGCGGACATGCCCATGGCGCGGGCAACGTCGTCGATCTCGGCTTCCGTCTTCGGCAGAAACTCGTGCAAGGGTGGATCGAGCAGGCGGATCGTCACCGGCAGGCCGTGCATGATGGTGAACAGCTCGGTGAAATCCGACCGCTGCAGCGGCAGGAGTTTTGCCAGAGCGGTGCGGCGCGCAGCCTCGTCCTCGGCAAGGATCATCTCGCGCATCGCATGGATGCGGTCACCTTCGAAGAACATGTGTTCGGTGCGGCAAAGACCGATGCCTTCGGCGCCAAAAGAGCGGGCCGAGCGGGCATCCTGGGGCGTGTCGGCATTGGTTCGGACCTGCATGCGGCGGGCCCTGTCGGCCCAGGCCATCAGCTTGCCGAAATCACCGGACAGTTCCGGCTGCTGCATGGCGACGCGGCCCTTGAGGATCTGGCCGGAGGAGCCGTCGACGGTGACGATATCACCCTTGCCGAGCGTCACACCGCCGACACCGGTCAGCGTTTCGTTGCGCAGGTCGACGCGCATCGAACCGGCACCGACGACACAAGGAATGCCCATGCCGCGGGCGACGACCGCCGCATGGCTGTGAATGCCGCCGCGCGTCGTCAGGATCGCTTCCGCAGCATGCATTCCGTGAATGTCTTCCGGGCTGGTTTCGATACGGACCAACACGACGCGCCTGCCCTCGGCTTCCGCCTGGACGGCCTGTTCGGCGGTGAAGACGATCTCGCCGGTTGCAGCGCCCGGCGAGGCCGGAAGGCCCGAGCCGATCTGGTGCCGTTCCACCCGCGGATCGATGGTCGGATGCAGCAGCTGATCCAGCAACGGCGGATCAATGCGACAGACCGCCTGTTCCTCGGTGATCAACCCCTCCTCGACCATTTCCACGGCGACCCGCATGGCAGCCTTGGTGGTGCGCTTGCCTGTGCGGGTCTGAAGCATCCACAGCTTGCCGCGCTCGACGGTGAATTCGACGTCCTGCAGATCCTGATAGTGTTTTTCGAGGCGTTCGCAGATCTCGCGGAACTCCACGAATGTCTCCGGCATCAGCTTTTCCATCGACGGCTTGTCAGAACCGGATGCCAGTCGCCCCTCTTCGGTAATCGACTGCGGCGTGCGGATGCCGGCGACGACATCCTCCCCTTGGGCATTGGCGAGGAACTCGCCGTACAGCGCCTTTTCGCCGGTCGACGGGTTGCGGGTAAAGGCGACGCCGGTGGCCGAGGTGGAGCCGAGATTGCCGAAAACCATGGCCTGGACGTTGACCGCAGTACCCCAGGTTTCGGGGATACGATGGAGGGTCCGATAAGTGACGGCGCGGGTATTGTGCCAACTGGAGAATACCGCGGCGATCGCCTTCCAGAGCTGGACATGCGGATCCTGCGGGAAACTTTCGTCCAGCTCTTCCTCGATCAGGCGCTTGTAGAGGGAGACGATATGCTGCCACTCGACAGCGGAAAGATCGGTGTCGTGCTGGCGGCCCAGACGGCCCTTTTCGTCTTCGAGAACTTCCTCGAAGATCTCGTTGTCCAGCCCCATGACGACATCGGAATACATCTGGATGAAGCGCCGATAACTGTCCCAGGCAAAACGGGCGTCGCCGGCATCGTGCCCCAGCGCCTGAACCGTCTCGTCGTTGAGACCGAGATTGAGTACCGTATCGAGCATGCCGGGCATGGAGGCGCGCGATCCTGAACGGACGGAAAGCAGCAGCGGCCTCTCGCTGCCGCCAAAGATACGGCCGGTTTCCCGCTCGACGGCCTTCAAGCCCGCCAGCACATCGGCCTTCAGATCATCAGAAATCTTTCGATCATTGCGGAAAAATTCGTGGCAACAGTCACAGGTAATGGTCAGCCCCGGCGGCACCGGCAGGCCAAGGCTCGCCATCTCTGCGAGATGCGCCCCCTTGCCACCCAGCAACGCGATATCGACCGCACCGCCTTCAGCCTTACCCCCACCGAACCAATAAACCCGTTTCGCCATACGTGCCTCCCCGCTCTTTTTCCCTGAAATTCAGAGCTTTTGCAACAGCTTGGGAAATCATGGCGGCAGCATTATGTGCGCTGCAGCATTATGCAACAGGCAATTTGGCGCAATTTTCAAAAGGGGTGAAACCTGTTCCAGATAAAAGCTTTGCGGGGCCGGATCACACTCGGCCCCGCAAAGCCTTCCGCGCAGGACAGGAAACCCACGCGGGGGGTACATATTCGCCGAAATGGCCTTTGCGCCTGAAAGACGCCCCCCAGCCCCCGCCGAATCCGTAATTCTGCATAGCCGTATACCACATCCAGCGCATCCCCTATATGGGTGAAACAACGCAGATGTGACCAGAATCAATTATGACGCAAAAAACTGTCGATTTTCGTCAGCTGGCTTCACGCAGCAGTTCGGCGGTCTGCAGATCGACGGAAACCAGCTGGGAAACACCCTGCTCCGCCATGGTCACGCCGAAGAGCCGGTTCATCCGTGCCATGGTGATCGGGTTATGGGTGATGATGACAAAGCGCGTCTCGGTGGATGCGGCCATCTCGTCCATCAGGTTGCAATAACGCTCGACATTGTGGTCGTCGAGCGGTGCGTCCACTTCATCCAGCACACAGATCGGCGCGGGATTGGTGAGAAAGACGGCGAAGATCAGCGCCATGGCGGTCAGCGCCTGCTCGCCGCCGGAGAGAAGCGTCATCGTCTGCGGTTTCTTGCCGGGCGGGCGGGCAAGAATTTCAAGCCCGGCTTCCAGCGGGTCCTCGGATTCGATCAGCTGCAGCTCCGCCGTGCCGCCGCCGAAGAGGTGAGTGAACAGGCGCTGGAACTGGGTGTTGACCACGTCGAAGGCGGCGATCAGACGTTCGCGCCCTTCCCGGTTGAGGCTCTGGATCGCGCCACGCAGCTTGCGGATGGCATCGACAATATCGTCGCGCTCGCGGGTCAGCGTCTGAAGCTTGTCGGATAGTTCCTTCTGCTCCTCGTCGGCGCGCAGATTGACAGCGCCAAGCCGCTCACGCTCCATCTTCAGCCGGTCGACCTCACGCTCGATGGCGCGGATATCCGGTACCGGCTGGCCAGGCTGCAGGCCAGTCAGGCGCAGCACTTCCGGCGGGGAGACGTTCAATGCCTCGCGAATGCGCTGCTCGCTCTCATGTCGGCGTTCGGCGGCAGACACCAGACGCTCCTCGGCGCGG
>DLSX01000184.1:0-26266 GCA_002500765.1 Neorhizobium sp. UBA7851
TTGATCTCGGTATAGCCGAGATTGAGCTCGGCCACACGCTGCGCGGCCTTGGCTGACTGGAGATTGGCCTTGGCCTCACGCTGCGTGCTCTCGCGCTGGGCCAGATCGCTCTGCGAGATCGTGTTGCGTGACAGAAGCGTCTTACCACGCTCGAGCTCCGTCTCGGCAAAGGCGAGCTTCCCTTCGGCAGAGGAGACGAGACCTTCCGCTTCGGCGACTGCCGCCATGTAGGGTTCCGGATCGAGTGTCACCAGAAGGTCACCGGCCTTGACCAGGCCGCCCTCGCGAAAATGGACGGACTGGACGGCGCCCGCAACGCGCGGACGCACATCGACGCGATCCACGGCTTCGAGACGGCCGGAGAATTCCTGCCAGGTGCCGACCTTGCGGGGCTGCACGGTGGCGACGGTCACCGGAATTGCGGCAGGTGCGGCTGCCTCGGCAGGCGAAGCGGCATTGGCGCCATTCGGCATGTCGAAATAGAAGGCCGCGCCTGCAAAAAGCACAGAGGCAGTCAGGCCGGCGCCCAACAGGGCCCAGCGGGGTGTCTTCGCTGTCATAATGAACTCCTTCAGCCCCGGGGCGGGCTGTCATGTAGTCTCAGAAACTTTTCAGAAATGCAGGCCTCAACTCGTCACATGACGAACGAAGGTAGAAAACTCGGAGCAAAGCCCGGCAAGCCAGGCTCCGCCAACGCCATGATACAATCCCGTCCAACCGCTGCCGGCCGGGAGAATACGTTTGGTCACATCGACGCCAGCCTCGGAAAGCTTGCCCGCATAACTGAGGGCTTCGTCACGAAGCGGATCATCATCAGATGTCATCACCAGAGCCGGCGCGACACCCGATAACCGCGAACACAGGCACGGCGCGGCGTAAGGGTGCTGCATTGAACAGGCCGAGCCGAGATAATGGCTCCATCCGTCCGACCAGCGCTCGCGCATGCCGATCTCATCCGCCTGCCTGATCGAAGCCGATGTCATCATCGGATCGATCATTGGAGACAGGAGAACCTGTCCGGCCAGCCGACCGGGCATCTGGTCCCTCGCCTTCAAGGCGGCTCCGGCTGCGACATTGCCGCCGGCTTCATCACCGGCGATCAGCAGAGGCGACTTGCCCTTGCCGAACTCGTTGAGCTTGCGGCTCAGGCCATAGAGCGCCAGAAACGCGCATTCCATAGCCTTGGGAAACACATTGCCCGATACGCTGCCGTAATCGGCCTCGACCACGACGACGCCCGTTTCTTCGAGCGCATTGACGACCGGCAGTGATGTGTTGCCCTGCCTGGGTTGCTGAAACGCATTGCCCTTCAGGTAAAGCACGACCGGCGGCTTACCACCTTGTACATTACGCTTGTGAATGCGCACGGGGATAGAGGCCTTCCAAGGCCCATCGATCTCCAATGTTTCCCAACGCAGCGACATGACAATTTCCACCGTTTCAGCCACAGGTCTTGCGGCGATTTCGTATTCAGATATTATTGTTCGAGATCGCAAGCGCAATACGCTACGATCGGCAACACTTTTCCAAATTCATGGATAATCGCATCGCAAGGAGAATCCCATGGATCAGCTGTCGGCAATGCGCGTGTTTGTCAGGGTCGTCGAAACCGGGAATTTCACCCGCGCGGCAACCACGCTCAACATCCCGAAAACCACCGTCACCAACATGGTGCAGGCGCTTGAAGCGCATCTGCAGACCACGCTTCTCAACCGCACGACGCGGCGCGTCATGGTGACGACGGACGGCGCACTTTATTACGAACGGGCGGTCCAGATCCTTGCCGATGTGGCGGAACTCGACGGCAGTCTTTCGACGTCCCAGACCCAGCCCAGCGGCCGCGTCCGTCTTGAAATGGCCGGCGCCTTCGCAGACCTCCTGATCATCCCGCACTTGTGCGAATTTCATGAACGTTATCCGTTGATTAAGCTCGATATCGGCGTCGGTGACCGGCTGGTCGACTACATCGCCGAAAACGTCGATTGCGCCCTTCGCGGCGGCACCCCTACGGACCAGTCGCTGATCGTCCGCAAGGTCGGCGAGATCGGAATGCAGGCCTATGCTTCGCCGCTCTATCTGGAAAAAATGGGCGAGCCGGCACACCCGAGCGATCTCAATAATGGTCATCGTTGCGTCGGTTATCTGCAGTCGCCATCCGGAAAGGTCATGCAGATGAGTTTCACCCGGGGTGACGATGATATCGAGATCGACCCGAACTATATCGTCTCGGTCAACGATGCCCGCTCCTATCTGGATGCGGCGATTGCTGGTGTCGGCGTGGCGCAGGTTCCACGCTTCATGGCCCAGAAGCCGCTTCAGGACGGCAAGCTTGTTCCTATCCTGACGGATTGGACCTGCGAGAGTTTTCCGCTCTACATCGTCTATCCGCAGACCCGCCATCTCAGCAACAAGGTGCGCGTCGTCGTCGACTGGCTCGCCAAGCGCGTGCAGACACTGAAGGTCGAAGAAAATCGCATGCTGATGCGCGAGGCAAGCTGACTTCGCCTGAACGCGGATCAGCCATAAGGCGACATGCACGCCCTGCGCGGGCCACCGTCGAACGGCTGGTAACTGTTGTCCTCGGCCCTGTAGGAGCGATACCGCTCGTGGCACCAGGCTTCATGCGCAGCGATCGGCGCCGCAGGCCTCATCTCTGCCGTTTGCTGCGCCTCGGAAGAGGTGAAACGCGGCGATATCGCGGAAATGCTCTCCACCTGCTCACGGCTGTCGGCATCGAACGAGCCGGCAGCCGCCTGCATTGTGGCCGTCTCTATTGACGGTGACACACATTCCCGCCGCGGGCCGCCGCCATAAGGCTGGTAGCTGTTATCCTCGACCAGATAGCTGCGGTAGCGCGCGAGACACCAATCCACATGGCCTGCATCGGGCTGCGCGGCATCCGTCGCAACGCTGTCGGCCAACTGGGTCTCGTCGGAGGCATTTTCTGCGGCTGCCTGTACTTGACGCTCCTCGCTGCGCGCAAACGAAGCCGTCTCCACGTCTCCATCCGTCGGCGCAACGTAGGCGGCAAGCTTGATACCCTCGATACGCTCGTAGTCCTGCCTGGCCGGATCAACGGCGGTCGGCTTCGACGTCCACAGGTCGGGCGTCTCCATATGGGCAAAATAATGCGGCTCGTAGTCTCGCATTACATAGCTCACGATTGCCAGCCCCGCGGCGAGCAAGGCGACAGCACATGCGATTGTCGAGACGAGGGTAAGGATCGTGCGCACGCCAGGCAGTCCATTGGTGATTGGAATTGGCGGGAAAATGCGCGGAAGGACAAAGAAGTTCCATTCACCGAAAACTTTGTTTTCAGCGATAAACCATTGTCACATCTTTATTTTAAGAAGAGATGGTGGGTGATGTAGGGCTCGAACCTACGACCCGCTGATTAAGAGTCAGCTGCTCTACCAACTGAGCTAATCACCCGTAACCAACCGCCTCAGTGGCCTGCGCCGTTGGTGTGAGTGGCCGTATAAAGAGCTTCTTTTGGCTTGTCTAGCGCCCGATATGATTTTCTTTGTGCAACTGCTCAAAAAAATCACCGCGACCTGTGGAAAGCCTTGTTTCGTGGGATTTTGGCCAAAAGATTTTTTCAGATATGCAGCATGCCTTCCGCCACCTTCACCGCCTGCCCGCCGATGCGGGCCCTGGAAATCTCGCCGGCCTTGGAATCGATATGCAGGTGAATGAAGGACGTGCGGCCGATTTCCAGCCCCTGCTCCACCACGATCGGATGATGGCCGTCCGGAAGAGCGTCGAATTGCTGGATCGCACCCGCCAGCGCCGCAACGGCGGCACCCGTGGCCGGATCCTCCCAGATCCGCATGTCGGGTGAAAACATCCGCGCATGGAATTTCGCCTGATGATGCACACCGCCCCTGCAATAGACATAGGCTGATGCCAGCGCGCCGTCGACGAAGGGCGCGACCCGTTCCCATAGCGTCGATTCGAACTCAAGGTTCTGCACGGTCGCAAGATTGCGCAGCGGCACGAGGAGAAACGGAACGCCGGCAGTCCAGATCGAAAGCGTGTGGTTTTCGAACGCCATGTCGGTGGTTTTGACGGTAATTGAATCTGCTATGCCTTCGCGATCGAGCGGAATGTCGATCCTGACCGGGCGTCGCGGAAGCTCGAATTCGGCAAATGTCGCCTCGCCCCTGCGCATCCTCACGGCGCAACGCACCGGCCCGACCTTTTCCTCCAGCACCGACATCAGGTCGAGTTCGGTGACGCCCGGTTCGTGGTCGCGCTCGGCAAGCGCGATGGCCGCGCCCACCGTCGGGTGCCCGGCAAAAGGCAGCTCCTTTCCGGGCGTAAAGATTCGAACCTGGGCCGAATGCCCGTTCGCTTCCGCCGGCCACAGAAAGACGGTTTCCGACAGGTTCGTCTCCCGGGCGATCGCCTGCATGGCGTCGTCCGAAAGTCCTTCCGTATCGAAAATCACGGCCAGCGGGTTGCCGGAAAGTCTCCGATCGGTGAAAACGTCATAGATCGCATAATGTCTCGCCACGTCTCTCCTCCCCTTCAAGACAGTGTCGCACCCTGCCCGACCGAACGCGCGGAAGCAAGGCGGCAGGCTAACTGCGTACGCTTGCGAAAAACCAGTCCATGATCGGCAGCATCAACGGGTTATAGTTATGAGCCTCGGGGTCCGCTGACCGGATCACCACGACACCGTCGATCTCCTGTTCCTCGTCATGCGGCATATGCGCCTCGATTCGGGTGGTGAGTTCTTCGGCTGTCACCGGGAAGCGATAAAACCTGAAAACGACGATGCGGTTATCCTTGTGGCTGGCATAAAAATGCGGATCGGCCTCAGCCTCTGAAAGGTCAAGTCCCGTTTCCTCGCGAACCTCCCGGACCATGTTGCCCACAAGATCTAGCTTTCCGTCGATGATGTCGCTGAGGTCGAGGGAGCCCGCAGCGCAATAGACCTGCCCGGGATTGGCCGTGCGTTCGCTCATGCGGATGGCAATGATGGCGCCGTCGGACGAAACGATCACCGGATAGCCGAAAAGATGAAGCGCCCCTTCGAAATCAGGCTGCCTGCGCCACCATAAAAGCGTTGAATAGGGAATGACATGCGCCACCCCACGAATGACGCCTTCGTCGTAGGCCAGGTGTCGTTGCAGCACCATCTGGCCGTTGAAGAGATGCGGGTTGGCCTTCGCCTCCCTTTCCCAGTTCGCCTCGATTTCCTCCCGATGCGCCGCATAAAGCGGATGCGGCCCGTCCACGACCGAAAGATCGAAGCCATCGACGCGAGCCGGACTGGTCGGCGGCGGCCAGATACCGGCAGGCTTGGTTGCGGGACCATGTGCAGGATTGTTTGGCGGTCTGCCGGCGGCATTCGTTGTCATGAAAGATTTAACTCCACCACCACGGGGCAATGATCGGAAGCCTTCGGCCGGTCCCAGCCGATACGCGGATAACGTTCGATCTCCTGGTCCGGCGGAACGACGGTGCGGAACGGCTGGCCGTTGCGAATGACGTCCGGCACGGCTGCCGGATTTTTCTCCGACAACGCCGGCGAAAGCCAGATATAGTCGAGCTGGCACAGATGCTGCTCCTGCGGCCCCCGGGCATGATAGAGCGTCCAGCGATCCATCACGTCGCGCCGGGACATGACGTTTTCAGCAAACCCATCATGACTGAAGACATCGAGTGCGCTCGCCTCCTCCGTCACGGGCTCGAACTGGTATCCGGTTCGTCGACTGCCGATCACCTTCACCCGTTCCTGGTAATCGTTCATGTCGCCGCATATGGCGAAATTCATGCGGGCCGCATTGTTTGCGCCAAACTTCTTCTCGATGATGTGCCGCACGGCTTTCGCTTCGGCCGTGCGAATCGCCATCGTGCCGATCCGCCCGTCCCTGTTGTCGCGCGCATTGCCCATTGATTTGAAATGTACGACATAAAGCGACAACGGCTTTCCGCCGATCCTCAATTCCAGTTCAAGGCAGTCGCGTTTGAAGATCTTGTCGGTAGGGCGGTTGGTGATCGCCAGCTCGTCATTGAACAGGTCGAGATCCTGATAGGTCAGCATGGCGTGGCTGCGCACATCCAGCACTTCGATCTTCCGGCCGCTCCGCGTCTCCTCGCGCATCAGCACGGCGACATCGATGCCGCGGCCGTCATTGCCCTCGACCAGAAACTTCTGCATGTAGCCGTTGCCGACCATGCGGTAGAGATAGCCGTATTCGAAAGCCTGCAGCGCCGGCATGTTGTCGACTTCCTGCAGGCAAAGGATATCGGCATCCGCATCGGCAATGGCGAGCGCCGAAAGCTGGCGAGTGTCGTCCGTCTCGGCGATCAGCCGCGCCTGTTCAAGCTGCTCGTATTCCTGCTTGCTGCCGACTTCGAACAGTCGCAAGACCCGGTCCTGGCGCAACTGGTTGCGCCAGCCGGAGAAATCGAAACGTGTCATGAGGTTTTCGATATTGAAGGTGCCGAGGCGAAGAGACATGCTTCATTTCCTTATTGCGACCGCACCTTAGCCAGCAGAGATCCGGCTGGCTACCGACTACAGCCTCCAGGCCGAGCGGATGACGATCGACACCATGTCGCCAACCTTGACCGGCTGGCGGCTGAACGCCCGCAGAACCTGCTCATCGCCAAGAGCTAGTTTCAATGCGTAACGCTCGCCCTCGAACAGGACCGATGTCACCTGCGCCGGTACGCCTTCGCCGGCAATCTCGACATCCTGTGGGCGGATGAGAATGTCGGCGCAGTCGGCACCATGCGAGCGGCTGAGAAGATGCTGCAGCACATCCCAGTCCAAAAGGCGGTTTTCCACCGAGGCTGCCGGCCAGGCGACGATCGCGCCCTGCCCGACCAGTCCGCCGACCAGCCGGCCTTCGGGGCGGGCATAGATTTCCTGCGGGCTCGCCACCTGCAAGAGCTTGCCTTCCGACATCACCGCAACATCCGTCGCCAGCGCCATGGCCTCGGCCTGATCGTGCGTCACATAGATCATCGTCGCACCCGACCGCGCATGGAACTCGCGAAACGTCTCTTCCATTTCCTGACGCAAATGCCGGTCAAGATTGGCAAGCGGCTCATCGAGCAGCACGACATCCGGCTCCGTAACGAGGCAGCGGGCCAGCGCCACGCGCTGCCGCTGACCACCGGAAAGATCGGCCGGACGGCGATCGGCATAGGCTTCGAGACGCACCGCCGCCAGCGCTTCCCTGATTTTTGCCTGCCGTCTCTCGCCGGTGACACCGCGGACTTTCAGCGGATAACCGACATTGTCGGCAACGCTCATATGCGGCCACAAGGCGTAGGACTGGAACACCATCGCCATGTTGCGATGTTCCGGAGCCACCATCTCGCCGGCATCGGCCAAAACCCGGTCGCCGAGCAGGATAGACCCATCGGTCGGCTGCTCGAAGCCGGCGATCATGCGCAGAACGGTCGTCTTGCCGCAACCGGAAGGACCGAGCAGCGCCAGAAAGCCGCCGTCGCGGACTTCCAGCGACACATCGTTGACGGCCGGGCGGCCGCCGGTTTCGAATGCCTTGGACAGGCGGTTGAGGATCAGCTTCGCCACGGTACCACACCTTTCGGCAGTCTCTTCGCCATCAGTTCCAGCACCAGCATCATCGCGATCACCATGATGACCACGAGGACGGATAGTGCGGCCGCGAGGTTGAAACTGCCGCTGTCATCGAGATTGTAGATCGCCACGCCGAGCGTCTGCGTGCCGGCCGACCAGAGGATGGCCGAGACGGTGAGCTCGTTGCAGGCAATGAGAAAGACGAGAATGACCGACGCGCCCGCCGCCGGCGCCACGAGCGGCACGACGATATCGATCAGCCGCCGCCCGAAACCGGCGCCGGAAAGCCGTGCGGCCTCTTCCAGCGAGGGGTCGAGCTGCCGGAAGGCGCTGACCACCGGCTTCAGGCTGACGGCGAAGAAGCTGGAGAAATAGGCGACGAGAATGATCCAGATCGTGCCGTAGATGGATATGCCGATAATCGGGATCGGCGCGGCGAAGACGAGGATCAGCGCCACGGCAAGCACGATGCCCGGCAGCGCATAGGGGATTTCCGCGAGAGCCGAGAGAACCGGAGCAAGCCGGCTTTTCGAGCGGACAAGGTAATAGCCTGTCAGTACGGTCACCACCAGGAGACCAAGTGCCGTCGCAAGCGACAACGAAACGGAATTGGTAAAGGCCGTGCGGGTGATCGCCTGTTTGAACAGAACCTCGCGATAGGCATCCAGCGTCGCCGTTGCCGGTGTGAGCGGTACGCCGTAGGCCGGTGCCAGTGAGCTTGCGACCAGCGCCGTCAGCGGCATGACCAGCGTGATAAAGATTGCCAGCCACAGGGCCAGTTCACCCAGCAGACGCCAGTAACCAAGCTTGAACATCGCCACCTGCCCGGACAGGCCGATGACGCGGTAATCGCGACCACGCAGCACCCGTTCCTCGACCGTCAGACCGATGACCGAGAGGATGGCGATCAGGCCGGAGAGAAGCGAGACATCGGCAAAGGTGTTGGGTCCGAAGGCAGCAAATTTTGTGTAGATCAGCGTCGGCAGCGTGTAGATCGACGCCGGAATGCCGAGGATGGCAGGAATGCCGAAATTGCCGACACAAGAGACGAAGGCGATGGCAGCGCCCGCCACGAAACCGGGCAAGGACAGCGGCAGGATGATATCCTTCAGCACCTGCCAGGAGGATGCGCCGGAAAGCCTTGCCGCCTCGACGCCATCGCGCGGCAGCGCCAGAAGACCGGCGCGTAGCGACAGAAAGACGAGCGGCGCATTCTGCACGCCATAGAGCAATGCGATCCCACCGATCGAATAAAGCGGCTGCGGGCTGCCGAGCGGCGGCGCCAGACCGATCGCCTTCAGGAGCGCGCTCGACGGGCCGGTCATGCCGATCCACGACAAGGCCGTCACCTGCGGTGGGATCATCGTCGGCAGCATGAAGAGAAAACCCAGCGCCGTCTTTCCGCGCACGTTAAACAGCGTCAGCAGCAGCGCGAAACCGCCGCCGAGAATGACGGCTGCGATCATGCCGAGGAAGGATGTGGTCAGCGTGTCATAGACCGCCTGCCAGACGGCAGGATCGGACAGAAGCGCGCGCGCGCCGCCATTGAACAGCGAGGAGACGCCGGTCATGGCAAGCCTTCCGAGCGGCAGAACGCTCAGGAAGAAGATCACCACGATAACAAAGGAAAACAGCCAGCGGGGCTGGCTGTTTCCACGATTCCGAGATCGAAACATCAGGCTTTATATCAGCCCTTGGTGCCAAAGATATCGGAGAAGGTTTTGACGTCCTTTTCCGAGTTCTTGAGCGCGTCGGCGGCATTCAGCGGCAGAACCTTGATCGTGTCGCGCGCCGGGTAGCCGGCCGGCAGGTCGATGCCGTTACGGGCCGGGATGTAACCAAGGCCCGATGCGATCTTCTGGCCGTTTTCGGAGAGAAGATAGTCGATGAACTTCTTGGCATTGTCCTGGTTTTTGGTCGAGGACAGGATGGCGGCAGGCTCGGTGACGGCGGACACGCCTTCCTTCGGGAAAACGAATTCGACCGGCGCGCCCTTGGCCTTTTCGCGGATCGGCATGTAGTCGACCACGACGCCGTAAGCCTTTTCGCCCGAAGCGACGGCCTTCAGCACGCCGCCGTTACCGCCGGCAGCAACCGCGCCATTGTCCTTGAGCTGCTTGTAGTAATCCCAGCCGAGACCGTCGACAGCGGCAAGCGTCTGTGCGTGGATGAGTGCTGCACCCGAAGCAACCGGGCTCGGCATGGTGACGAGACCCTTGGCTTCCGGCTTGGCAAGATCGGCCCAGCTCGTCGGCTTCATGGCGGCCTGCGTGTTGTACATGATGCCGGTGGTGATCAGCTTGGTCGAATAGTAGTAACCGTCGGCGTCGTAGAGCGTTGCGTCGAAATTCTTGGCTTCCGGCGACTTGTAGGCGAGCAGCTGGCCGGCGGCCTTCATGCGCTCGAAAGTGACCGTATCGGCGATCAAAAGAACGTCGGCAACCGGGTTGCCGGCAGCGATTTCCGCGTTCAGCTTCGCCATGATCTGCGGCGTTCCATCACGGACCCACTCCACGTCGATACCCGGATTTGCAACCTTGAAGCCGTCGACCGTTGCCTGCGCATCGGCATTCGGCTGGCTGGTATAGATGACCAGGTCGGCAGCGTTGACAACGCCGGCGAAACCAAGCGCAACGAGCGCCGTTACGGAGGAAAGGAGCTTTTTCATGGGAGAGTTCCTGTTTGAGTTGACGCGCTTAAACACACATTCAACGACACTCATGTGACAGGCTTTGACCTATGGGTAAGTTCCGACGAAAAAAGGGCGGATCACCTGTGGATCCGCCCTTTTTGCGCAAATTCGTGATCGGTTGTCAGATGATCGGCAGGCTTTCGTGTTCGCTCACCGATGCGTTGGCAATCAGCCGTCCCAGCCGCTTGATACCCTCATCGATCATCTGATCATTGGCGCAGGAGAAGCTTAGACGCAACGTATTGGCATTGCTGCCATCCGCATAAAACGCCTTGCCCGGCACGAAAGCCACCTTTTCCGTCGCCAGCGACTTCGCCAGCAACTCTGCCCCGTCCATGCCGTCAGGCAGAGTGACCCAGATGAACATCCCGCCCTCCGGCTTCGTCCAGCTCGTGTTCTTCGGCAGGTATGTTTCAAGCGCCGCCAGCATGGCATCACGACGGCTGCTGTAGACCCGCTTGATCTTGGCGACCTGGTCGCCGAAACCGCGCGAGGCGACATGCTCGACCGCGATCTGGTTGATCGTCGAGGAATGCAGGTCGGCCGCCTGCTTCATCAACACAAGCTTGCGGATGACCGGCATGGCGGCGATGACGAAGCCGACGCGCAGGCCCGGCGCGAGCGTCTTTGAAAAGCTGCCGCTGTAGATAGTGCGCGTGTTCTCGATGCCGCCCTTGCGCGCGATATCCAGCGCCAGGATCGGCGGGATCGCTTCGCCATCGAAACGCAGGTTCTGGTAGGCCGCGTCTTCAAGGATTGCGATATCCAGTTCGTCCGCCAGTGCCAGCAGCTTTTCGCGGCCCTCAAGGCCTATCGTCTCGCCTGTCGGATTGGAAAAATCGGCCGACAGATAGGCAAACTTGACTGAGCCACCAAGCTTGGATGCCGTATCGCGATAGGCATCCGGCGTGCGATTGCCGTTCAGCGATAGCTGGTCATAGTTCGGTTCATACGCATTGAAAGCCGATAGCGCGCCGAGATAGGTCGGCCAGGTGACCAGCGCCGTATCCTTCGGCGACAGGAACAGCTTGCCGAGATAATCGAGCGCTTGCTGCGAACCGGAGGTGATGAAGACGTTGTCGACGGAACAGTCGATGCCGATCTTGGCGACATCCGCAACGATCCAGTCGCGCAATGGCTTGTAGCCCTCGCTGACGGAATATTGCAGGGCTGCGTTCACCTGTGTGCCGGAAAAGATATCGGCATAGGCCGCCTTGAACTCTTCCGCGGGAAACAATGCCGGGTCGGGAATGCCGCCGGCAAAGGAGATGATGTCCGACTGTTCGAGCAGTTTCAGCAGTTCGCGGATTTCAGATGCCTTCATCCGGCTGGAGCGCGTGGCGAATATATGTTCCCAATCAAGCATGGGGTTTTTCCTGTTATTTCAATTTTGTTTCGATCTTTTTACAGAAATTCCGACAGGTCAGCAATGCTGACCTATCGCCTCCTGCGGCAATTTTTGTCCCCATGACATTTCTCTGTGCGTGCCGCCGTTTGCCTGCGATAAGGGACTGGACGAGGGAATTTTGCTGTCCTGGAGGAGAGACGAATGCTGAAAAACCTGGATCCGGCGCTGAGTGCCGATCTTCTTTATGCGCTGAAATCGATGGGGCACGGCGATACGCTCGTGCTCGCCGACGCCAATTTTCCGTCCGATTCGATTGCGCGTCAGACTGCGCTTGGCAAAGTCTTGAGGATGGACAACATTTCGGCGCCTCGCGCCATGCAGGCGATCCTTTCGGTACTTCCGCTAGACACTCCTTTACAGCCCTCTGTCGGCCGTATGGAGGTGATCGGCAAGCCGGATGAAATTCCGCAGATCCAGAAAGAGATACAGGCCGAGATCGACGCGGCAGAGGGCATGTCCGCACCGATGTACGCAATTGAACGTCTTGCCTTCTACGAAAAGGCCAAACAGGCCTATTGCGTCGTCGCCACCGGCGAGTTGCGCTTCTACGGCTGCTTTATTCTCACCAAGGGCGTCATTCCGCCGAAGGCATGATGATGAAAAAAAACACCGCGCGAAAAGCTCGCGCGGTGCCTTGTCTTCAATCGATAGTTTAGCCGGTTAGTTGGCGGCCTTGTCGACGATCTGGTTCTTGCCGATCCCCCGCGTCGTCGCAGGCGCGCATCAAGAGATGCCATGGATCGGCAAGTCGCTTAGTTGACAGCCTTGTCGACCAGCTTGTTCTTGCCGATCCATGGCATCATGGCGCGCAGCTTGGTGCCGACTTCCTCGATCTGGTGGCTGTCGTTGTTGCGACGGATACCCTTGAAGCGAGCGCCGCCGGCACGGTATTCCTGCATCCAGTCCGAGGTGAACTTGCCGGTCTGGATATCGGTCAGAACGCGCTTCATTTCAGCCTTGGTTTCGGCAGTGATGATGCGCGGACCGGTAACGTATTCGCCCCACTCTGCCGTGTTGGAGATCGAGTAGTTCATGNNGATCAGGTCGACGATCAGCTTCACTTCGTGCAGGCATTCGAAATAGGCCATTTCCGGCGCATAGCCGCCTTCGACCAGCGTTTCGAAACCGGCGCGGATGAGTTCGACCAGACCGCCGCAGAGAACGACCTGTTCGCCGAAGAGGTCGGTTTCGCACTCTTCCTTGAAGGTCGTTTCGATGATGCCCGAACGACCGCCGCCGACGCCACAGGCGTAGGAGAGAGCGAGTTCAAGCGCGTTGCCGGAAGCGTTCTGGTGGATTGCAACGAGGCAGGGAACGCCGCCGCCCTTCTGGTATTCGCCGCGAACCGTGTGGCCCGGGCCCTTCGGCGCGATCATCACGACGTCGATCGATGCCTTCGGTTCGATCAGGCCGAAATGAACGTTGAGGCCGTGGGCGAATGCGATGGTCGCGCCGTCGCGGATGTTGCCGGCAATTTCATCGCGGTAGATGTCGGCCTGCAACTCGTCCGGGGTCGCCATCATCATCAGGTCGGCCCAGGCTGCCGCTTCGGCAACCGTCATGACCTTGAAGCCGTCGGCTTCGGCCTTCTTGGCGGTGGCGGAACCGGCTTTCAGCGCGATCGCCATGTTCTGCGCACCAGAATCCTTCAGGTTCAGCGCATGCGCGCGACCCTGGGAACCGTAGCCGATGATGGCGACTTTCTTCGACTTGACCAGGTTGAGGTCGGCATCACGATCGTAATAAACGCGCATCTTAAATTCCTTCCCTATGCGAGTGTTTGCTTCAGTTGTTTATCGTCCGGCGGAAACGCGAAACGCGTCCGCGGCTTTCTGCTCGACGCCATGCAGCGCAAGAAAGGCTTCAACCGCCCTCTCCGCCTGGCGCGTATTGTCCTTCGGCGCCGGTTCGCCGAGCAGCATGCGAATATGCAGATCGGAAACGACCAGTCCGTAAAATGTGTGATAGGCAGCATCTGCATTGTCGAAACGCAGCAGGCCTGCACGCTTGCCGGCTTCCATCAGCGCCATGGCGCGACGATCGATCTGCCTGCGACCGTGCTCCACCAGAAGCTTGCCGAGTTTCGAGCCGTCGCGGCTCGTCTGGCCGATCGCCAGCCGGTTGAGTGCCAGAGACACGTCGCCGCCCAGAACCTCGAGAAGATCACGCCCGAACTGTTCGAGATGCTGTTTCAGGATCTGATCCGTCAGCTTTTCGCCGGAACGGTCGGCAGTGCGGACCTTGCTCGCCTGATAGGCGATCATCGCGGCCAGAACGCCGTCCCGGTCGCCGAACCATTTATAGAGGCTTTCCTTAGAACAGCTTGCCGCACGGGCAAGTCCAGACGTCGTCAGCGCCTTGTCGCCACCTTCGACGAGAAGACGAAGCGCCTGCTCCAGAACCTCGTTCTGGCGTGGCGAAAACTGCGGCGTATCGGCGTTGTCCGGTCTCACTTGCGACTGCTCCCATCAGGTACCGTACGGTACGGTTCCGTCGTATAAAGCAATTCTGCTTTCCGTCAAGCCTGACTTGCACGCGGCGGATAGGAATCCGGAAAAAGCGAAAATTCAGCCTGTTGCCGAAACCCTGACTGCATCCATGTCGCGCGCCGGCGACAGGCCGTAGAGACGGCTGTATTCGCGGCTGAACTGCGAGGGGCTCTGATAGCCGACGCGATGCCCGGCATTGCCGACATCGAGCCCTTCCACCAGCATCAGCCGCCGGGCTTCGTGCAGCCTCAGCTGCTTCTGGTACTGAACCGGAGTCATTGCTGTGATCGCCTTGAAATGGTGATGGAAGGACGAGACGCTCATGCCGACATGTTCGGCCAGCTCCTCGATCCTCAGCGATCCGGCAAAGTTTTCCTTCAGCCAGGCGATGGCGCGCGCCACCCGGTTGCCGTGACTGTCGGCAATCGCAATGTTGATCAACTGCGCGCCGGCAGGTCCGGTGAGAATGCGATAGAGGATTTCCTGCTCGATCAGCGGCGCAAGCGAAGCGATATCCGCTGGACGATCAAGCAAGCGCATCAGCCGAACGGATGCATCCAGAAGCTCGGGCGTGGCAACGTTGACGACGATGCCGCGCTGGTTTTTGCTCGGCCCGACAGGCTTGGAAAGTCCGTTCCTGCCCATCAGGTCCAGCACCTTGTCGCTGCTGATCGCCACCGTGATGCAGAAATGCGGAACCTCCGGACTGGCCTCGACAACCCTCCAGGCGACGGGAAGATCGAGTGATGTCAGAAGATAGTCGCCTGCGCCGTAATTGATCGTCTCACTGCCCAGTTGCACGCATTTTGCCCCCTGGATCACCATTGCGAAGCATGGTCTATAGCTTCCGTGGCAAGGCTCGCTCGGCGACGTCCGCCGGCTGATCCCCAGTCCGTCGATCGCCGTCGTCCCGTCTCCCTCGCCACGTCCATGGCGCGCCGCGATCGAGGCAATTTCCTGATAGGGATTGAAAGGGAGTGTCATTGAGCCATTTCTCCGAAGCGGGCGTCTAACCGTGTCCATTCTATAATGCGTAGCGATCTTCGCAACGAGGGCTACGTCTTAATCTTGCAGGATCGTGCAAGAAGCCTGGAGGATCGATCTAACGCCCGCCCCGTGTCGTGACGCATAGTCCGGCCGTTGATTTTCAACCCATCAATGAATGGAGTTCCCCATGCCCATCGCCAGAGGCTATGCTGCGACCGACGCCACCAGCCCGCTCACCCCTTTCACCTTCGAGCGCCGCGAGCCAAATGATGACGACGTCGTCATCGACATCAAGTTCGCCGGCATCTGCCACTCCGACATCCACACCGTCCGCAACGAATGGAAGAACGCCGTCTATCCGATCGTTCCCGGCCACGAGATCGCCGGTATCGTCAAGGCCGTCGGCTCCAAGGTCACGAAATTCAAGGTCGGCGACCGCGTCGGCGTCGGCTGCTTCGTCGATAGCTGCGTCGGCTGCGCCACCCGCGACCTCGACAACGAACATTACCTCCCGGGTCTCGTCCAGACCTATAACGACGTCGATACGCTGAACGGAAACGCCGCGACCCAGGGCGGTTATTCCGACTCGATCGTCGTCAAGGAAGGTTATGTCCTGTCCATCCCGGACAATCTGCCGCTCGATGCAGCCGCCCCGCTGCTTTGCGCCGGTATCACGCTTTATTCGCCGCTGCATCGCTGGAACGCCGGCCCCGGCAAGAAAGTCGCGATCGTCGGCATGGGCGGCCTCGGCCATATGGGCGTCAAGATCGGCGCAGCCATGGGTGCCGATGTCACCGTGCTGTCCCAGACCCTGTCGAAAAAGGATGACGGCCTCAAGCTCGGTGCCAAGGATTATTACGCCACCAGCGACGAGGAAACCTTCAAGAAGCTCGCCGGCTATTTCGACCTGATCATCTGCACCGCAGGTGTGGCAATCGACTGGAACGCCTATCTCGCGCTCCTTAAGCCGAAGGGCGCCATGGTTGTCGTCGGTGCGCCTGAACATCCGATCCCGGTCCACGCCTTCTCGCTGATCTTCGGCGCCAAGGAATTGTCCGGCTCGATGATCGGCTCGATCAAGGAAACCCAGGAAATGCTGGATTTCTGCGGCGAAAAGGGCATCGTTTCGGAAATCGAGAAGATCAACATCCAGCAGGTCAACGAAGCCTATGAACGCGTCCTGAAGAGCGACGTCCGTTACCGCTTCGTCATCGACATGGCCTCGATCGACGCCTGAGCCGATCGGCATTACAGACAAGACAAGGGCGGCTTCGGCCGCCCTTCGTCGTTCAATATCCGGACTTCATCCAAGTTCGCCTGCGTCGAACTTAGCACGCGCGGCCTTGACGGCAGCATGGTTGTCACCGGCCCATGCCAACACCTTCGACAGAGGCGCAAACAGCGAATGACCAAGCTCGGTCATGCTGTATTCGACACTCGGCGGCTTGGTCGGAAATACCTGCCGGTCGATATAGCCGTCGCGCTGCAGATCCCGCAAAGTCTGGGTCAGCATCCGCTGGGAAATATCCGGCACCAGACGGCGCAATTCACCGAAGCGATAGGGCCGCTGCGCGAGCGCCTCCAGAAGCAGCGTCGACCACTTCCCGGCGATCTGGTTCATCACGTCGCGAACCGGACAATTGCCCGCATCCCAATCGGACATGTCACACGGTTCGCCCGCAAGCGTGGTCACTCGTGCAGCATTGTCCATTTCGGTGGTTCCCTTTTGGTAACGATCTCCCCGAAATGTGCCTCCTTTACAGGATCGCGTCAATTCCTATTCTAGTGCTAGTCTCTTTTTGAGACCAATAACCATGCCGACACGACCCGGCGGCATTGCAAGAGGAAACGACATGACCAAACTTCTCGTCACCGGCGCTGCCGGTCAGCTCGGCCGCGCAATTCTCCATCACCTGCTGGAGACATCGAAGGTGTCCGTCAGCGATATCGTCGCCGCAAGTCGCGATACGTCAAAGCTTGCCGATCTTGCCGCCAAGGGCGTCGAGACCCGCAAAGCTGATTTTACAGATGAGGCCGGCCTTGCAGCGGCCTTCGCCGGTATCGACCGTGTCCTGATCATCTCGACCGACGATCTCGCCACGCCGGGCGGACGCCTCAAGCAGCACAAGACGGCGGTTGCAGCCGCAGCCAAGGCAGGCGTCAAGCACATCCTCTACACATCCATGCCGAACCCGGACAAGTCGCTGGTCAGCTTCGCGCCTGACCACCTCGGCACCGAAGAAGCCGTCGAGGCGACCGGCATCCCTTACACGATCCTGCGCAACGCCTGGTATGACGACAACTATCTCATGTCGATGCCGCATAATATCGAGACCGGCACCTGGTACACGGCCTATGGCGCAGGCAAGGTCTCCAATATCAGCCGTGACGATTGTGCCCGCGCCGCCGCCGCCGCCCTCGCCAATCCACCTGCCGGCAGCAGCACCCTCACCCTGACCGGGGCGGAGAGCCTGAATGCCGAGGAAATCGCGGCACTCGTATCCGAGGCAACAGGAAAGCCGCTCAATGTCGTGCATGTCACGGATGAGCAGTTGGCTGGCGGCCTGACGTCAGCCGGTCTTCCCGACTTTCTGGTCAAGATGCTGGTATCTGCGGACGCCAATATACGTGCCAGCAATTTCGATCTGGTGACTGACGACTACGAAAAGCTGACCGGTCGCAAGCCGCAGCTTCTGTCGGCCTATTTCGAAAACAGCAAGGGCGCGCTTCTCGGCGCGCATTGAACCTGTCAATGAACGGAAAACGCCCGCAGAGATGATGGCTCTCTGCGGGCGCAGATAATGATCTACTGCCGGTCAGTGAATTGCAGCGGCAAATGTGTGGTCGGAGATGACCTGATTGCGACCGGACATCTTGGCGATGAACAGAAACTGCTCGGCGGCGTTGAGATAATTGTCGAACGTTTCCGGCCCATGGATTTCGGCAATTCCGATCGATACGGTAATGTTGATCATCTCACCCTTCCAGCCGATCGGGCGTGACGCCAGGTCCTGCCTCAGGCGATCCAGCCTTCCCGTCACCATGGCAACATCCATACCCACGAGCAGCAGGCCGAACTGATCCTGACCGAGATGCGCCACGCAGGCATAGAGATCTGCCGTAAGTCGCAGAAGGCTTTCTCCGAATTCCGAAAGCACATGATCGGCACAGTCGGATCCATGCGTTTCGGAAACCCGGAAAAGCCGGTCTATATCGATGATCGCGACGCAGCATGCCAGCTCAGCCTCGATGCAGTCTGCAACGACCGGCTCCCCCAGCTGGTACAGATCCTCGATGGACAATACGCTGCAGTCAGAGATGCTGCCGGCTTCTATACCCGCAGCACCAGCACTGATGGTGAGTTGATCGGGATAGCTGCGAAGATCTGAATGCCGGCGTTTCTGACTGACGATATATGGCATGCGGCACCTGTTTCAGCGATCAGGCGACATTCTTGATGTCGCCAGCGGCCTGAGCCGACCGCATCGTGCGGATCTGCAGCAGTGTATCGAGGTTCTGGTTGACGCGGCAGTAGAATTCCTCGTCGATGAATGGACGCAGCATGAAGTCGTTGCCGCCGGCCTTCAGGAATCGGGCCGACAGATGCCGATCCGACGACGACGAAACACCGATGATCCGAAGTTCGTGCGAACCGCGAACCGACCGAATGCGGCGCGTGAGTTCGAAACCATCGATGTCGGGCATGTTGTAGTCGGTAATCACCAGGCCAATATCGCTGTTCTTCTTGAGAACTTCGAGCGCCTTGGCGCCGTTTTCCGCCAGGCTGACGCGAAAATTGTAGCGCTTCAGGCGGCTCGAAAGCAGAGCCCGTGCTGTCGGGCTGTCGTCGACGATCAGCACATGGTGGCGATGGTTGGTGAGGAACCGGCACACGGACTCTGCCAGCATTTCCACGGCGAAGACATTGTCCTTGAGGATGTAGTCGACGATGTCCTTGGTCAGCAGCTTGTCGCGCGTTTCCTGGTGAAAGGTCCCGGTAAACACGATTGTCGGGATCGACAGGTCGATCAGGTATTCGAGCGCCTCGCCGTTTTCCGCGCCGGGAAGATTGATGTTTGAAATCGCCAGCATGATCGGGTCCGTCGATCGGTCATAGGCGAGCTGAAGATCTTCGAAATTACGGCAGATCTCGACATCGATACCGAACAGTTCCTTGAGCCGCATGCCGATCATGGACGTGAAGACATTGGAATCCTCAGCCAGAAGAATACGGGAGTTGCCAAGCGTCTCGCCGGAATACTGCATCCCGGAAATGCCAAGGAAAGTCATTTTGACCCTTACAAATAAAATCATTGCCCCTGAGCATGTTTCTATTTGTCACGCTTTGCAGAACCGTTAACTCGGCATGCCCTTTCAGAGCAAATCTCGCCGGAAGACTGCCTGCGCGTTATTTAGGTCAATAAATCCCCGCGACACATGCTTAATGAAGGAGAAAGCCCGGCCGATTTGACGGCCGGACGTTTAATCGTCAAGCGCCGCCGCGTATATCGGGCTCATCGACCGGGATCGGCGAGCCGCGGTGGTAGACCACTTCCGAGCGCGGGAACGGTATCTCGACACCCTCCTGGCGGAAACGCTTCAGGATTTCGATCCGGATGGCATTGCGGATTCGCAGACCCTCGGACATGTCCGCCAGATGGAACCGCAATTCGAAATCCAGCGAGGATCCGCCGAATGCGAGAAATTCGACATGCGGCCCCGGGTTCCGAAGGATCTCCGGCACGTCCGAGACGATCTCCATGAGAATGGCCATGACCTGGTCGGGATCGCTTTCGTAGCTGGTGGAAACCTTGATTTCGGATCTCTGTATCCGGTTCTTCAGCGTCCAGTTGCCCACGGGCGCATTGATGAGGTCGGAATTCGGAACGATGATCGCCTGCTGGCGGAAGGTTTCGATTTCGGTGGCGCGAACTGAAATACGCTTGACGATCCCTTCCGTCGCGCCGGTCACGACATGGTCGCCGACCTTGAAGGGCCGCTCGACCAGCAGGATCAGGCCCGACACGAAGTTAGACACAATATTCTGCAGGCCGAAACCGATACCGACAGAAAGCGCCGAGGCGACGAGGGCGAGGTTGGAAAGGTTGATGCCGGCGGCCGAAACGCCGACGATGACAGCCAGCCCGACCCCGAGATAACCGATGCCCGTCTTGACAGAGTTGCGCACGCCGATATCGACGTGGCTGCGGGCCAGAACATTCCCGTCGATCCACTTCTGGGCCCAGCGGGTAATGATGTATCCGAGGGCAAAGAGCAGCAGGCCGCCGAATATGCCGACGATCGAGATCGAGATGCTGCCGATGCGGAATTCGGTAAAGAACCTGACGACCCACGCCTCGATATCCGTGATCTGGAAGCCCCAGGTAATCAGGATGAGCGGGATGCCAAGCGCCAGTGCAACGGCGTAGATGCCGAGGCCGACGACAAGTCCGGCCTGGTCCAGGCCGACATCACCGAAACGGTATCGCTCAACCAGCCGCCGCCCAAGTGCCGTATCGTTGAATGCGCCCCGCTTCGAGATCGCCTTGCCCGAGAGAAGCCCGATATAGATGAGCGCAAGCACCGCCCCCGTCAGCACGATCTGGGTGGATGCAAAGCGTGCGAGCCCGATATATCCGGCAATGACGGACAGCAGCAGAAGCCCGCCCATGACACGCAGCGTGGCCGAGAAATAACGTGGCCAGGGACGCCCCTGCCCCGTGGTTTCCTCCCCCTCCGCCATGACCGGACGTATGAACGAGATGCCGATAAGAATAAGTCCGATGAACACGGAAGCGATCAGGCTCTTTGCGATCGTCAGCACCAGAGGCGAGCCGAGCGCCTCGCTGACGGCCCCGAGCAGGTAATCCAGGCCGTTGATCACAGCCATGGCCATGATTGCCAGGCTGAGAAGGCGCGCACCACGATCCGTGATCCTTACCAGGCGCCAGCCCGGTTCATGCGGAGCAAGTGCCGCATAGGTCAGTTTCCAGACGAAATGGACGAACCAGATGAAGCCGAAGAACGTGGCGATGATCGGCGCCACGTCAGGACGCAGGACATTGAAGCCCTCGAGGAAAAGATAGGAGGTTACCAGGAAGGCGGCGAAGGTGATGCTCTGCATCACCGTCGACCAGAACGTATAGGAAAGCCTCTTGATATAAGGAGGATTGTCGCTATCGCTGCGCCTCAGGAAACGGCCGAACAGGCGGTATCCGCCGGCGAGAAAGAGAAAAGCCGACCCGACCGACAGGGCGATCGCGCCGAGCAGTGAAAACGCCTTGAACCGCCAGACGAAACTCGTCCAGCTTCCGATCGTTGATGAGAAATTCCGCATTTCGGTGACGAACGCATTGCCTGCATCGATGAAGACGTCGGGCGTGAGTTCGGTGTGCCGGAACAGGGTCTGCGCAAACAGCGTCCTGCGCAGGTTGGTGATCATGTTTGCAAGCTGTGTCGCACTGTTGGAGAGATTGCCAGCATCGTCGACAATCAGGTTAAGCTGAGATCGTTCGTTCTCGAGCTTCGTCCGCTCCTCCACCACGGCCGGTGCTTCCGCAGGCTGCCCTGCCGCAGGCGGCTCGCCCAGACTGGTCAGGCGGCCTTGAATCTGTTCGACGCGCACCTTCATCGCATCCGAAGCGACCCGCATCTCCTCGACGATCGCTTCTGCCTTGACCCTTATGTCGGCAAGCCTTGCGTCGTCATCGGGCGCGGTCTGCACGCTCTCGCGAAACGTGTTGAGCTGCTGCCGCAAGCCATCCAGCTTGTCCCTCATCTCGATATTGATCGAATCGGCGGTCACGTCCTTCGGCACGACCTGTTCGGTCTGAGCGGCGCCGGATGGCTGCACCTGTGCCACCGCGTCCTGCCCAATGGCGACCGAAAATGCCGCCACAATAAGGAGAACGATAGAAAGACGCCCCCGCCAAAGGTCGAGAAGCGCACCAAACTTGCGGTCGAGGAGAAGGGATGAGGTCACTACTGGTATCTCGTCTTGCTAACCGAATCGGCTGGCAAAATAGGGGCAGTTCGCGGCGATTGAAAGGAATGTTGGTTCTCTAATAAATCGATCGGGAACCCTGGAACATTTTTGCGCGTTACCTGCCGCACCCCAAGGACGGGGTTAAAGGAAAGGGTAAGGCCATGGAAGACGCAGGCATCGGCTGGATCGCAGCCATCATCATCGGCGGCATTGCCGGCTGGCTCGCCGAAAAATTCATGAAGAGCGACATGGGCATCTTCATGAACATCATTCTGGGCATTGTTGGCGCAATCGTTGCGAACGCCATTCTCGGCCTGTTCGGCGTCGTGCTCGGCGGCTGGATTGGCTATCTAATCGCCGGCTTTATCGGCGCCTGCATCCTGATCGCCGTCGCCCGCGCCTTCAGGCGCTGACAAAATCGGTCGCCAGTTCGGCCGGACCTGTCCGGCCGAACTGAATGCGTTTCAGGCGGAAAGAGCTACTTTCGCCAGATCATGTCCCAGCATCCCGGCCAGTATTTCAACCACGAGATTGTGGTCTTCCCGCTGCGGCAATCCGGAAACCGTTACCGCCCCGATGCAGCCGACACCTGCGACCGTGATCGGAAAGCTTCCGCCATGGGCAGCATAGTCCTGATCGGAGAGGCTGAACTTGGCTTCCAATGTGGCATCCTGCTGCGCCAGCCTCCGCCCGACAGCGTAGCTGGAGCGGAGGAAATGCAGCACGACGTTGCGCTTGCGGCGGATCCAGCGGGCATTATCCGCAGTCGAGCCTGGAAGCGCGCTATAGAATACCGGCATGGAATGAAGGGTTATATCGATCGCGACAGCCAGGCCGCGTTCGTGTGCCACGCGCCTCAAGCGCTCTCCGAGCACCCAGGCGGTGTCACCGTCAAACCTGTCGAACACGAGCAGTCGCTCCTGTTCCGCAATCGCCTCTACGTCCTCGTCCACCATGACATCCCCCTTCGTCTTCCAACAGTCGATACCGCTCTGGCATCCAGCCTCGTTTATTCGCCGATCGATCCGTGCTTTCGCGACACGAAGGCGGCAAGCTCGTCGATGGCAAAGCCGATCCTCTCCTGAAGGGCCTGCGATGCGATATCATAAGCGGAAAAATCGCGGTTTGACGCATAGATCGCCGTGGGGATCGTGTGCGCCATGAAGAACCCGAACAATGGTCTCAACTGGTGTTCGACCATCAGGGCATGCCGCTCACCGCCGCCGGTGGCGGCGATCAGAACCGGTTTGCCGCGCAACTGCTCCGGATCGATCAGGTCGATGAAATGCTTGAACATGCCCGGATAGCTGCCCTTGTAGGTCGGCGAGCCGATGATCAGTAGGTCCGCGTCGACGACCGCCTGAAGAACCGCCGCTGCATCCGCATCAAGGTCGGCCTGCGACTTTGCGAGACCAAGCGAATTTCCCACATCCGTCAGGTCGAACACGGACTTGGAGAGATTATAGCGCTCACAAGCAAGTCCCGCGATATGCTCGACCAGAGCGGATGTCTTGGATGGACGACCATAACTTCCCGAGAACCCAACGAGCTTCAACTGCGTCATTCAATTATCCAGTTACCGATCCCTGCCACCGCATGGCATGGCATATTACTCGACCTATCACTTCGACGACCCTACGCAAAGGCATCGGGTCATGGTTACCGGCACGATGCGTGCCGCGGATGATTGTTACTCCATCGAGACATGCGCGGACGAGAACAAATCATTACACCGCCACGGTTTTGGGAGAAAATTATATCTGCTGACGATGGTGGCGGGCCGGTGCAGCGTTTACGCCAACTGCCGCGAGATCGTCTGATGCGAATCATCGACCGCTCGTTGACGGCAAAATGCTGGAGCTGCGGTTCAATCTTTTCCCCTTTCCGTCCGACCGAACATGCGACAAAATATAAAATCGTCACGCCAGAACGACGAATTGGGCCTCCCTTATAAGACGCAGGTGCGCGGTGGAGAGAGGACTAGGACAACCCTCGGGCTACCTGGCTGCGTCGTAGATCGATGGAAAATCAAATTTGCAACTTTTACGATCAATTGGTGATCGAGGATCCTTCGAAAACCGGCATTTGATCCGACGTGCTTCGCGCTTGCCATACCCTCATTGGGCGAATAATGCCCGTTTCCGTTGACGAGCGCTCCTGATTTTCCGGCGTGAGCCTTGTCGGCATTTCTGTCGCATCTCTCACATCGAAAATCATAACGGGCACAAAAGGTCACGCCTCATGATCGAAACCTTCATGGCACTCGTCGAGGTCATCGCAATCAATCTTGTTCTTTCAGGCGACAATGCGGTCGTCATCGGCCTGGCTGCGGCCGGTCTGCCCGCACATCTGCGTCAGAAGGCCATTCTTTTCGGCATCATCGCCGCCACCGTCCTGCGGCTCATCTTCGCGGTCATTGCCACATATCTCCTCGGCATCAAGGGACTGCAGCTCGTCGGCGGTCTTCTGCTGGCCTGGGTCTGCTGGAAGATGTACACGGAACTGCGCCATGCCGCAGACGAATCAGCCCACGGCTCGCCGGACGGAGCGGCCCGCAATGCGCCCGAGAAGACATTTTTCCAGGCGGCCATGCAGATCGTCGTTGCGGACGTTTCCATGTCGCTGGACAATGTTCTGGCCGTCGCCGGCGCGGCGCAAGGTCATTCGACGGTTCTGATCATCGGCCTGATCATCTCGATCGCACTGATGGGCGTGGCCGCCAATTTTGTCGCCATGCTTCTCGCGCGTTACCGCTGGATCGCCTATCTCGGCCTGATCATCATCGTCTATGTCGCTCTGAGCATGACCTACCACGGCTTCAACGAGGTGCTGCCGCTCGTTTCCGAATATTTCTCTACCACCTGATCGGGGTAATTGCAGGAAAAGGCCCGGCGCGTTTTTTCTCGCCGGGCCTTTCTGTTTATACGGACCCGCGCTACAGAGACCGAACCGCCGCGAGAACCTCTTCCGCGTGACCGGCCACCTTCACCTTCGGCCAGATCCGGACGATATGGCCTGCGGCATCGATCAGGAAGGTTGTTCGCTCGATACCCATATAGGTCTTGCCGTACATGCTCTTTTCCTTCCACACGCCATAGGCCTGCGAAACCGCCGTATCCTCGTCCGACCCGAGCGCGATGGTCAGTTGCCGCTTGCTGACGAAATTGTCGTGTTTCTTGACGCTGTCGGCCGAAACACCGACGATTGAGGCGCCCGACTTTTCGAACTCCGGCAAAAGCTGCGAAAACGAAATCGCCTCTGTCGTGCAGCCGGTCGTGTCATCCTTGGGATAGAAATAGAGCACGAGCGGCCTGCCGCTGAAGCTTGAAAGCGAAATGGTCCGGCCACCATTTCCGGGCAGTGTGAAATCCGGCGCATGATCGCCGCTATTCAGGTTCGCCATGGTTTTCCTTTCTTTTGCCAGCATCTTGAGTGACTGTGACGGCCATGGGTATATACAGCCCGACGAGGCGTCCAGATCAGGTGTGGATGCGAAAATAACGAGTTCCTCACTGAATGGCGGAAATACGCGGAGAGAAGATCGATTTCAGCAGCAAGGACATCGTTCCGCTGCATGAGCTTCCGTCCGCGCAGATCGAAGACCCGATCATCGTCCACTGCCCGCCGCATCGCACCAGAACCTGGCGTTTCTGCAAGAGCGTGGCACTTTTCGTCGTCCTGATCACGCTTGCTGTCGGCAGCGCGATCTTCGCCATCGAAGGCGGCGTCGTGGACAGCACGCTGACCAGCCGCGCCCAATCTGCCCTCAACAATGCGATCGGACCTCGTTATGTCGCCGATGTCGGTTCGACCGCCATCCGTTTTGATTCGGATTTCCGGCTGGCGATCGAGGCGCGGAACGTCGATATCGTCGAACGGGCAACCGGGCAGCGCCTGAGCCGCGCAGGCGCACTGCGCATGGCCGTCGATCCGCTTGCCTTGCTCGGCGGGCGCATATCGATCAACAGCATGTCTGCACAGTCCATTCGGCTGGAGACGGCGCAGTTGCCGGAAGGCGATCCCATCGCGCTCGCCAAAGTCCGGGTCGACGCCGTCCCGCAATTGCTGGAGCAGGCTTTTCAACGACTTGATGAAGCGCGCGGGCTGATCGAGCGGACCGGCACGGCCTCCATCCGGCTTG
>DLSX01000184.1:26407-31194 GCA_002500765.1 Neorhizobium sp. UBA7851
AACCGTTGATGGCGTGACCGCCGCCCTCTCCGCGCGCCTGTCGGGGCTCGAAGTCACGCCGTTCCTGCTGCAGCGAACCGAAGACGGGCAACCGCGCGAAGGCCTTGAAAGCTCGGTCGATTTCGACATGTCCGCCGAGCGCTCGCGCGGGGACGCCCAGAGGCCGGCGATGTCGGCGACCCTCACCAATGCGCCGGGCAATTTCTATTTCGACGGCATCCAGCAGACCTTCAGCGGCGCCACCATCAATGTTGCCTATGATTTCGCCAAGAACTCGATCGAGATCATGAAGTCGGAAGCGAGTTTCGGTCCGACGGTCGTTCCGTTCACCGGTGCGGTGATCGACCTGAACCGGCTGAACCAGGCAGATACGCGTTTCGGTTTCGGGCTGGACATCCTCGTTCGTGGCGGCAGGGCCATCGGCGCATCGCAGGGAGAACAGCCCGCCGATTTCGATCTCAAGGCGACGGGGCGTTATCTGTCGTCCGATCGCCAGCTTGAATTCGATGAAATGACGGTGGCAAGCCCGCTCGGCCGCATGGCCGCCGCGCTCAAGGTCCGTTTCGGCAGGCAGTCACCCGAAATCAGCTTCGGTGGCCAGATCCCGCAGATGCAGGTCACCGGCGTCAAGCAGCTCTGGCCGTTCTGGATGGCGCGCAAGCCGCGAGACTGGGTACTGGCCAATATGTTTGGTGGCAGCATCGCCAACGGCACGATCGCGGTCTTCATTCCCGCAGGGCGAATGAAGGGCCCCGGAATTCCGATGGAGCTCGACGCCAACGAATTGCAGATCGGTTTCGATCTGGCCGATTCCCGTCTGAACCTGCCGGGTGAAATGCCACCGCTGCGCGACCTCGGCGGACATTTCTCCTTGAAGGGAGAACAGCTTGTCGTCGACGTCAGCAAGGCCGCCTCTTATGCCCCGTCCGGCCGGGTTGTCGCGGTCGAAAGCGGACGCTTCTCCATCGCATCGACATACGCCAAACCACTGATGGCCGACCTTACGATGAAGATCGCGGGACACGCCGACGCGATCACCGAACTCGCCAACTTCAAGCCCGTGAACGCCTTGAAGGGCACCAATTTCAAGCCGGAGGATTTTTCAGGCAATGCCAAGGCCGATATTCAGGCCCGTTTCGGCCTGATTTCCGATCACAACCCGCCAAAGCCGACCTGGAACACGCAGATCCATCTCGATGGGGTCAATCTGGCAACCCCGATGGAAGGTCACAAGATCGGCGGCCTGACCGGTCTTCTGGCGGTAGACACCAAATCCGCCAAACTGACTGCAAACGGCACGGTGGACGATGTTCCTGCCGAGTTCGCCGTCACCGAACCTGTGGATTCGAGTGCCGGCGTAAAACGGGAGCGCATCATAAAGGCGACGCTGAACAATGCTCAGCGGGACAAACTCATACCGGGACTGTCGGATATGGTCGACGGCCAGATCGTCGCCGAACTGACGCGCCTTGATGACAAGCGCCAGGCCGTAACGCTTGATCTCAGTCGAACCGCATTGACCGTGCCGTGGATCGGCTGGACCAAGGGAAGCGGCATCGGCGCCAAGGCTCAGTTCGAAGTGTCGAGCGACGCCGGCAAACAGACCACGCTCAGCGACTTTCAGCTCAGCGGCGAAAGCTTCGGCGTCAAAGGCGATCTGCAAATGGCCGATGGCGCGCTCACCTCAGCCTCGTTCTCTCACGTTCAGCTTTCGCCCGCCGACAATTACAGTCTGAGCGTAAAGCGCTCCAGAGGCGCCTACGAGATCTCGATCGGCGGCAGCGCCGTCGATATGCGACCGATCATCACCATGTTGCGCGCCAATAATGACAGCTCTGCCGGCGGCGCTTCTGGCAGTGCTGAAGGCAGCAGCACCAGCCTGCGCGCTCAGGTCGACCGGGTTGTCGGTTTCAACGACGAGCACCTTTCGAATGTCGCATTGAACTTCTCAACGCGGGGATCGAACATTCTGCGCGCCGACCTGTCGGCCATCACCGGAAGCGGACAAGCCGTCGTCAGCCAGATGTCGCGCGGCGACACGATCTCCGTCACCAGCGGCGATGCGGGTGCCGTGGCGCGCTTCGCCGATCTCTATGACAACATGAATGCAGGACTTCTGAACCTCAAGCTGAAGGCGCGTGGCAATGACTGGGTCGGATCCCTCGACATCCGCAATTTCCAGCTCCGTAACGAAGAGCGCCTGCAGTCCATGGTCTCGACCCCTGTCGGTCAGGATGGCCAGAGCCTGAATTCCGCCGTCAAGCGTGATATCGATGTCAGTTCTGCGCGTTTCCAACGCGGCTTTGCCGCCCTGGTCTATCGCGGCGGCTCGCTCTCCGTCGCCAATGGGGTCGTGCGTGGCGAACAGATCGGCGCGACGTTTCAAGGCAAACTGCGCGACGCCGCCGGCAATATGGACATGACCGGCACCTTCATGCCCGCCTACGGCTTGAACCGTCTATTTGGCGAACTTCCGCTGATCGGCGCGATCCTCGGTAACGGCCGTGATCGCGGCCTTCTGGGCATCACCTTCAAACTCGAAGGTGCCTTCGACAAACCGCGATTGACCGTCAATCCGCTGTCGCTCATCGCCCCCGGCGTCTTCCGCCAGATATTCGAGTTCCAGTAACAAGCGTATAAGAAAAGGCCGCTCCCGGTGCCGGGAACGGCCTTTTCCTGATTGCCATTCCGCGGCAGTTAAGCCGGGCGGACGAGGATGTGCTTCTTCTTGCCGAGCGACAGCTTGATCACGCCATCGGCGGTGACTTCACCTGTGCCGATGACCTTGCGTTCATCGGAAATGGCAATGTCGTTGATCCGCACGGCACCACCCTGGACATGACGGCGGGCTTCGCCGTTCGACGCCGCAAGGCCTGCCTTGACGACCAGCGCCAAGAGGCCGATCCCGGCTTCGAGTTCGCCCCTGGCAACATCGATCGACGGCAGGTTGTCCGCAAGTGCGCCTTCCTCGAAGGTCTTGCGGGCGGTCTCGGCCGCCTGCTCGGCATTGTCGCGGCCATGCAGCATGGCGGTCACTTCCGTCGCGAGGATCTTCTTCACCTCGTTGATCTCGGAACCACCCAGTGCGGACAGGCGAGCGATCTCGTCCATCGGCAATGTCGTGTAGAGCTTTAGGAAGCGCGAAACGTCGGCATCCTCGGTATTGCGCCAGTACTGCCAGAAATCATAGGCCGACAGCATGTCCGGGTTCAACCACACGGCGCCGTTCAGCGACTTGCCCATCTTGGCGCCCGAAGCGGTCGTCAGAAGCGGCGACGTCAGGGCGTAAAGCTGCGGCGTGCCCATGCGATGGCCGAGGTCGATGCCGTTGACGATATTGCCCCACTGGTCCGAGCCGCCCATCTGCAGACGGACACCATGACGCTTGTTGAGCTCGACGAAGTCATAGGCCTGCAGGATCATGTAGTTGAATTCGAGGAAGGACAGCGACTGCTCGCGATCCAGGCGCGTCTTCACGCTGTCAAAGGACAGCATCCGGTTGACCGAGAAATGACGGCCGACATCGCGCAGGAATTCGAGATAGTTGAGATCGCGCAGCCAGTCGCCATTGTTGATCATCATGGCGTCCTGCGGACCCTCGCCATAATTCAGGTAATTGGCGAAGACGCGCTTGATCGACGCAATGTTGCTTTCGATCGTGTCGATCGTCATCAACTGACGGGCATCGTCCTTGAAGGAAGGATCGCCGACCATGCCGGTGCCACCGCCCATCAGCGAAATCGGCTGGTGACCGGTCTTCTGCATCCAGTGCAGCATCATGATCTGGATCAGTCCGCCGGCATGCAGCGAAGGCGCCGTCGGATCGAAGCCGATATAGGCCGTCACGGTTTCCTTGGCGAACAGTTCGTCGAGACCCGCCTCGTCGGAGATCTGGTGAATGAAGCCGCGCTCATCGAGCGTGCGGAGGAAATCGGACTTGAACCTGGACATCTCTCTTCTCTATGGATGTGTTTTTACCTTGCGAAACGGCGTCTATCACCGTTCTTCCGCATAATCACTCCAAAAGTGATCCCCCCATCCAAAGTGAGTTCCACGGGCGCGGCGCACAAGACTTCGTTAACCTTAAGGATGTGTAATCGGACAAACCAAGCATCGGATTTGATTCAGCCTTTTCAGGAGTAAAACGTGGCCCACGGAGCCGAAAACAAGGTTTTTGGAAAACGGCGGCAAAATCACGTCCTGATTCTGGCAAGCGGCGACAATATCCGTCACATGACCATTCGCCCCTGGATGATCGCGCTGTCTGTCTGCTTTGCCGGCCTGCTGACCGTCGGATACCTCGGAGCAACCTCCTATCTGGTTGTCCGTGACGATCTGATCGGGGCGACGATCGCCCGTCAGGCCCGCATGCAGCAAGACTATGAGGACCGTATCGCGGCCCTGCGCGCCCAACTGGACCGGATCACCTCCCGGCAATTGCTCGACCAGCAGGTGGTCGAGAAGAAGGTCGAAAAGCTGCTTGAGCAGCAGGACGCCATTTTCTCCCGCCACGGCAAGCTGGGTTCACTGCTCGATCGCGCCGAGGAATCAGGCGTTCAATCCGGCCAGCCGGGCGCCGAAACGCCGGCGGCCGATATCTCCGCCTTCGCCCCCGCAGATGACGGTCGCCGGGCTTCCCTTTCGGGAGGTTCCGCGGCCATCACCAAAATCCTCCAGGGTGGCGAGCCTGCGGTCAAATCCTACATGGCGCCGCCTCTGTCCGGCGTCAGCCTGCGTGAAGGCCCGGCCGATCGCGCCGACCGCGTCTTTTCGAAGGTAACCCTGTC
>DLSX01000184.1:31224-32303 GCA_002500765.1 Neorhizobium sp. UBA7851
CCAGCCTCACGACGGGCGCGTCGGAAGCGGCCAACGCGATCACGACGATCCTGCTTCGCAGCGGTATCGAGCTTGACGCCTCGTCCGGCAACCAGTCCGGGATCGGCGGCCCCTATGTCGAGCCACGCCTGCCCGGCAGCCGTTTCGACGTCTCTCTGGACGATCTGGATGCCGCCCTCACCCGGCTGGAAAGCGTGCGCGAGGCCGCCCGCGACCTGCCCTTTTCCAGTCCGGCCCCCGGACAAGCCGTCACCAGCCGCTTCGGCAATCGGGTCGATCCGTTTCTCGGACGCCTCGCCCTCCATGCCGGCATCGATTTTGCCGCCCAGACCGGCGACGAGGTGAAGAGCACAGGTGCTGGAAAAATCGTCACGGCCGGTGTTGTCGGTGGGTACGGCAACATGGTCGAGATCGATCACGGCTATGGCATTTCCACCCGTTTCGGCCACCTTTCCAAGATATTGGTCAGCGTCGGTGACGAGATCTCAACGGGTGATGTGATCGGCCGTGCCGGGTCGACAGGACGTTCAACCGGCCCCCATATCCACTACGAACTGCGGCGAAATGGCCAGGCGGTCGATCCGATGCATTTCTTGAATGCCGGCATGAAGCTCACCACCTATCTGGAATAGAAGAGTTGCCGTTTGCGCGGCGTATCGCCGCTGAGTTGCTTTCATTCACCAAAACCACCGCCACCGTGGGTGGTTTTCTTGACTTTCCGGCATTTTGGTCATATGTCGCGCCCTGTTGTCGCCCCAATTGAGCGTAGCGACGGATCATGTTCTTCTTGAACGGAATGGAATTGTATTTCCTTTGACCACTTTTGCTGATCTTGGCCTGAGCCAGAAAGTTCTTAACGCCGTCACCGACGCCGGCTACACAATCCCAACGCCTATCCAAGCTGGAGCGATCCCGCATGCGCTGCAGCGCCGGGATATTTGTGGCATTGCGCAGACCGGAACGGGCAAGACAGCTTCCTTCGTTTTGCCGATGCTGACGCTTCTGGAAAAGGGCCGCGCGCGGGCACGCATGCCGCGTACGCTTATCCTCGAGCCAACCCGCGAACTCGCGGCCCAGGT
>DLSX01000191.1 GCA_002500765.1 Neorhizobium sp. UBA7851
ACCCCATGGCCGCATCGGTGGACAATGCCCCCGTCACAAGCGCGGTCTGGGCGGCGCGATGGGCGCGAAACAGGCCGGCAAGCGCCAGCGCGGTCGAGGTCTGCGTGCCGTTGATCAGCGCCAGCCCTTCCTTGGCGGCGAGCACGACCGGTGTCAGGCCTGCCTTTGAAAGCGCATCGGCAGAAGCCATCCGTTCGCCTGCAAAGAAAGCTTCGCCCTCGCCCATCATCGCGGCTGCCATATGGGCAAGCGGTGCAAGGTCACCGGAAGCGCCGACCGAGCCCTTTTCAGGAATGACCGGGATGACGCCCTTTGCCAGCATGCCTTCGATCAGGCGCACCAGATCAAGCCGAACGCCGGACGCGCCGCGACCGAGCGAAATCAGCTTCAGCGCCATGATCAGCCGTACCACATTCTCCGGCAGAGGAGCGCCGATGCCGCAGCAATGCGACAGGATGAGATTGCGCTGCAGCTTGGCAAGATCGGCACTGTCGATCTTGATCGAGGCGAGCTTTCCAAAGCCGGTATTGATGCCATAGACCGGCGCATTGCCGGCAGCGATCTCGGCGATCCGACGGGCGCCCTTTTCGATGCCCGCATCGAAGGAACGGTCGAGAACAGCCGGTTCGTTGTTCCAATAGATATTGGCGAGATCGGCAAGCGGGACGTTGCCCGGATGAAGCGTGATCGTCATGCGGATACCTGCTGGCCACTGATGGTCTGGCCTTTGAAAATGCGGGAATGGAGCGGATTGAAGCCGATGCGGTAGACGAGCTCCGCAGGGCGCCGGATGTTCCAGATGGCAAGATCGGCGGACTTGCCGACTTCCAGCGTGCCAGTTTGCCCGAGAAGGCCAAGCGCACGCGCCGCCTCGCGCGTCGCGCCGGCAATGCATTCGTCGACCGTCAGGCGGAACAGCGTTGCCGACATGTTCATCGTCAGAAGCAGCGATGTCAGCGGAGACGTGCCGGGATTGCAGTCGGTAGCAATTGCGATCTTGACGCCGGCATCGCGCAACGCCTGGATCGGCGGCTTCCGGGTTTCGTTGATGGCGTAAAAGGCACCGGGCAGAATGACAGCCACCGTACCGGCCTCGGCCATGGCCGCAGCCCCCTCTGCATCGAGATATTCCAGATGGTCGGCAGACAGAGCGCCATAGGACGCCGCCATCCTTGCCCCGCCGAGGTTCGACAGCTGTTCGGCATGGAGCTTTACCGGAATGCCGAGTGCCTTCGCATGGTCGAAGACACGGACCATCTCATCGACCGAAAAGGCAATGCCCTCGCAAAAACCGTCGACGGCATCGATCAAGCCTTCCGCACGGGCCTTGTCCATGCCCGGCAGCACGATATCGGCAATGTAATCCCCGTTGCGACCCTTGTATTCGACCGGCGTCGCATGGGCCGCCAGATAGGAGGTTACAATGCGGACCGGGCGGACTTTTTCCAGCGCGCGGGCGGCGCGCAGCATGTTGAGTTCGCCTTCGATCGAAAGCCCGTAACCGGACTTGATCTCAAGCGTCGAGACACCTTCGGCAAGCAGGGTGTCGACGCGCGGCAGCGCTGCCTCGACCAATCCCTCGACGGAAAGCGCATTGGTTGCCTTGACGGAGGAAACGATGCCGCCGCCCGCGCGGGCCACGTCCTCATAGGTCGCGCCTTCCAGCCGCATCTCGAATTCCATCGCGCGGTCACCGCCGAAGACGATATGCGTATGGCAATCGATCAGGCCCGGCGTGATCCAGCGCCCCTTGCAATCGATGATCGAGGCGGCATCCTTCAAGTCCGCCGGCAGATCGGCTTGCGCGCCGACAAAGACGATCCGTCCGTCGCTTGCCGCGATCGCACCATTCTCGATGATGCCAAGCCCCTGCGCACCCTCGGCAAGGGTCGCCAGATGCGCGTTCGTCCACACGGTGATGCCCATGTGAACGCCGGGATGACTGGAAGAAACACTGCCCAAATTTTCGTTCCCGCACATTGATTGCGCCTTTCATTATGGGCAAACATGTATATACATAATGACCATCTTGGCAAGCGCGTTCTTTCGCACGAGATAGACCAGTGATCAGACAATCCAACGACGGACCGGCAATCATGACCAATTCGGCTGCTTCGACGCTTCATGCAGGCTCGGCCCTCCTACCGCAGGGATGGGTCTCCAATGTGCGGATCTCGATCACGGGCGGGATTATCTCGCATATCGATATCGGAGTTGAGGCCGAGGCGACCGACGAGCGCCATTCGGTTCTCGTCCCGGCCATGAGCAATCTTCACAGCCACGCCTTCCAGCGCGCCATGTCCGGCCTTGCCGAACTTCGCGGCCCGAATGACGACAGCTTCTGGAGCTGGCGCGTCCTGATGTATCGGTTTGCCCTGCAGATGACACCCGAGCAGATCGAGGCGGTTGCGGCACAGCTTTATATGGAAATGCTCGAAGCCGGTTTCTGCCGCGTCGGCGAGTTCCACTATCTGCATCACGACCGCGACGGTTCGCCTTATGCCAATATCGCCGAACATGCCGAACGCATCGGCGCGGCGAGCACCGAGACCGGTATCGGCCTGACCTTGTTGCCGGTCTTTTATGCCCATTCCGGCTTCGGCGGACAGAAGCCGATCGACGGCCAGCGCCGTTTCATCAATTCGGTCGAAAGTTTTGGCCGGCTGATGGAGGCCTGCCGAAAGATGCAGACCTCGCTTCCGGGCATGCAGCTCGGCATCGCACCGCACAGCCTGCGCGCCGCAACGCCCGACGAACTGACGGCAATTCTGCCCCTGGCCGAAAGCGGCCCCGTGCATATCCATGTCGCCGAACAGACCAAAGAGGTGGATGACTGCATCGCATGGTCCGGTGCGCGCCCCGTCGAATGGCTGTTGGATAACGCCCCTGTCGATAAACGCTGGTGCCTGATCCACGCCACCCACCTGACCGATCAGGAAGTGACGAATATGGCGGCGAGCGGCGCAGTGGCAGGCCTCTGCCCGATCACCGAGGCCAATCTCGGCGACGGCATCTTTGCAGCCTCCGCATTCCTTGCAAAGGGCGGCCGCCTAGGCGTCGGATCGGACAGCAACGTGCAGATCTCGCTGCCGAGCGAATTGCGACAGCTGGAATATTCGCAGCGCCTCGCCCATCGCGCCCGCAACGTCATTGCCGAACCCAACGGCTCGACCGGACGCCGCCTTTTCGATGCGGCGATCGAGGGCGGCGCACAGGCTCTTGCCACAAAGGCGGGATTTGTCATCGGAGCGCCCGCCGATATCGTTTCTCTTGATATTGCCAATGCGCCGTATCTCGCGGAAGACAGCCTGCTTGATAACTGGATTTTCGGCTCGGATGTCACAGTCGACAGCGTCTGGGTTGCGGCTAAGAAGCAGGTCGCGAACGGCCGCCACATTGCCCGGGACCGCATTCGCAAGCGCTTTGCGGAAACCATGCAGGCCCTGCTGCGCGGCTGAAGCACGATTGACGCGACAGGACCGCAGTGTAGACCTGCCGCGACATAATCCGAATGGAGACCACCAGCATTTCCAAGCCCCTCACCCATCACCGCAAGATCCTGGCGGATATCGAGGAAAAGATCGTCTCCGGCATCTGGCCGCCCGGCCACCGGATCCCCTTCGAGGTCGATCTCGCCGCGCATTACGACGTCTCGCGGATGACGGTGAACAAGGTGATGGGCCAGCTGGCACAAGCAGGCCTGATCGAGCGCCGGAAGAAGGGCGGAAGCTTCGTCTCCCAGCCAAAGGCACAATCGGCCGTCCTCGAGATCCACGATATTGCCGACGAGGTGCGCTCCCTCAACCTTGAATATTCCTACCAGCGACTGTCGATCACCCGCCGCAAGGCGATCGGTGAAGAGCTGGCATGGTTTGCGACCGGCACGCCCGGTGATGTACTTTTTGTCACCTGCCTGCATCTTGCCGCCGGCCAGCCCTTTTGCCTGGAAGAGCGCGCAATCAATCTTGTCACCGTACCGGCGGCACTTGAAAACGATTTTGCCTCTGTTGCGCCCGGCCCGTGGCTTTCCTCGCAAATTCCGTGGATCACGGCACAGCATCGTATCCAGGCCGTGCCTGCCGACCGCAAGGAACACAAGCTGCTCAACCTCACCCCGAACGAGGCCTGCCTCGTCATCGAGCGCCGCACCTGGAACACATCGGGAGCGGTGACCTGGGTGCGCATGACCTATCCCGGCAATCGCCACGTCGTCACCGCGGATTTTCGCCCGGCGTCCGCGTGAACGACAAGAACGCCGCACTGCCAGGACCGGAATGCGATTGTTCCAAGGAGCCTTGAGACAGCAAAGAAACTTCCGCGCCTGCCTCTAAAATAGAATAGCAAATCCATAGAAATCTAATGCGAGCGGATAGGCTCATGGTCATCGATCAACCGCGAGACCGGACCCATGACGCGCTATCGGACACTCATTTCTTTCAGCCTCGGATTGCTGGCTGCTACCACTTTTGCAACGGCCAGCTTCGCCGCAGACACGCCGGTCAAGGGCGGCACGCTCGTCTATCTCGAGCAGCAGGCCCATACCAATCTCTACTCGCCGGCCGGCGGCTTTTATCCGAACGGTGGCGTCCTCAACCAGATCACCGACAAGCTGACCTATCAGAATCCGAAAACGCTCGAGATCGAGCCGTGGCTGGCAGAGTCGTGGACGATCAACGACAATGCCACCGAATACACGTTCAAGCTCCGCCCCGGCGTCACCTTCTCCGACGGCACGCCGGTTGATGCAGCAGCCGTGGCGAAGAATTTCGACACCTACGGCCTCGGCAACAAGGAGTTGAAGCAGCCGGTTTCCGAAGTGGTCAACAATTATGACCGCAGCGAAGTTATCGACCCGCTGACCGTGAAATTCACGTTCAAAAAACCCTCTCCGGGCTTTTTGCAGGGTACCTCGGTCATCGGCTCCGGCATCGTTTCGCTGTCAACCCTTGCACTGCCATTTGAACAGCTTGGCGATGCAACGAAGATCATCGGTTCCGGCCCCTTCGTGGTCAGCGCCGAGACGCTGGGCAAGTCGCTCGATCTGAAGGTTCGCGAAGACTATAACTGGGGGCCGGCCAAGCTCGAACACCAGGGCCGCGCCTATCTAGACGAGATCAACTACATCATCACCGCCGAAGACAGCGTGCGCATCGGCGCCCTACTCGCCGGTCAGGCTGATTTCATTCGCCAGATCCAGGCCTATGACGAAGGCCAGGTGGAAGCCCGGAGCTTCACCATCTATGCGCCCGGCACGCGCGGCGTGAACAACTCGATCGTCTTCCGCCCCGATAATCCGCTGGTCGCCGATCTCAAGGTGCGGAAGGCGCTGTCGCTTGCGGTCAACCGCGACGAGATTCTCTCGACGATCTTCTCGAAGAATTATCCGAAGGCGACCTCGATCATCGCATCGACGGCGATCGGTTATGTGCCGCAGGAAGACAAGCTCGGTTACGATCCGGAAAAGGCGGAAGCGCTGCTCGACGAGGCCGGCTTCAAGCTCGGCACAGACGGCATCCGCGCCAGGGACGGTCAGAAGCTCGTCCTCACCTCCTATGAATCGCTGCCACAGCCGCAGAGCCGCGCGGTTCTGCAGCTGATTGCACAGCAATGGTCAAAGCTCGGCGTCAAGCTGAACGTGCTGGCCGGTGACGCCGGCAGCAAGGTTGTCGACGAGCTCGATCCGCTGAAAACACCGGTCGCCGTCGCCATGGTCGGCCGCGCCGATCCGGATGTGATCAAGAGCCAGTATTACCCGACAAACCGCAACGTTCTGGTGCAGAAGGGCGGCGTCAGCGACAAGGTGAAGACCTTCTCCGACGACAAGCTGAACGCCATCCTGGACGACATCGCCTCGCAGCCGGATCGCGAAAAGCGCCTGAAGGCCGTGGCGGATGCACAGGCCTATGTTCTCGACCAGGCCTATGCCGTTCCGATCTTCGAGGAGCCGCAGGCCTTTGCCGGGGCGCCTTACGTCAAGGGTGTCGCCTTCGAGGCGGTCGGTCGCCCGTCCTTCTACAGCACCTGGCTCGACAAGTAAGCGGGTTCCATAACCAACAGGCCTCCCAAGCCGCACGGATGGCAGCTCCAAGGGCTGCCATCCACCCTTTCCCGGAGATATGAAATGACGCGATATGTCATAGGACGGATTGGCCAGGCGCTGCTCGTTTTATGGGCTGCTTTCACGCTGTCCTTCATCCTGCTGCAGGCCATGCCCGGCGATGCGGTGCTGATCAAGTTCCTCAATCCGGAATTCGGCCTGAGCGCCGATCAGGTCGCGGAAATCCGCGCCGCCTATGCGGTGGATTCCAGCGTCGTCGTGCAATACGGGCACACACTCGTCAATTTCCTCAAAGGGGATTTCGGTTATTCGCTGCAGGCGGGCGTGCCGGTCTCGGCACAGCTTGCCACCAACCTGCCGCCGACACTGAAGCTTGCCGGCCTCGGTTTCCTTGCCGCGACCCTGCTTGCCGTGCTCATCGCCTTTTTATCCTCGACGGCGCCTTTCGCGTGGCTGCGAAATGCCATCCAGTCGCTGCCGTCGCTGTTTATCTCGGTCCCGGTCTTCTGGCTGGCGATCATGCTGATCCAGATCTTCTCCTTCCGCTTCCGGCTGGTGTCGGTCATCAATCCCGGCCCGTGGGAAAGCCTCGTTCTGCCGGTCGCAACGCTTGCGGTCCCGATCGCAGCGCCGCTGGCGCAGATCCTCATCCGCAATATCGATGAAATCCGCACCCGTCCTTTCGTGGCCGTCGCCCGCGCCAAGGGTGCAAGCGAAACACGGTTGCTCTGGCGGCATGTGGCGCGCAACGCCATCCTCCCGACGCTGACGATCGCCGGCGTGCTGTTCGGCGAACTGATCGCCGGCGCTGTCGTCACCGAAACCGTCTTCGGTCTCAACGGTATCGGCGGATTGACCGAAAAGGCCGTCGGCAATCAGGATCTCTCGGTGCTCCAGGCGGTCGTCGTCATTTCCGCTGCCGCCTTCGTCACCATCAATCTCGCGGTCGACCTAGCCTATCCGCTGCTCGACCCACGCCTCAGGCACGGACACGGAGCTGCAGCATGACCAGCCTCGACACTTTCGTTCACCTCACTCCAACGACGGCTGCCGAGAGTTCCAGCCGCCACGGCAATCGTCGTGACGTGCTGAGCACCTTACGCAACTTCCCTTATGGTCTCGCCCTTGCCTGGCTGGTGCTTGCGCTCGTGCTTCTGTGGGCGACCGTACCGTGGGTGTTTACGAGCTATGATCCGCTTCAGGGCACACCCGGAGGCCAGCTTAAGGCGCCTTCCGCGCTCCATATTCTCGGCACGGATTCGCTTGGCCGCGATCTCTTTGCCCGCATCGTCTACGGCGCTGTCCATTCGCTTTCGGGTGCCATTGCCGCAGTCGGTGTCGGGCTTGTCGTGGGCAGCGGGCTCGGCCTGATCGCTGGTTCGGTGCGTGGACGTGTCGATGAAGTCCTGATGCGGCTGGTCGATGTGCTTTTATCGATCCCGACCCTGCTGCTTTCACTCAGCATCATCATCCTGCTCGGCTTCGGCACACTCAACGCGGCAATCGCAGTCGGCGCAACCGCAATCGCCGGCTTTGCCCGCCTCATGCGGTCGGAAGTCGTGCGCGTGCGCAATGCCGAATTCGTCGAGGCGGCCTTCGGCAGCGGCGGCACGTTCGGCAAGGTTCTATGGCGGCATATCCTGCCCAATTCGCTGACCTCGGTCGTCGCCTACACCGCCGTCCAGTTCGGCTGGGCGATCCTGCAGATTTCCACCCTCGGTTTCCTTGGTTATGGCGCACCGCCCCCGACGCCGGAATGGGGCCTCCTGATTGCCGAAGGCCGCAACTACCTCGCCACGGCCTGGTGGCTGACCGCTGCCCCCGGCCTGATCGTCGTTGCCGTCGTCCTGTCGGCCAACCGCATCAGCCAATCCATAGGAAGGAGCGCCCGATGAGCATCCCCCAAGACCCCGTTCTCGACGTCCGTGACCTGCATATCTCCTACAGCCAGGGCGATGAACGCCCGACTGTCGTGCATGGCGTTTCCTTCACCGTCGAGCCAGGCGAAGTCGTGGCTCTGGTCGGCGAAAGCGGATCCGGCAAGACCTCGACGGCACAGGCCGTGATCGGCCTGCTTGCAGAGAACGGCCGGGTAGAGAGCGGTTCTATCCTCCTCAATGGCGAGGATATCAGCCGCTGGAGCGCCCGGCGCCTGCGATCGATCCGCGGCGCCGTCGTCAGCCTCGTCCCGCAGGATCCGGGCAGTTCCCTCAATCCGGTCCTCACCATCGGAGCGCAGGTGCGCGAGATCCTCGAAATTCATGGGAAGCTCGATCGCCGCATGGCCGATCGCAAGGTCATCGAACTTCTCGCCAATGTCGGCCTCTCCCAGCCGGAACTGCGGATACGTCAATATCCGCACGAGCTTTCCGGCGGCATGAAACAGCGCGTGCTGATCGCCATCGCAATCGCCCTGCGTCCGGCACTGATCATCGCCGACGAGCCGACATCCGCACTCGATGTCACCGTACAGCGCCGCATCCTCGACCTGATCGACGATCTGCGCCGCGAATATGGCACCTCGGTCCTGCTTGTTACCCACGATCTCGGTGTTGCCGCGGATCGATCGGATCGGATCATCGTGCTGCAGGGCGGGCGTATTCAGGAACAGGGAAAGACCGCCGACGTGCTGGCCTCGCCGCAAAGCGCCTATACACGCAAGCTGCTTTCCGACGCGCCGTCGCTTGCCGCCGCCAAGCCGCGACCGCCGGTGGAGCCTGGCCGGCCGGCGGCGCTGACAGTCAGCAATCTGGTTCAGGATTTTTCGCTGCCGACAGCTAAGAATTTTCGCGCCGTCGATGGCGTCTCGTTCAGTGTAGCGCGCGGCACTACCCACGCAGTAGTGGGCGAAAGCGGCTCCGGAAAAACCACGACGATCCGTTCGATCGCCGGTTTCCAGAAGCCGACATCCGGCGAAATCCGCATTGGCGATCTCGATGTCGCAAGCCTGCGTTCCGAAGCCTTGCGACAGTTCCGGCGCAAGGTGCAGCTCGTCTACCAGAACCCCTGGGCCTCGCTCGATCCGCGCCAGACGGTTCAGGCCATCGTCGAGGAACCGCTGCTCAATTTCGATCCGCTGCCGCGCGCCGAGCGAGAGCTACGCGTTCGCGCCATCATCGAACGTGTCGGACTTCCGGCCACAGTTCTTTCCCGACTGCCGCACGCCCTTTCCGGCGGCCAGCGCCAGCGTGTGGCCATCGCACGCGCACTGGTTCTTGAGCCTGAAGTCGTAGTGCTCGACGAGGCCGTTTCCGCTCTCGACGTCACGGTTCAGGCGCAGATCCTCGATCTGCTGGCCGAACTCCAGCGGGATCTCGGCCTTACCTATGTCTTCGTTTCCCATGACCTCGCGGTCGTGCGGCAGATCGCCGATACGGTGTCCGTCCTGCACAACGGCAGGCAGGTCGATTACGGCACGGTGGAAGAGGTCTTCTCCTCAGCCTCGACCGCCTACACGCGCGAACTCATCGACGCCATTCCGGGGCAGAATTTTCCACGCGCTGAGCCTTCGCGGCAGCCCATAAAAACAGGACCTTTGTCATGACCAGCAAGATTGCCCCCAAACGCTTAGGCTTTTTCACCCGGCTGCTGGACGACGTGCCAGCCGGCGAACGTTATCGGCTGGCGGCGGAACAGATCATCCACGCCGAAGAAAACGGTTTCGACAGCGCCTGGATTGCGCAGCACCATTTTCACGCGGAAGAAGGTGGCCTTCCCTCTCCTGCCGTCTTCCTCTCGCATGTCGCGGCCCGCACATCGACCATCCGCCTCGGCACCGGCGTGATCACGCTGCCGATGGAAAATGCCCTGCGCGTGGCTGAAGACACCGCCGTGCTGGATCTGCTTTCCGGCGAACGGCTGGAAGTGGGCTTCGGCACTGGCGGCACGAAAGAATCCTTCGAGGCCTTCGGCATCGACGCTGATCGTCGCGGCGAAGTCTATGCCGAAAACCTGACCGTGGTTCGCGACGCCTGGGCCGGAAAGGTTCTGCATGGCGGCAACCGCCTTTATCCCGATGCACCGCATCTGCTCGATCGGGTCTGGCTCGCCACCTTTTCCGCCAATGGTGCGCGTCTGGCGGGCCTCAGCGGCGATGGACTGATGTTGTCCAGAACCCAGCCGCGCCCGGCCGACAATCCCGATGCGACGCTGGACGATATCCAGAACCCGATCATCGACGCCTATCTTGCCGGCCTGCCACAGGGCCGTGCACCGCGCATTCTCGGTTCACGCAGCCTGTTCGTCGCCGACGACCGTAAGCGGGCACTCGCCTTTGCCGAAACTGGCCTGCGCCGTGTCGCCGACCGTTTCGCAGCCGCCGGCACCCGGATTGAAGGAGACAGGCTCGAAGACCTGATCAAGGCGCTCGACAGCCATGTCGGTACGCCGGACGATGTGATCGCATCGCTGAGGAAGGACACGGCCCTCGCACGCGCGACAGACATCGTTTTCCAGGTCCATTCCATCGATCCGCCCCATGCGGAAATCCTGCGCTCGATCGAGCTGATCGCTGCGGAAGTCGCGCCGGCCCTGGGCTGGACGCGGTCTTCAGCACCGCAGCTCGTTGCCGCCCAGTAACTTCTTGCCCAAGTCATTGCCGATAATCGAAAGAGACATTCATGACCGATACGATCGACGTTATCGACCATCTCGTCGGGATCACGCCGGATACGCCCGCCGACGCGCTGCGCAGCCGGCGCCCGATCACCAGGGAGCATGCACAGAAAAGCTGGACGGCTCTTTTCGAACCCGTCGATGAAAGCCAGGCATCGCTTACCGAGCGTTTTGCCGTCGCAGTTTTTGTCGCAGCCCTGCATGGCGACAAGAGCATCAAGGAATTCTACGGGACAAAGCTGGCAGGGCTCGAAAACGGCTCAGTCGTTCTGGCGACCGTAAAGGCGCTGGCCGAGCTCAATGCGACCAAAGGTCCCTATGGCCACTATCCCGAAGGCCCCCTGAGCGTGGAGAATACCGACGGGCCGGATCTTCATGTCGGCCCCGCCGACCGCGCCATTCTTGGTGACCGCCTCGCCGCAGCGCTCGAACATGCCTATCTGCTGACCTATCACCCTCGCGACGCCAGCCCTCTGGAACTTCAAAAGCTGCTTGCAGCCGGATGGAGCACGACGGGTGTCATCACGCTATCCCAGCTCGTCTCCTTCCTCGCTTTCCAGATCCGCGTCGTCGCCGGCCTTCGGGTCCTGGCTGCGGCCTAAAGGAGGATCTTCCATGTCTGACACCGTTATCGAACCCGCCATCGAAAACCCGCCGNNAAACCCCGCCGGTCGTTTTCACCCAGGAGAAGATCGGCTGGACCGGTTGGCTGCAGCCGCTGGCAGAAGCCGAGCTGACCGATCGCCACTATGAGGCGCTGGTCGACAAGGCGCGAGCCAAGTCCGCCTATTTCGCGCTTCTGGTTCGTGATCCGGATATTCTCGAGGCCCGCACCAAGACGGACAACGATATCTTCTACAACACCAAGGATGGCCTGCCGCGCGCCGAGCGGGAACTGGCGGCCACTGCCGCATCGAGGCTGAACGGCTGCATCCTCTGCGCCTCGGTCCATTCGCGTTTCGCCTTGCAATATTCCAAGCGCGAGGCCGATGTGCAGAAACTGCTGGACGAAGGTGTCGGCGCCGATCTTGGCGAGCGTTGGAACGCTATCGTTTCGGCTTCGGTCGCGCTCAGCACCACGCCGCCCAGCTTCACGTCAGACCATGCAAAGCGTCTGCGTGAGGCCGGATTGTCGAATGAGGAGATTTCCGACGTCGTGCATGGCGCGGCCTTCTTCAACTGGGCAAACAGGCTGATGTTGTCGATCGGCGAGCCGACGCCTGCAAGCTGACCGAATCCGAACGAACACATTCGCAACACTGCCACTGTTCATCGCGGATCAATGGCGTCGGCGTGGTAGAGCATTCTTGCCATGCCGACCTGTTGTCGTCATATACGGGCCATGACGTCTGATTCCAAAATTTTCGTAAGCCTGAAGTCCACCAAAAAGCGGGCGGTCAAGCCTGCCGAACCCGTTGGCCCGAAGTGCCAGTGGGACGGTTGCGACAAGGTTGCTCCGCATCGCGCGCCTGTCGGCGGCGCGGCGGATGGACTGTATCTTTCCTTCTGTCTCGAACATGTGAAGGAATACAACAAGGGCTATAACTACTCCACCGCCCTTTCCAGCCCGGAAGTTGCCCGCTACCAGAAGGAAGCTGCCGCCGGGAGCCGTGCAACCACAGGCACAGCCTTTACCGAAGCGAAGGAAGCACCGCTTCCTTCCACATCCAGGTCCGGCTCGGCGAAATCGATCAATGCCCGCAAGTCTGCGGCACAGCGCCTGCTTGAAAAACGAGCTTTCCAGGCACGCAAGCTGAAGGTCCTCGAGGCAAAGGCTTTCGAGACGCTCGGGCTTTCCGAGGATGCTACGCCTGAGGAAATCAGGACCCGCTACAAGGAGCGGCTTAAAATGCACCACCCCGATGCCAATCAGGGAAACCGCAATTCCGAAGACATGCTCCGGGCTTCCATCGAGGCTCACAAGATCCTGAAGCTGAATGGCTTCTGCTAAACTTCGCTTTCTCAAGGTTTACCTGAGCACCAAGTTCGGGATATGTAACGTTCAAGCGCCTTACGGCGTGGCATCCGTGTGGCGAGGCGCTTGTGCCTCGTTCGGGATAAAGTAGTGGGGCAGCGGCCCCGAAGTTAACAGGGATTTCTGATGGCGACCGGCACAGTTAAATTTTTCAACCAAGACAAGGGCTTCGGCTTTATCACGCCTGAAAATGGCGGCGCGGACGTATTCGTGCATATTACGGCTGTAGCTTATGGCGCCGCTCTGCGTGACGGCCAGCAAGTGAGCTACGAGCTGGGCCAGGATCGCAAGACCGGCAAGTCGAAGGCTGAAAACGTCAACCCGATCTAAGCGGTTTACTTGACGTTTCAATCAAATGGAGCCGCGTTATAACCAGCGCGGCTCCATTAGCTGGGGCTTTTGCCAGGCTCTCGGCGCCATCAGGATCTCGGCACCTCGAATTCCTGATGAAGAAAACAGATTTCGATCTCCGTATCCATACGCTAATGGTGCCCCAAACCACGCGATTTGAAGGGCAGAGCGGCATGTTGATCAAGCAAACTGACTATCACCGGATTTACAAGGTCATCAACAGCCTGCTGATCAATGAAAACGCCGATCCTGCGACGGCGGCCATGTATTTCAGCACATTCGGCGCCTTCATTCTCAAGCAGCACTACAAGCTGGACGCCACACCGAAAGGTGGTCTGGCTGCATATAACCTCGATGGTACGGTCATCCTTTATGCCGATCACCGCGAAGACGGATTTGTCACCGGAGCGGGAGAAAACTTCCATTGCTGGGTCGAGGCAGAGGGTTGGGCGATCGACTTCATGGCTCCTGCTTTTTCAGAAAGCGCAAAGGAGCTTTCCGTCGCGTCAAAAATGTTCCAGCGTCCCATGTCCGAAATGGCCGCATCCATCAACCACCTCGAACGGTCCGGCGATTTCTTCTATCGGTCAGAACCGGAAGCGACGGCACGTCGTTTCGCAGACTGGCGTAAGCATGCGATAATCGGAGACCTCGCCACCATCGCCGCAAAATGGTTCCACAAATCACCGCGACAGATTCCGGCGTCCATCTCCGTTCAGCAACAGCATGGAACGGTCAAGAATATCCCGCTTATCGGCAATCCACTCGCCGGCTCGTGGTCCTGACGCTTTCAGAAGGCCACCATTTCATTTCCCGGCAAGCCGCGCCCCAATGCATGTCCCATCTGGGCAACCGCTACGCGTGGGCAAAACTGTGATTGACGTACCCTGCCCCCCGTGGTCAGAACAGGTCGGCAAGATGAGGAGATGACATGACCGGCGAACGCGAATTGCTGCAAATGCTGTTTGATGCCGCCGTGAAGGCCGCGGATCCCCTTAACGGCATCCGCAAGCACCTGCCGCAACCACCCGCAAACGGCCGCACAGTCGTTATCGGCGCCGGCAAGGGAGCGGCGCAGATGGCCGCGGCTCTGGAAACTGTCTGGACCGGCCCCAAACTCAGCGGCGTCGTTGTCACCCGCTATGGCTATGGTTGCGAAACCAGAAACATCGAGATCATCGAAGCGGCTCATCCGGTGCCGGACGATGCCGGACTTGGCGCAAGCCGTCGGCTGCTGGACGCCGTGTCGGGCCTTACCGAAAATGACCTGGTGATCGCGCTCATCTGCGGTGGCGGCTCCGCTCTGCTGCCATCGCCGCCGCAAAGCCTCACGCTTGAGGACGAGATCGCCCTCAACGAGGCGCTGCTCGCATCGGGCGCCCCCATCTCGGCCATGAACGTGGTGCGCAAGCATGTCTCGACAATCAAAGGCGGACGGTTGGCGGCGGCCACGCAAGCCCGGGTGGTCAGCCTGATCGTATCAGACATACCCGGCGACAATCCCGCCTTCGTCGCCTCTGGCCCGACCGTACCTGATGGCAGCACGCGAAACGAAGCGCTCGCAATCATCGAGCAATATCGGATGAACCTGCCGGCTCGGATAATCGAGCATCTGAATTCGCCGGAAGCCGATGCGCCAGTGCCGGAAGATCCTCGTTTCGCGAGAAACGAATATCATGTCATCGCATCAGCCGGGGTTTCGCTCGAAGCTGCTGCGGCCCTCGCCCGCAGCCATGCGGTCGAGGCACATATCCTTTCGGATTCCGTCGAAGGCGAGGCGCGTGATGTGGCACTTGTCCATGCAGCCATTGCCCGCGAAGTCGCCGTGAAGGACCGGCCCTTTGCAAAGCCCAGCGTCCTGCTTTCCGGCGGAGAGACCACGGTGACGCTCCGTTCCAAAGGCGGCAAAGGCGGACGGAACGGAGAATTCGCCTTGTCGTTTGCGCTGGCGATCAGCGGAACGCAGATCGTCGCGCTTGCTGCCGATACCGACGGGATCGATGGCTCGGAAAACAATGCCGGCGCTTTTGTCGACGGCGCAACGGCGCAACGCCTGCTGCACGCCGGCCTTGATGGCCGCACGTTGCTGGACAGAAACGACAGCTATTCCGGTTTTGCCGCGATAGGGGACCTTTTCGAAACCGGCCCAACCGGAACGAATGTCAATGATTTCAGGGCCATCCTGATACGTTAGGCTGTCCCGGCTTGTGCTGCATGGATGTGAGCCGTCGCCGCGATGATTACTGCAGCGACGGCTTGATCAGAAAGTCGTTTCTGTCTGCGGACTTGACCCTGAGCCAGGCTTCGCGGCCGTCGCGAAGGATGCGCATCGGGATTTCGGCACCGGGCGAGCCGCTGTCCCAGACTTTCCGGTAGAAATCCGCCAATCCATCAACTTCGCCGTCACGTATCTCGGAAATCACATCACCGCTTTTCAGGCCAGCCTTTGCCGCCGGCCCGTTTTCCGTCACGCTCATGACCACCACCTCGCCGTTGGCCTCGGCCGAATATGCTCCCAGCCAGGGACGTGCCGGCTTGTTGACCATGCCGTGGCTCAAGACGTCATCGAGGATCGGCTTGAGCAGATTGATCGGCACGGCCATATTGATATCGGCGATTTCACCACCCTTGCTCATCTGCAATCTGAGTGAGCCAAGACCGATGAGTTTTCCTTCGGTATCGATCAGCGCCGCCCCGCCCCATGATGGGTGTGCGGGGCTGATGAAGATCGCCTCTTCAAGCAGATATTCCCAATAGCCGGCAAATTCCTGCTTCGCGACGATTTGGCCGCGAACATACTGCCCCTCGCCATCGGCAAAGACGATGGCATCCTCGACCGTTGCTTCATCCGAATTCCCGATATGAAGCGCTGGCAGGTCGAGCGGTGCAAGTGCCTGGACGAGGCCGAAACCGCTTTCCTGGTCATAGGCGGTAACATATGCCGGTACGACGCGGCCGTCGTGACGCGTCAACCAGACTTCGGTGGCTTCCGTAATCAGGTAACCGATCGTCAGGACCAGGCCATTTTCGCGGATCACCACGCCACTACCTTCGCGCCGCGTCCCGAGTGTGCCGGCGGTAAAGGCATTCTCCGGAATGGAGGCTCGAACGGCGACTATTGATCGCAAGGTTTTTTCGAGATCCATGAAACAAATCCTCAAAACATAACGGGAGTGCGTCCCGGAAAAACTATAGTCTAGCCCCGAACCCTCAAGTGCGTGAACCTCAAAATAACGTGTTGGCAAAGAAACGGAAATTGGTGTCGCCCGCGACAATTACCTTCTTTCCATGTGCTACCGGATCAGGCGCCACCGGTCGGTTCGCACCTCGCGCAAAAGAAAGGCTCAATTCGGGTAGCGCTGTCCGCAAATGATCTGCAGATCGAGTATATATTGATCGATACTCTTGAAGACTGCATCTTCAATGACCTGAGGAGGCGTCCAGGTCGGATCGTCCTTGACGCTGCTATGCCCAAGCTCAGCAAGCCGAAGTTCGATGAACCCTGCTCTCAGGCCCTCTCGGATACGTTGCACCTGTAACTGTCTGTCAATGCATGCGCCGCTGCTTGACCAAAAATACTCGGCTGTGTGGCCGGGGCCGACCAAGACCAGCGAGCAGGCTAGAAACATGGACAGTCTGGGCTTGGCCTTCATGTTTGCCCCGCGGCAATCGCGCGAGCGTTTGTTTATGGTGACACCCATGTTTGACATTGATGCTCCTTTGTTTTTCCAAACGCCGCCGCCAACAACTCCTATCTAACTTCTGCCTCGACCTGATGCCTTAAGGCACAGAATGCAAAGGCTCCGTACTCGACGATACAAACCACAGACCTGACCCGAAATAGAACAAAATCCAACAAGAGTCCCGATTAATCTTGCGTTTTTCTCGAAGCCACTTCATCATCTATTCGATTAAAACGAACTTAAACTCGAAATACGCAATAAAATCCAATAATTTCACGTATATTTCACATGCTTTACGCTGCCTGTGAAGAATACGTATGAGCATCTGTTCTGTTCACACAGATCGGATGTTCATAGCGAAACAACCGATCGAGAGGTGAAAGGCGTCGCGGCACGCCTTCCACGATGTGGCGAAGCGATATCGGCCATGCGGGCGTATCATCGATACGCATGAGTACATGTCCGACCAGTGACGGGGGTGTATCTTCATGCTTTCCAGCCGCGATATCCTGAATAGTGAGTTCGACGTGTGCGTTGTCGGAGCCGGACCTGTCGGTGTCTGTATCGCTCTCACATTGAGCCGCTCCGGTATTCGAACGCTTCTTCTCGAACGCGGGGCACGAAACGCGACGGCACCGAAGAGACGGGAAGGCGTGCGGCTGGACGATGCGGTTCCCCATGCGCCCGACCACGATACTCTTGCATTCGGCCTGGGTGGCACATCAAGCCGCTGGGGCGGGCGATGCGTGGAGTTCGATGATATCGATTTCGAGCATCGCAACTATCTTGGCGAGGATGTGGCCTGGCCGATCAACCACAGTGAGCTGGAGCCCTATTACGCAGAAGCGGCACAGCTGATGAAAGCACCGCGTCCGCAAAATACATCCATTGCAAACGGGGCATTTCTGGAGTCGCTCGAAAGCTGGGCTTTCCCCCGCAACACTGCCACGGCAAACCGCTCGGCTCTCCTGTCTTCGAAATTGTTGTACATCCTGCTCGACGCCCAGTTGATCCAGTTGAATTTTGACAGCACAACGAGCAGAACGGCCTCGGCAACCATCCGTTGCGACAAGCATCTGGGCACGGTCAGGGCAAATCACTTCGTTCTGGCATGCGGAGGTCGCGAGAATTCACGCCTTCTATTGAACCTGCAGGCACGGTTTCCAGACCTCTTCGCCGGAGAGGAAGGTCCGCTCGGACGATATTACATGGGCCATCTGACGGGACAGATCGCCCAGATACGATTCCAGTCGGAGGCGATCGCCGAACAGTTCTTTTTCAAGCGACAGCAGGATGGCCGTTTCATACGCAGGCGTCTGCAGCCGTCTGCGCAAACCCAACGAAGCCTGGAACTGTTGAACACGGCGATGTGGCCACACAACTCGGATGTTGGCAAATTGCCCCCTCGTCAGGCGTTGGCCTCTGCTGTCTTTCTAAGGGAGGTTCTCAAGGGACGACGCACCGCTTCGCGACAGGATTGCATCGCACACGGCATATTCCTGATGCGACATCCGATCAATGGCCTGGCGTCAATCTCCAAGCTTGCGCATGACAGGTATTTCTATGGCCTGCCGCATCTCCAGATGCGCGACGCGCAAAACGAATACGGCCTTCGCTATCATGCTGAACAGGTACCGAGAAGGGCGAGCCGGGTTCAGCTGGTCCACGATCCTGACCAATACAATCAGCTCGGGATAAGCACCGAATTCAGCTACTGCTCGCAGGATTATCAGTCTGTGCTGCGTGTCCATCACAGCTTCGACGAATGGCTGCGAACAACAGGGCTCGGCTCCTTGCGCTTTCTGGAAGGCGATCTGGAAGAAATGGTCATATCGCAATCCCATGACGGCTATCACCAGATCGGGTTGACGCGAATGGGCAGCAACCGTCGGGACGGCGTCGTGGATGCCAACTGCCGTACCTTCGACATCGATAACCTCTTCGTCGCCGGAAGCTCTATATTCCCGACGTCAGGTCAGGCTAATCCGACATTTCCGGCTGTCGCATTCGGCGTTCGATTGGCGCATCATCTGGCGAGCATTGTCCAACGCACGCGACCTGCAGAGACCGTCAAGCACATCGCATAGCGGATTTGGCGCCAGGCGACTCTTCGACTATCGGCGACTTCCCTCCCGCTCGCGTGCTGGGAGGGAAGTCGCAGTCTTGTATCACTCAGCTGCAATTGCCGAGCGATTGGCGTTCAGAGCCATGAGTCGCTTGGCGCGCTGAAGGCTCGCCGGCTGCTCCGCGTGATAACGGCGACCGATTTCCATCATTAGCACGGTATCCGGCAGGAAAGTCAGTTCGGAGAAGATATCTTCCCAGTCGATATCGCCCCAGCCGAGCGGCATATGCAGGTCGCCGATGCCAAGCGCGGTATTTTCCTGCACATGATACGGTTTGTAGAAAGCCTGCGGACGGCCGAAACTGTCATGCACATGCAGATGACCGGCAACCGGTGCCATGGCGCGCAGTTCCTCGCGGAAATTAAGACCGCGATAGGTGGATTCAAGATAGGCGTGGCTGAAGTCGATCAGCGCCACGAGGTTCGGATGATTAACGGCCCTGACGGTCTCGGCCACCTGCGTCGGCGTCTGGCGATACTGGCCAAGCTCGGTGGTGAAGATGTTCTCGAAGGCGATGCGCACGCCATAGGGTTCGCAGAATTCGGCAAGCTCGAACAGTGCTTCCCGCTCACGTTTATCAGCCTCGGCGCGCTCGGCCAGCTGGTCCGCCCGCAGGTTTCCACCGTGCTGGACAAGGATGCGCGCACCGATCCGGTCGCACACCTGGGCCAGCGCCTTGGCGGCGTCGATCTGGTAACGGCAGGTATCCGGATCCATGAAGTTCGAAGAGACAAGGCCGTGAACCGTGTAGCGGAAATCGAACTGCCTGGTGATCGCAACAAGCCGCTCGGCACGCTCCTCGATAATGCGGCCGCCAGCGATGAGATCAAGACTGGTGAGACCCAACTCGACCGTATCGACGCCGATATCGGCGAGGATACGCAATTCCTGTTCGAGGCTTGCCAGCTCGCCGTCGACTGAGCCGGCGTTGAAGCCCGTGCCGATGATATTGCCCATGGTCAAATTCCTTTTCAGGCAGGTTCGGATTGCGATTGGATTTTTCCGCGCAGGCTGAGCGCGAGATCGGGACTATCGGAAGTCAGATGTCCGATGCCACGCTCAAGCCATGTCTGGATCAGCGCTTCATCGTTCAGCGTCCAGACACAGAGACGATCGAGCGGCAGCTTCGATGTAATGAGCGCCCATTCCTCTGCCATCAACTCGTGATGGATGGCGACGATATCGACGAGGCCGTCGACATTTTCGATGAAGGTTGAAAGGCCACCCTGCTTGGCCGCCCATTCGGCATTCACCGACACGAGACGATCGACCCTGGGTGCCACGCGAAGGCACTCTTCCAGCACCGAGACGTCGAAGGACGTCAGGTGGCAGCGATGGGCGAGACCGAAACGTTCAATCTCTGCAACGACCTTCTCCGTAATGCCCGGATAAGGCTTTTTCTCTTCATCGGACTTGATCTCGACATGCAGCTGCCGTTCGCCGGCATCGACCAGGATGGCCAGCACTTCGGCAAGCGTCGGCACGGTATCCGTCGTGCCGTCGAGATGCGTTTCCGTGCGGGACTGCGGCGTCAGGTGACGGACGAGACCAGCTTTGTCCGTAGTGCGATCCAGCGTCGCGTCGTGAATGACGACAAGTTCGCCTGCATCGGTCAGATGGACGTCGAACTCGATCGCATCGACGCCGAGCGCCAGCACGTTGCGAAAGCCGGTCAGCGAATTTTCCGGCCAGAGATTGCGGGCGCCGCGATGGCCGGTGATCTTGGTTTTGGTCATGCGAAATTCCTTGGATCGAAACAGGATTGATTAGCGAAGCGTCGGATCGAGCTTGTCGCGCAGCCAGTCTCCGACCAGCGAGATCGACAGCGTCGTCACCATGATGACGAAGGCGGGGGCGAGCATGATCCACGGTGCGCGTGTGAGATATTCGCGACCGAAACCGACCATATTACCGAGGCTGGTTTCCGGCGGCTGCACGCCGAGGCCGAGGAAGGAAAGCCCGCTTTCCATCAGGATGATTTCCGGAAAGGTCAGCGTCATGGACACGATCAGCGTCGAGGCGACATTGGGCAGGATATGCTTCATGTAGACCCGCCCCGGCGTGGCACCGAGCTGCACCACGGCAGCGGCATACCCTTGCGCGCTCGCCGAAATCGCCAGACCGCGGGCGATACGCGCATAACGCTCCCAGCCGTAGAAACCCATCAGACCGATCAGCAGCGGCATGGATGAGCCGAAGAAGGCAAGCACCGCCAGCGACATGATGAGGAACGGCAGCGCCGCCTGGAAATCGGCGAGCACGAGTACGAAATGCTCGACTGCACCACGAAACTTTGCCGCAAGAAAGCCGAGTGTCGTACCGAAAACCGCCGAGATGATCGTCGCACCGAAGGCGATTGCCAGCGACACACGGATCGACTGGATAAGGCGCGAAAGGACATCACGCCCGAGCTCGTCGGTGCCGAGAAGATGAGCCGGATTGCCGGGCAGCGACAGGCGTGCGCGCAGGTCCATGGCGGTGATGCCATAGGGACGGATCAGATCGGCAAAAAAGGCGACGAAGACCATGGCGGCAAGCCAGGCAATGCCGAAACCGACGGAGAAAGGCACCTTGCGCACCTGCTTGATGAAGCGGGTGAAGAAGGACATTTCGGATGCGGGCTGACGCGATGTATCGACGATTGTCATGTCCGTTCCTCCTTAATGGGCGCTCTGGGCACGAAGCCGCGGGTCGAGCCAGCCGTAGAGCAGGTCGACGATCAGGTTCGACACGACCATTGTGGCGGCGATGATCAAAAGGATGCACTGGACGACGGCGAGATCGCGATTGGTGACCGAGACGACCAGAAGGCGGCCGATGCCGGGCCAGGAAAAGATCGATTCCACCACGACGGCGCCGGCGATCAGCGAACCGACCATGAAGCCGACGATGGTGACGATTGGAACCGCCGCATTCGGTAGTGCATGCCGCCAGACGACATCCTGCCAGGCCATTCCCTTGGCTGAAGCGGTGCGGATATAGGGCTGCCCCATCACCTCGATCATCGCGCTGCGCGAGAAACGCGCGAGGATGCCAATGCCGCCGATGCTCATCGTCAGTGTCGGCAAGATGCCGTGCTGCCAGGTATCCTGCCCGCCCGAAGGAAGAAGGCCAAGCGTGATCGAGAAGATCAGCACCAGAAGCAGGCCCATGACGAAGGATGGAATGGTGAAGCCGAAGATGGCCGCAAGGATGACGCCACGATCGACAGCGCTCTGGCGGTGCAGGGCGGCATAGACGCCTGCCGGAATGCCGATCACGACCTTCAGGAACAGCGCCGGGATGGTGAGCTGCAGGGTTGCCGGAATGCGCTCGATAACGAGCTGCATTGCGGATGCCTTGTCGCGCATCGACACGCCGAAATCACCGCTGAAGATCGACTTGATGTAAGCGAGATACTGGATCCAGAGCGGCTGATCGAGGCCCCATGCCTTGCGGAAGGCATCGACGGATTCCTGCGGCACATCCGGGCCGAGCATGACCTGCGCCGGATCGCCAGACATGCGCAGGACAACGAAGGCGAAGGTCACGACCGCGAGAATGGTAATGATTGCCCGAAGAAGGCGGATGGAAGCAAAACGCAACATATTCCTGGCGCTCCTTATGCAGCAACGGGCTGTTCGGCGCCGGCCACCAGATGGCAGGCGGCCGTGCGACCATCGCCGACATCGCGCAGCTGCGGCACGGTCGAGCGGCAGATATCGGTGGCCAGCGGACAGCGCGGATGAAAGGCACAGCCGGATGGGCGGTTGGCCGGGTTCGGCGGCTCGCCCTGAAGGATCATGCGGCCCTTGAGCGGCTTGCCGGGCACCGGAACGCTCGAGACCAGCGCCTTGGTATAGGGATGCAGCGGCGCGGCGAAGATGACGTCGGACGAAGCCTCCTCGACGATCCGGCCGAGATACATGACGGCTACCCGGTCGGCGATGTTGCGCACTACCTTCAGGTCATGGCTGATGAAGACCATGGCGATGCTGTTCTTTTCCTGCAAGTCACGCAACATGTTGACCACCTGCGCCTGGATCGACACGTCGAGTGCCGAAACCGGCTCGTCGCAGACCAGAAGTTTCGGACGCGAGGCAAGCGCGCGGGCAATGATGACACGCTGGCGCTGACCTCCGGAAAGCTCATGCGGATAACGATCCGCCTGATCGGGGCGCAGGCCGACTGCCATCATCAATTCGGCCACGCGAGCCGCGCGATGTTCCTTCGGCACCAGCTTGTGGATGGCGAGCGGTTCAACGATCTGCTCGGCGATTGTCAGGCGGCGGTCGAGTGCTGCCAGCGGATCCTGATAGACGAGCTGCATTTTCGCCCGCAATGCGCGCCATTCCGGCGTGCCGAGCTTCGGCATTGCTTGTCCGTCGAAGAAGGTTTGCCCTTCCTGCGATGGATCGATACCGAGCAGCATGCGGCCGAGGGTCGATTTACCCGAGCCGGATTCGCCTACCACACCGAGAGTTTCACCCGGCATGACTTTCAGGTCGATACCATCGACGGCACGTACCGGCGTTACCTTGCCGAACATGCCCTGACGCACCTCGTAGGTACGGACCAGACCTTTTGCTTCGATCAGCGGAGCAGTCACGATACTGCCTCCATAACGTGTCTTTCGGTATTGTGGCCCGTATCAACCGATTGCCGGCCGACAGGATGGTGGCAGGCAAGAAGACGACCATCCGCCAACGGATCGAGGTCCGGCCTGCGGCTGCGACAGTCGTTTGCGGCATGCGAACAGCGTGGCGAGAAGGCACAACCCTCCGGCAAGTCACGCGGATGCGGAACCGTGCCCTGGATGGGGATCAGCCGTTCGCGCGGACCATCGAGCCGCGGGATGGCATCGAACAAACCGCGCGTATAAGGATGGCGTGGATTGTCGAACAGCGCCTCTATCGATCCCTGCTCGACGATGCGGCCGGCATACATCACACAGGCGCGTTCGCAGACCTGGCTGACCGCGCCGAGATCATGGCTGATGAAGATCGTCGCCATGCCTGTTTCGGCACGCAGTTCGATCATGAGGTCGAGAATCTGTGCCTGAATGGTCGCATCGAGAGCGGTTGTCGGTTCATCTGCAACCAGGAGATCAGGTTCACCGGCAAGCGCCATCGCGATCATCAGACGCTGACACTGGCCGCCGGAAAACTCATGCGGGAAGAGATCGAAACGGCGGCGGGCATCAGGAATGCCGACCATGTCGAGAAGCCGCAGGGCCTCCGACTTGGCTGCATCGCCGAAAAGCCCGCGATGGATAGCCAGCGCCTCCGTGATTTGTCGGCCGACGCGCAAAACCGGATTGAGCGAACTCGACGGATCCTGGAAAATCATTGCGATGCGCTTACCACGCACACTTTCGAGAACGGTACGCGGGCCACCGAGGATTTCCTGACCATCAACGCGTACGGAACCGGAAATCGTTGCCTTGCCGGGCAGCAGGCCGAGAGCCGCAAGCCATGTGACCGACTTGCCGCAGCCGGATTCGCCGACAAGACCGATCGCCTCGCCGCGGGCCACATCGAGATCGATGCCGTGCAGAACCTGGACACCATCGAAAGCGACCTTCAGGCCGCGCAGTTCCACAAGGTTGTTGGAAACCATCGGAGCTCATCTCCATTTCAGAAACAGAAGGCGCCGGCCGCTAAAAAGCAGCCGGCGCAGAATTTCGAACGGTTAGGAAGCGTTCCAGTTACCGCTGCGGAAATCCATGGCGAAAGCGGCGGCCGCCTTCCACTTCAGCGACTTCTTCATGCCGGTGAAGACCGCGTTCTGATGCAGGACCTGATAGGCAGGGTCTTCGCGCTCGGCGATTTCCAGCATGCGGGTGATCGCCTTCTTTCGCATGTCGCGATCCGTGGAGGTTTCCATGACGACGGAGAGCTTGTTCAACTCCTCGTTGCTCCAGTCCTTCTTCTGCTGGGCCTCGCCGTTCGGGCCGAACTGCACGACCAGCGGCGTGATCGGATCGTTGATCGAGTTCGACGCGGACCAGTCGCGCACGCCCTTGACGCCTGCCGGGTCGTGGATCTGCGCCCAGTTTTCCTTCATCTGGATTTCGACGTTGAGGCCGACCTGCTTCCACATCTCGACCATGATCTGCGCATTGGCAGTCTGGTTGGTGTAGTAGTTGTTGAGCAGGCGATAGGGGATGGCATCGCCCTTGTAGTTTGCTTCCTTGAGAAGCTTCTTGGCGAGATCCGGATTGTATTCCGGTGCCGCCCAGCCTTCGACGAACATGTTCGATGTCTTGAAGGATTCGAACTGCAGACCGGCGGGAACGACGGTCTGGCCGGCCCACAAGGCTTCGACAATCGCCTGACGATCGATCGAATGGGTCATCGCACGGCGAACCAGCGGGTTGGCAAGGATCGGGTTCTGGGTATTGAAGGTCGAAACGCGGTGGTTCCAGATCGTCGAGCTCTGCACTTCGAGGCCCGGGGCTGCCTGGACAGCGGCAATCTGGTCCGGCGGCAGGTCGCAGGCGAAGTCATATTCGCCCGACAGAAGACCGTTGACGCGAGACGCGACTTCCGGAACCTCAACGAAACGGATTTGCTGCAGCGGCGGACGACCGCCCCAGTATTCGTCGAAAGCGACGAGCGTCAGCGAGACGTCCGGCTTGTATTCGCCAACCATGTAGGGACCGGTCGTGATCGGCTTGCGCGCCCAGTCGGTGTAGCTCTTGGCTTCGTCCCAGGCGCGACGGCTGGTGATCTGGCTACCGAAGGAATAAAGGCGGCCTTCGAGCGTCACGTCCGGCGTCGCATTGTGGAAACGAACCGTGTGCTTGTCGACGACTTCAACGCCGGTCAACGCCGGCCAGAGGCGGCGGGCAACACCCGGAACAACGGCGGGCAGTTCCTTGACCGTCGTAGGTTTATTGTCGGCTTCATAGATGGTCTTGCCGCCGACCGGTTCGGTATTGCCGAACACTCGCTCCTTGGAGAAGGAGAAGGCAACGTCTTCCGCCGTCAGTTCATCGCCATTGTGGAACTTGACGCCCGGGCGCAGCTTGAGTTCAAGCGTCTTGTCGTCAAGCCGCTTCCATTCGGTGGCGAGACCGGGAACCGGCCCCTGAGTACCCATCCAGTCACGATTGATCAGGCCTTCCCAAAGGTTCGGGAAGAAAACGCGCTCGCCAACATTGGACTGCTCGTTCCAGACATCAAGCGTGTTGTTGTTGGTGATCTTCTGTACGGCGATGGTGATGGAGGGGCGTGCGCCCTGGCTGAACGACATGCGTGGCAGGATGATGGTGCCGGCTGCGGCCGACATCAGCCCCAGCGCATGGCGGCGATTGATGGATAGCATGGATCTCTCCTGTTAAATCAAATGAACGGCGTGGGCGCACGAACGCCTTCGCCGGGCGGGAGGACCTCGGCGTCGGGCGTCGCATGGAAATCGACAGACAAAATTTGGTCAGGAGGCCGTGGTTAATGAAAGCCGCTTTACTGCCCCGCCGACTTCGCGTAGCTCTAGGTTACAAATGTTACGTTGATGTGACATTTGGGCGGGAGGAAACATGTCCAATCAACAGCTCATGGTGAGGGCGTCGTGGCTCTATCACGTCGAAGGATTGACGCAGGCGCAGATCGCCGAGCGCATGCTTTTGACGCGCCGCAAGGTGAATGAACTTCTGGCCGCAGCGCTCGATCAGGGCGTAGTCAAGATCAGCTTCAATTCGCCGCTGACCGAAAATGTGGAGCTGGAAGCAGAGTTACGTCACCGGTTTGGACTGACCGACGCGGTCATCGTTCCAACACCCGAAGACCAGAAACAGATGGCAACGGTTATCGGCCGGGCCGCGGCAATGTTTCTGGAGCGTCTGATACAGGCAAGCGAACCCGCATCGCTTGGTGTGGGTTGGGGCGCAACGCTGCGGGAGACCGTCCATCACATGGCGCCGGCGAATATGCCCGATGTCAAGGTTCGTTCGATGATGGGCGGACTGACACGTGGCTCGGAGATCAACACATTCGAGATCGTGCGACGTTTCGCCAAGGTGATGAATGCGGAATGCCATTATCTTGCGGCGCCGATCTATGCGGACGATCCGTCCTCGCGCGATACGATCGTAGCTCAGACCGTGTTCCAGAGCCTGCTTCGAGAAGCAACAGCCGTCGACGTATCGATCCTCAGCATTGGTGACGTCTCGCCGCAATCACTTCAGGTCCGATATGGCCTGCCGACCGGAACCGATATCACCGAACTGACCGCCGCAGGCGCCGTCGGCGATCTCCTTGGTCGATATCTCGATCAAGACGGCAGGGAAATCGATCATCCTTTGAACCGGCAGGTAATATCTCCATCGATCGCTGACTATCGCCGAATTCCGACCCGTATCATCGCATCCGGAGGCGCACACAAAAGAGAAATATTAGCTGCATGCCTAACGGCAGGCCTCGCAACGACCCTTATTACCGATACGGACAGCGCATATGGGTTTCTGGGCAGGCAGGGCGCCTGAACGGGCGGATATGCCGTGAAAGGCTGGATGCCGACTGCAACGCTGAGAATTTCGGCCCGCTCCACAGAAATGGTGAGGCGGGCCGCTTACCGGTTACATTGCAGCGGGCGAGAGCGTCACCGACGTGCCTGTGGCAGCAAGGTTCAGGCCGAGCTGGCCTGTTACGCTGACTGTCTGCAGGTGGATCGAGCCGGACGTACCACCAACAAGGATATTGGCGCCGATGCCCGCTCCAACAGTAGCTTCCGCGGTTGCGCCCTGATAAAGGCCGCCGAGCGAACCATGATGATAACCTGCGGTCGGCGCGAAGACTGCCCAAATCAACCGGCTGCGCGTGGTAAAGCCGAGATCGACACCCATCTTGCGGACCACGCCGGTGTAACGGTCAAGCGGCTCACTGCCCATGGTCGATTTGAAGACGCAGTCCGCTTCCTTGGCCGAGCCCAGAACATAACCCACGCCGCCGCCGATCGAGCAATCGAGATAGCCGATCCGAACACCGCCGCGCTGGTCGGACTCCTGATAGGTCGGCACTGTGTCGCGCCGACTGATGACGTCGGCAGCCGGTGATGCCGTTGCAACGAATGCGACCGGAAGAGCGGCGAAAGCCGCGGCGATTGTCTTTTTCATCCCTGTACTCCTTATGGTATTATAGCCATCCGTTCGGGTGCGGATGATATGCAGCGATGACTAACGCATGTGGCAGAAGAATGATCCGAAATTACCGGAACACGAATTATCTCGCCTTGCGCACCGATGTGAATGCAGTATGCAACCGAGGTATTTCACGGTCTGCGCCCGAACTGCGTTGAAACGAAATGATAGGGCCATTTCGAGGAAATGGCTGAAATACTCCGGATCTTCCCTTGCAAAAGAAGAGCCTTGATATTTCCGGTCTCGTCTTAGCCCGGTGCTCGATGAAAACGCGGGTTAAGCCACCGTCCCACGCAATGAAATTGGAATACCATCAGACGCATTCGTTCCCGGCACCGACACTCTCGCCGGCACCGTGTCCAGACGGCGAACCGATTTGAAACTCTCGTCGGTGCGCAAATCCGGCATGTTATACATCGTCTCGATGAAGCGCTTGGCCACCGGTTGAAGGGTGCGGTCCGCCTTGCGGATAATCCCCACCCGGCGATTGAACCAGGGAGCATCGACAAGCTTGTAGGCAAGGCCCGTCATGTTGCCGGCTTCGACTGCGGATGTCGGAAGAATGGCGACGCCCACCCCTGCCCGAACCATGCTCAGCGCCGTCGACATGTAACTGGCCTCCATGACCACGCTGACCTCGCAGCCTTCACGCTCCATCGAACGCTCGAACAACACGCGGACGGTACTGTTTTTTCGCGTCAGCACGAGCGGGTAGGAAGCAAAGTCGCTGATCTGCAGAACAGGCGCTGCGCTCGCCAGCGGATGGCCGACAGGAAAAAACGCGCAAAGACTGTCGGAGACATAATCCTCAACCTTTATGCTTCGATCGGAACTGATACGCGTTCCAATACCGAAATCGACGTCTTCGGCTTTCACGAGCTTGATGATGTCTTCGCCGACAACATCCCAGACACCGATCTCTATGCCAGGGTTCTGTTCCCGGAAAAGCATGATCGCCCGCGGCAGGAAACTTGCTGCGACGGACGGCAGCGCGGCGATCTTGACGATACCCCTGCGCGCATAGGTGAGATCCGTTGCGGCAAGCATGATCTCATCCATGTTCATGGCGAGGCGTTCCATCAGCGGCAGAATGTTGCGGCCGGCAGGCGTCAGTTCGACCCGACGTTTATTCCGGTCGAAAAGCTTGATGCCCAGTTGTTCTTCAAGCTGGTTGATCTGCACCGTCAATGTCGGCTGCGAAACGTTCAGTTCCTGTGCAGCGCGGGTGAATTTCAGATGTTCTACAAGCGCCAGGAAGGCGCGCACCTGGCGGAAGCTGGGAGGAAGGCTCATGGGAACCGGGACTCTTTCGCGTAGACGTTTCATTTCGATCGTCGAAAGGCGGCGTTGTGGAACTGCCGCCTTTCGACGATCGAAATCATGGCTAAAGCATCAAGAGCCGGGCGAGATTGATCGTTGTCATGAAACACCGACAAATCTCCTGGGCCTTATCGGCGCACGCAAAGAAGCCGCGGCATTGCACTGCCGCGGCCCATTATCAAAGATGTTACAATTCAGCCCTGAACGAAAGCCAGCAGGTCGGCGTTCAGGACATCGGCGTTAACGGTGAGCATGCCGTGCGAGAAGCCTGGATAGGTCTTGATCTGGCCGTTCTTCAGAAGCTTGATCGACTTCAGGGCGGCATCCGCGATCGGTACGATCTGGTCGTCTTCGCCATGCAGGACGAGCGTCGGTACGGTGATCGCCTTCAGGTCTTCCGTCTGGTCGGTTTCCGAGAATGCCTTGATGCCGTCGTAATGCGCCTTTGCGCCGCCCATCATGCCCTGACGCCACCAATTCTGGATCACGCCTTCCTTCACCTTGGCGCCGTCACGGTTGAAGCCGTAGAAAGGGCCTGCCGGAACATCGCGGAAGAACTGTGCGCGGTTGGCGGCAAGTGCCGAGCGGAAACCATCGAAGACTTCCATCGGCAGGCCTTCCGGGTTGCTGTCGGTCTTCAGCATCAGCGGCGGGACGGCCGAGACGAGGACAGCCTTGGCAACGCGGCCGGCCTTCTGACCATGCTTTGCGACATAACGGGCAACTTCGCCACCGCCGGTGGAGTGGCCGATATGGACGGCATTCTTCAGATCGAGATGCTCGACGACGGCGAAAGCGTCGGCTGCGTAATGGTCCATATCGTGACCTTCAGACACCTGAGCCGAGCGGCCATGGCCACGGCGGTCATGGGCGACGACGCGATAGCCCTTCGAGAGGAAGAACAGCATCTGCGCGTCCCAGTCGTCCGACGACAGCGGCCAGCCGTGGTGGAAAACGATCGGCTGTGCGTCCTTCGGACCCCAGTCCTTGTAGAAGATTTCAACGCCGTCCTTGGTGGTTACATAAGCCATGGTCTTGTTTCCTTCGGTGGGGTGTTTGGCGGTGGGGTGTTTGGCAGATGCAGCATTGGCTGCGAGGGTGAACGAGGTGGGGATTGCAAGGGTTGCAGCAGCAGCGGCTCCGGTCATGAGCGCTGCGCGGCGTGTGAGAGGGAGGATCGTGTCGGTCATAATGAACTCCAGGATTTTCTGGTGCTGAAGGCGATCGTATGCGTGTCTGACGAAGAGATATTGTCGAAAAACATCATCATCGACAATTGCAGCAATAGTTTCGATTTAATTGCGATATTCGCAATTATAGGGGTGGCGAAGTTTGCCGCCCCGGCTTCTCAAGTGGATTCTCAGGCTGCGCCGGGCCGGTTGATGGTCAGGAAATGGCGCACGACGGGCTTTTCCGGACCGGTGTGATAGGCGAGCACCTTGCCCTGCAGATCGGCATCGGCATTGGAAACCCGCTTGTGCTGGCGAAGGTGTTCCGCCCAGGATTCGACCATGAACCATTCGACGAGCTTTTCCGGATCGGCGCTGTCCTCCGTCACGCCCCAGCCATAGGCGCCATCGCGGCGACGTTCCTGGGAGAGGTCATCGAGTGCATGCAGGAAAGCGGTGCGGTGATGCTTTTCGACATGGTATTCGATGAGGATGAGGACAGGCCCGCGGTCATGGGCGACAGGTTCGGCAACCAGCGGCTCGGGCCAATGGTTGGACGGGATCATGTCGGCATCGCCGGTCGGCAATTTCAGGCGGTGCATGATGAGGCCGGCAACGAGCAGCCCGACAGCGCCGATCAGCAGCGTTCCCTGAATGCCTGCGGCTTCACCCACCGCACCCCAGCCAAGGCTGCCCGCCGTCATCGCGCCGTTGAACACGGTGAGGTAGACAGCGAGACCGCGACCGCGCACCCAGTTGGGAAGGACTGCCTGCGCGGTACCATTCAGCGTCGTCAACGCAGTGATCCATGCGGCACCGAGGAACAGCAGGGCGATAAGTGCAACCCACTTCGGCGGAGCCAGAGCAAGAACACCCATGACGAGCGCGGTGACGATTGCAGCGCCAAGCAGAAGCCCATCGGCACTCAGTCGATCGCGCAGTTTCGGCATGACGAGAGCACCGCCGATGGCACCGGCACCGACCGCACCGAGCAGGATGCCGTAGAAGCTGGCGTCACCACCGAGAAGCTGACGGGCAACGAGCGGCAACAAGGCCCAGACGGCGCTGGCAAAGGCGAAGAAAATTGCGGCACGGGCAAGCACGACATGCAGCGGGCGGCTGGCGCGGGTATAACGAAGGCCCGCCCGGAAAGCACCGAAGAAACCTTCCGCCAAAGCGTCATTGGCGCCCTTTGCACGCGGCCACCAGACGAGGGCGGCGATGACGACGAGATAGCTCGCAACGTCCGCACCATAGGTGACGCCTGCCCCGAAGGCGGCAAGCAGGAGACCACCAGCAGCCGGGCCGATCGACCGGGCGATATTGATGCCGAGCGAGTTGAGCGCCACGGCGCTTTTGACATCCTGTCGCGGCACGAGCTCGGGAACGATCGCCTGCCATGTCGGCCCCATCAGGGCGGCGCCGATGCCGCCGACGAATGTGAGAGCAATCAGCGAGCTGATCGACAGAAGGCCGGTATGGGCAAGCGCCATCAACGTCAGGCTGACCGATGCAAGCAGGATCTGTACCGCGATCAGGAATTTGCGGCGGTCGAGAATGTCGGTGAGCACGCCCGCCGGAATGGCGAGCAGGAAGATCGGCAGCGTGCCAGCCGCTTGGACCATGGCGACGGCGGCCGGCGAGGCGGAAAGATCCGTCATCAGCCAGGAGCTTGCGACGTCACGCATGAAGCTGCCGGTATTGCCGAGAACTGTGGCCGCCCAGAGAACGGCGAAGACCGGTTGGGCTAGAGGGGCGAAGCTGCCCCCGCCTGACTTGGATGCGGATTTTGGAGCGCTCATTTGCCCTCTCCCTTGGTGAGGTCGATTGCGGCGACGATGACGAAAGCGCCAGCGAGGCCGAGATGTTCAAAGAAGGAATTGGTCGCCATCATGCGATCCATGCCGGGGGCCATTTCCCAGAAGCGGAGGGCGATGAAGGTTGCGAGAAGCGTGAAGCCTGCAAGCGCCAAGGCACCCGCCCAGCGCAAGAATCCCGATACCACCATGGCGGAAGCCGTCAGTTCGAAGGCGATGACGGCAACGGCGAAGAAGCCAGCTGGGTGCAGGCCGAAATGCTCCATTTCGGCAAGAGCGCCGCTAAAGTCGAAGATCTTGGTGAGCGGCCCCTGGATATAGGCGGCGCAAAGCGCAAGAAGTGCTGCCGTGCGTATTGCAGGTGCTGTAACGACGCGGGCGAGCACGTTGCCCGGGCGCGTTGTGGCCGTAGAATGATCGGTCATGTCTGCTCCTCTAAAGGTTTGGCCGGTCGAACCGAGCGGCGCTGTTTTCGGCTGATGGAGCGATATTGGCTGGAAAAATTGCCGCCAACAATTGCAGGAAAAGTGTCGATTTAATTGCGATTTCGGAAATTATTGGATCGGATGAAAACCAGCGGCCGCTGCGTATGGAATGCAACGGTGCAGCTTGCTCCCTCTGATCTCCCCCCTTGACGGGGAGATGTCACCGA
>DLSX01000221.1:0-16640 GCA_002500765.1 Neorhizobium sp. UBA7851
CGGTTGCGGCGATCACGCCCGGCGAGATCCAGCCGGACCGGCTGGCGGCCAGCGTGTTGCGCTCGCAGTTTCGCGGCGACGGTCATCTGGCAACCGTCTCGCTGATCGGCACCGATCAGGTCGAGTTGCAGGTGTTAAGCCGGCACAAGCTCAAGCCCGGCGATGGCGTCGGTCTTTCCATCGATCTCGACCAGGTCCGCTGGTTCGAGAGCTCAGTTCATCCGCATCCATAAGCATTCACCCCAACAGGAGTTTTGGGACATGTTCAAGTCGTTGAAGAGCATTACACTCGGTGCCGTTGCCGCCGTCCTGATGGCCGGCGTCGCGCATGCCGACATCACCGTCTATACCGCCGGTCCGCAGAGCCTGATCGACAAGATGTCGGAAGGTTTCACCAAGGAAACCGGCATCAAGGTCAATGTCTTCCAGGCAACGACCGGCAAGGTCATGGCCCGTATCGAAGCTGAAGCATCGAACCCGGTCGTCGACGTTCTGATCTCGGCTTCCTGGGATACCGCGACCGATTTCGAAAAGCGCGGCTGGCTCGTCAAGTATTCCAGCCCCAACGCTGCCAAGGTTCCGGATTTCCTGAAGTCCGACTATGCTGTCGCACAGGGCGTTTCGGCTCTCGGCATCGCCTGGAACACCAAGAGCGGCACGCCGAAGCCTGCCGAATGGTCTGACCTGACCAAGGCCGAATACAAGGACATGGTCAACATCCCGGATCCGGCACAGTCCGGTTCTGCTTTCGAACTGACGGCAGCGCTTGCCGGCCAGGACGATTTCAAGCTGTTCAAGGACCTGCAGGCCAACGGCGCGATCATTGCCGGCGCCAATGCCGAAGCGCTGAACCCGGTTCTGCAGGGTGCCAAGGCTGCCGTCTTCGGCGCAGTCGATTACATCACGCTCGCCGCCGCCAAGAAGGGCGAAAGCGTCGAGGTCGTCTTCCCGGCTTCCGGCACGGTCATCGCGCCGCGTCCGGCTATGATCCTCAACTGGTCCAAGAACCAGGACGATGCCAAGAAGTTCATCGACTACATGCTGTCTGACGCCGGCCAGAAGATGGTTGCCGCCCAGATGCTGATGCCGGCTCGCTCCGACGTAGCTGCCGACCGTCCGCTGATCAGCGACCTGAAGCTCCTGAAGTTCGACAACGCTGCCGTCTACGGCAAGCGCAAGGAAACGCTCGGCGAGATCACCAAGATTTTTGGTGGCAAGTAATTCTCTTCGCGGCGCCGCCAGCCTTCGGGCAGGCGGCGCTGTTCTGTTTTGAACGTCGCGCATCATTTTTAAGGCCACCGGATCGGGTGGTTTGAAGAATGCTGCGACAGGACATGAAGGACTGAACCATGTCGGCAAAAAGCGTTGGCGGACCGGCTCCTGCTGCATGGCTGGCGATTGCGGGACTGCTTCTGGTCGTCGCCGTCCCGTTTGCCGCCGTCGTCATGCAGGGCATTTTTCCCGAACTCGGCCAGGGCTCGTTTGCAAAGCCGTTCTCTTCCTTCATCGCCACGCTGAATGACGGCGCGCTGATCGGCATGGCCGGCAATACGATCCTGCTCGGCTTCTGCGTCGTGCTCGCTTCGGCGGTGGTCGCGGTGCCGCTCGGTGTGTTTCGCGCGCTTTACCGCGTGCCGGGGGCGGCGCTGTTCGATGTGCTTTTGCTCGTGCCGTTCATGATCCCGCCCTATATCGCCACGCTCGGCTGGATCATGACGCTGCAGCCGCGCGGATATCTGCAGCAGTTGCTGGGCTTTAACCTCGCCCCCTTCCTGTTTTCGGNNCGGCATGACTATGGTGATGGCGTTCAACACGTTTCCGGTCGTCTATTTTGCCGTGTCGCGGACGGTGGAGGCGGTCGGTGCGCGTTATGCGGATGTCGGGCGCGTATTCGGTGCGACGCCTACGCGGGCTTTCTGGCGGATCACGCTGCCGCTTTCCGCGCCGGGTCTGGCGGCCAGCCTGATGCTGGTGTTTGCCGCCGCGATCGAGGAATACGGCACACCGGCAGCGCTCGGGCGTCGTGCCGGTTTTCAGGTTCTCGTCACCGGCATCGATCTGCGCATTTCCGACTGGCCGATCGATCTGCCTGGCGCCTCGATCATGTCGCTGTTGCTGGTTGGCCTGTCGCTGATCACCTTCCTCGGCCAGCGCTGGATTCTTGCGCGACGCTCCTACCAGACGGTCAACGGAAAGCCGACCGCCAAGGACAAGCGGCCGCTCGGGGCGATGAAATGGCCGGTGCTGGCGGCATTCGTCATCGTCTCGTTTCTCGCGACCGGCGTGCCACTTCTGTCGATCCTTGCCACCGCCATGTCGCGGACGATTTCCGGCGGGCTGGCGCTCGACAATATGAGCTTCGACAATTTCCTGTCGGTTTTCCAAAACAGTGCAGGCGCACTCGGCGCGCTTGCCAACAGCTTTTCGCTCGGCATCGGTACGGCGCTGATTACCGGCCTGATCGGCGTGACGGCCGCCTATACGGTGGTGAAGACGAAAATCCGCGGCCGGCTGGCGATCGACAGCCTGACGATCATTCCGAATGCGCTGCCCGGCATTGTGGTTGCGGTCGGCCTGATCCTCGCCTGGAACATGCCGTGGCTGCCGGCGACGCCTTACAATACGCCGTTTATCCTGCTGCTTGCCTATTGCTGCATCCTGCTGCCGCAGACGATGCGGTATTCGACGGCCGCTTTCCAGCAGATCGGCGACAATCTCGAAGCGGCGGCCCGCGTCTTCGGCGCGTCCGGCATCACGGCCTTCCGTCGTATCCTCCTGCCGCTGGTTTTCCCGAGCCTTGCCTCGGCCATGCTGCTCGTCTTTGCGCTTGCCTCGCGCGAGCTGGTCGCCTCCGTCGTCATTGCGCCGGTCGGCATGCAGACGATCGCCACCTTCATCTGGCGGCAGTTCGAACAGGGCTCGATCGGGCTCGGCATGGCCATGGCCTTCATCGCCATTCTCATCACCACTCTTTTGCCGCTTCTCCTGCTTGCCCTTTTGAGAAGGAGCGGTCTCGTCGCCGAATAGGCCCATGGATTCAACCGTTGCGCTTGGCCCCCCTTTCGCATTTGCAAAAAACGGGGTATGAGCGCGCCAACGAAATTGGCGTGGCCCCGTGATTGTTGCGCCCCAACTTCAGAGAACCCCTAATATGGCACTTCGCAACATCGCGATTATCGCGCACGTTGACCATGGCAAAACGACGCTCGTTGACGAGCTCCTGAAACAGTCGGGCTCGTTCCGCGAAAACCAGCGCGTTGCAGAACGCGTGATGGACTCGAACGATCTCGAAAAGGAACGCGGCATCACCATTCTCGCCAAGGCGACGTCGGTTGAGTGGAAGGGCGTTCGCGTCAACATCGTCGACACCCCCGGCCACGCCGACTTCGGCGGCGAAGTCGAGCGTATTCTCTCGATGGTGGACGGCGCGATCGTTCTCGTCGACTCCTCTGAAGGCCCGATGCCGCAGACGAAGTTCGTTGTCGGCAAGGCACTGAAGGTCGGTCTGAAGCCGATCGTCGCGATCAACAAGATCGACCGTCCGGACGGCCGCCACGAAGAAGTCATCAACGAAGTTTTCGACCTGTTCGCAAACCTCGATGCAACCGACGAGCAGCTCGACTTCCCGATCCTCTACGGTTCGGGCCGTGACGGCTGGATGAACGTCAACCCGGAAGGCCCGAAGGACGAAGGTCTTGCACCGCTGCTCGATCTCGTGCTGAAGCACGTTCCGGAGCCGACGGTCGAAGAAGGCCCGTTCCGCATGATCGGTACGCTTCTCGAAGCCAACCCGTTCCTCGGCCGTATCATCACCGGTCGCGTCGCTTCCGGCTCGATCAAGCCGAACCAGGCCGTCAAGGTTCTGTCCCAGGACGGCAAGACGGTTGAAACCGGCCGTATTTCCAAGATCCTCGCATTCCGCGGCATCGAGCGTCAGCCGATCGAAGAAGCTGTTGCCGGTGACATCGTCGCCATTGCCGGTCTCTCCAAGGGCACCGTTGCCGACACGTTCTGCGACCCGTCGGTTACCGAAGCCATGCAGGCCCAGCCGATCGACCCGCCGACCGTCACCATGTCGTTCATCGTCAACGACAGCCCGCTGGCCGGCACTGAAGGCGACAAGGTCACGAGCCGCGTCATCCGCGACCGCCTGTACAAGGAAGCCGAAGGCAACGTCGCTCTGAAGATCGAAGAAGCCGAAGGCAAGGATTCGTTCTACGTTTCCGGCCGTGGCGAACTTCAGCTCGCCGTCCTGATCGAAACCATGCGCCGCGAAGGCTTTGAGCTTGCCGTATCGCGTCCGCGCGTCGTCATGCACAAGGACGAGAGCGGCCAGACCATGGAGCCGATCGAAGAAGTCGTCATCGACGTCGATGAAGAGCATTCCGGAGTCGTCGTTCAGAAGATGTCCGAGCGCAAGGCCGAGATGACCGAACTGCGTCCTTCGGGCGGCAGCCGCGTTCGCCTGAAGTTCCTGGCTCCGACCCGTGGCCTGATCGGTTACCAGTCGGAACTGCTGACCGACACGCGCGGCACCGCGATCATGAACCGCCTGTTCCACGACTACCAGCCTTACAAGGGCGAGATCTCCGGTCGTACCAACGGCGTTCTCCTGTCCAACCAGGCCGGTGAAGCTGTCGCTTACGCCATGTTCAACCTGGAAGACCGTGGCCCGATGATCATCGAGCCGGGCGACAAGGTTTACATGGGCATGATCATCGGTATCCACACCCGTGACAACGACCTCGAGGTCAACGTTCTGAAGGGCAAGCAGCTGACGAACATCCGTTCGGCCGGCAAGGACGAAGCCGTTCGCCTGACCCCGCCGATCCGCATGACGCTCGACCGCGCTCTCTCCTGGATCCAGGACGACGAGCTGATGGAAGTCACGCCGAAGTCGATCCGCCTGCGCAAGATCTATCTCGACGCCAACGACCGCAAGCGCTTCGACAAGTCGAAAGCCGCTCTCTAAGCTGTCCTGAAATCTAATTGTGAAAAGCCCGGCCGCAAGCCGGGCTTTTTTGTGTTCGTGCAAATCGCACAGCTTGTAACCGAGGTTAAAAAAGCGTTAACTCGATGGGCGTTGTCCCCATCAGAAGTCTGTGGGCAAACCGTCTGGTTAATGATTGACCAATGGCGGATCCCGCATAGCAGGACCTAAAGTCGCGTTATGAAGACGTTGTCTATCGATGTTCGGCGGGCCGATCCACAGGATGCCCGAGCCATTTCGGATGTGCACCGGCAGAGCTGGGTGCAGGCCTATGCAGGCCTCATTCCGCACAAGCCGCTGATCCAGATGCTGGAGCGTCGCGGCGAGAGATGGTGGCGCAAGGCGACGAACGGGCCTGCCACGCTTCTGGTCATCGATGTCGCCGGTGAGCTTGCCGGTTACGCGACCGTCGGCCTCAATCGCGCGCGCGCGTTGCCTTATGACGGGGAAATCTACGAAATCTATCTGCGGCCGGAATTCCAGGGCGTCGGTCTCGGCCGCCGGCTTTTCGGTGAAAGCCGCAAGCTTTTGACCTCGCTCGGCTGCCGCGGCCTGGTGGTCTGGTGCCTTGAAGACAGCGAGCATGCAATCCGCTTCTTCCGTCGCCACGGTGGCAATGATGCCGTCGAGGGGATGGAGGATTTCGGTGGCTCGCAGCTGAAGAAAGTCGGCTTCGTCTGGCAGAATTGACGCGCCTTAACGGCGTGCCGGAGAATAACGCTCCTCTTCCTGCGTGGCCTGCCTCCGTCAATTCAATGGCTTATTGCCTTGAAGCCGGATTTTCGCTATCGACGCTTAGTGAATTGAACCTAATTGAGGATCACGATGCGTATCGATGCAATTTCCATCGGCAAGAACCCGCCTGAAGACGTCAACGTCATCGTCGAGGTGCCGGTTGGCGGTCAGCCGATCAAGTACGAGATGGACAAGGAAGCCGGTGCTCTGATCGTCGACCGTTTCCTCTACACGCCGATGACCTATCCGGGTAACTACGGCTTCATCCCGCACACGCTTTCCGAAGATGGCGATCCGTGCGACGTTCTGATCTGCAACACCCGTCCGCTGGTTCCGGGCTGCGTCATCAACGTTCGTCCGATCGGCGTGATGATCATGGAAGACGATGGCGGCAAGGATGAGAAGATCCTCGCCGTTCCGGTTCCGAAGCTGACCCAGCGTTACGACAAGATCAAGAACTACACCGATCTGCCGGAAATCACGCTGAAGCAGATCGAGCACTTCTTCGAGCACTACAAGGATCTTGAGCCCGGCAAGTGGGTCAAGATCGGCGGCTGGCAGGATGTTGACGTCGCCAAGAAGCTGATCGTCGAAGCGATCGATCGCTACAAGGCGCAGAAGTAATCAGCTCACCAGAGCCTGAAGCTTCGCTTTCAAATCCTCCGGGTCGCCATCGATCCGGAGGATTTTTTTACGCGCAGTTTCGCCGGAGAGGAAGGATACCGAGCTTTTCGGCACGCGCAGTTTCTTTGAAAGAAGCGCGATCAGCGCCTTGTTGGCCTTGCCGTCTTCGGGAACGGCAGACACACGCGCTTTGACAAACGCATTGCCATCGGCATCCGTGTCGATGCCGTCGATCGCATCGCGGCCACCGTTCGGGGTCAGCCTGACGCTCAGCCTCAGATGATCGGCGTGAGCGCTGAAGGCGCTCAAGCGAAGATTGGGTAAAGCGTCGTCCACATGAAGGAACGCAGGAAGAAGATGAGCAGCAGGACGATGATCGGGGAGATGTCGATACCACCGAGGTTCGGCATGATGCGACGGATCGGACGCAGGACCGGCTCGGTGACGTTATAGAGGAAACGGCCGATGGCATCGACGAACTGGTTGCTCGAATTGATCACGTTGAAGGCGTAGAGCCAGGAGAAGATGGCGCTGGCGATCAGGATCCAGGTGTAGAGGTTCAAGGCCAGATCAATGGTCTGAAACAGGGCGAGCATTCAGGTCTCCAATTTTGTTGCCAGGCCCTCCCTTCGGGATCTCGGCGGTCCGGCCCACAATTTCCAAGTTGACAGACATGTAGACATTGGAGAACTAACGGGCAAGTGTCGCGCCCGCCGCAGTTCGAGCATGTTTAACAGTGGCCGTGCACAATTTCGTTCATGGCGGACCACCGAAAGTCTATTGCGATGTCCATTCCCGCCTCAGGCGACCGTTTTGCAGCTTTTCGCCATTCGTCCTACACCCGGTTCTTCCTGTCCCGGTTTTTCGCAGCCTTTGCCATCCAGATCATCAGCGTCTCGGTCGGCTGGCAGATGTATGACGAGACCCGCAATCCGCTTTATCTCGGTCTGATCGGGCTGTTCCAGTTCTTGCCGTCGCTGCTCCTGATCCTCGTGACCGGCACAGTGGCCGACCGTTACAACCGCCGCATGATCATGGCGATCTGCATGGTCGTCGGTGCCGGATGTGCCGCCGCGCTTCTGGGGTTGACGGTTGCCGGTGCATTCACGCCGTGGCTGGTATTCGCGATTCTCGTCGTCTTCGGCATCGAGCGCGCCTTCATGGGGCCGGCGGTTCAGTCGCTCGGGCCGAACCTCGTGCCGGAAAAGGATCTTGCCAATGCTATCGCCTGGAATTCGTCTTCCTGGCAGACGGCATCCATTCTGGGTCCGGTGTTCGGCGGTCTGCTCTATGGCGTGAACGCCACGGCTGCCTATGTCGTGGCCTTCGTATTGCTGACGCTTGCCGCATTTCTCGTCTTCATGATTCCGAAACCGGCGCAGCGGACATCCGCCACCAAGGTCGATATTGCTCATCTGCTTGCCGGTTTCCGCTTCATCTTCAGCGAAAAAGTGGTTCTCGGCGCAATCTCGCTGGATCTTTTTGCCGTGCTGCTTGGCGGCGCGGTGGCGCTCATGCCGGTCTTTGCACGCGATGTGCTTGAACTTGGGCCCTGGGGCCTCGGTCTGCTGCGTGCCGCACCGGGCATCGGCGCCATTGCCGTCGCCATCTGGCTCGCCTTCCACCCGATCCGCCATCATGCCGGGATAGCGATGTTCGTCGGCGTCGGCTTTTTCGGTCTCGGCACGCTGATCTTCGGCCTGTCCGCAACGCCATGGCTGTCCATCGTTGCGCTGATGATCATGGGTGCGGCCGACATGATCTCCGTCTATGTGCGCGAGACGCTGATCGCGCTCTGGACGCCGGACGAGGTGCGCGGGCGGGTGAATGCGGTCAACATGGTGTTTGTCGGCGCCTCCAACGAGCTCGGCGAATTCCGCGCCGGCACGATGGCGCATTTCATCGGCGCGGGGCCGGCGGGCGTCCTCGGGGGGGGCGGGACGGTTGGCCTCCCCCTCATCTGGGCGCTCGGGTTTTCGAANNGGTCGTCATCGGTGGCGTCGGTACGCTTGCCGTCACCGTCATCTGGGCGCTCGGTTTCTCGAAGCTGAGAAAAATCGACACGCTGGAGGCGCCGGAACGGCCCTAGGGGACGATCCCGATGCCGTAAAGGCCGAAGGGCGGCCGGGCATCGATCCCGAGCTTGCGGCTGATGGAAAAACTGTGCGCGCCCTTCGGCAGATCGAGCGCCACGGTCACGACATTGCGGCGCGGCTGGGTTTCGGTGGTGATGACCTGAGCCGGCTTGCCGTCGATTTCGAGCGTCACGGGGTTGGTGTCGCCGTTGTCCAGCATCATCACGACAACAAGCCCGGTGCCTTCCCAGGCGAGTGACAGGGTCGTTTCGACACCCGGCTCGCTCAGCCATATGTCGGGGCCGAGAGAATGCGGCGGCGGATCATCCGTCCTGGTCAGGGTCCAGCCGTTGCTGCTTTTCGGTTTCAGCTTCGATGCGCCGATCCAGCGCGCATTCTGGAAACGATCGCCATACAGCGGCGGGGGAAGGTCTGCGTCGGATGCGTCGCCTGCCTGCGCCTTTCGCAGCCTGTCAAGTTGGGTTGTCACCAGGTCCGCGGTGATGCGATGTCCGGCATCATTGGGATGAACGATGTCCACGAAAATGTCGGCGGCCTTCATCCGGCCCGATTGCAATTCCGGCCAAACCGCATCGCGATAACTGACCATAGGCAGCTTGTAATGTGCGCCGATCTTCTGTTGCCAGTCCTGCTCGTTGCCGCCCTGATCATAGACCATGAACAGCAGCATGACGGCGATGTCGGGCGAAGAGGCCAGAACATGGCGGACGAGGCTTTCGAACGGTTCCTGATCTGTCCAGGCATCGTTGACCGAGAACTCGATGATGACGGCATCGAGGTCACGGGAGAGAAAGTCCTGACCGACCCGCAGGCTGCCGTAGAGCGAACCCGTTCCGCCGACTGCTGCGTTGACCGTTTCGATACGGGCCTTCGGGAAGGTTTTTCGCCACCAGTCCGAGACGCGTGCCGCATAGCTGTTCGCCGGAGCAGTGGCGATTGCGCCGGCAGTGATCGAGCCGCCGATGAAGCCGAGCCTGATCGTCTCGCCTCGCTCAGCGCGGGCAAATACGCGTTTGAAGCGCGCCGGATCGCCGGGCGAAAGCTGCGACCGTTCAATCGCTGCATCCGAAACCTGCCCGGCTTCGGCTGAGCGAAGCGAGGTCGCGGCGGCAAGCATTGCCGTGATTGCCAGAAGGTCGCGTCGTTTCATCACCGGGACCGTCTTCATTCAGGCGCTTGCCGGCACCGGGGCGGGGCGCGGGCGGCGGACGAGGAAGGGACGCTCTATCAGCCAGTAGCAGACAATGCCGAATATGAGTGCCCCGACGCTGCAGGCCATTGCCAACGGCAGGTAGAGGTAAAGCGGAGTGACGTCGAACAGCCGCCGGGCAACGGCCCAGAAGGCGCCGAGCGGGAAGAGATGGAAGAGGTAGATCGAATAGGAGGCGTCTCCCAGAAACTTCGCCGCGGGCAGGCTCGGCAGGTAGCCGTTCTTCTCGACGGCCAGGAAGCCGGCGACGAAAAGCGTGCTGAGCAGCGACAGGATCAGATGGACATGCAGCGGTGCGCTGTCGGTGCTGTTCCAGGGCAGGATGTAATAGGCGATTGCAAGAGCGACCACGGCAACGACGAGCATTCCCATCCATGGGCCGCGTATGCGATCGATCAGGCCATGCCGGTAGCTCTGGGCAAGCAGAAGGCCCATCATGAAGCCGATCAGGCTGGGGCTGGCGTAGAAGCGCGTCAGATAACCCTGTTCCGGCAACAGCTGGCCGATGACGACGAGCGCGCTCAAGGTGAGGACCTGGGTCACCGTCCGCCACTCGCTTTTCAGAAAGAAGGTGCAGGCGAAGACCACATAGAAGAAGGCCTCGTAGTTCAGCGTCCAACCGAGAAGCAGAAGCGGCGCCTTCGGCTCATCCGAGGGAATGAAGAGCAGCGACTTGATAAAGCCTTCGATGGTCGGAACCGTGGAGCGGAACTGCGCAGGCATGGCAAGTGCCAGAACCACGACCAGAAGCGTCGCCACCCAATAGGCCGGCACGATGCGCCTTGCGCGCCGGGCCAGAAACTTGCGCGGATCGAATGGGCCGGATCCTGCAATCAGGGTGATGATGAAACCGCTGACGACGAAAAAGATGTCGACGCCAAATCTTCCGCTCTTCAGCAGAAAGAAGTTGATCTCCGGCAAAGGCCACTGAAAGGAATGGGTCACAAGCACGATCAGGGCCGCCATCGCCCTGATATACTGCACGGACACGATATCGCCGTTCCGGCTTGCCGGATTTGCTGAATTCACCCTGGAATACATGATCCCTCACCACCCCGGCCAGAACGAGGCTGGAGATTAGGGAATGTTTCCTAAGTCATCGATAAGTAAAATGGTAGATTTCTCCGCAATCCGGAGATGACGCACTTTTCATGCGCTCGATGAATGGGAGCATGTCATTTGCGGGCGGATGTATCGTGTTCGTGCGACCGCCGTACGTTTTCGAGAAAGCCTTTCCGAAAACATGGAGATGGCCGGTGGCGCGTTTCAGCTTTGCGCCACTTCCGTTGCCGGCATCGATGCGCCATAGCGGAGAGTGGAGGCCGTTGCCGCCTGCTTTTTCAAGAAAACCAGATCGAGAAATTCCGACAGCCAGGCCTTTAATGGTGCGTCGAACAGCATGCGGCCTTCCAGATGTTCGCTGCCCTGCTGCGCGTTCGGCATGGTGAAACGCTCGGCGCCGTGGACGACCCAGCGCTGCATCATCGCGCGGGTCAGTTCCGCGTGGAACTGCACACCCCAGGCATTGTCGCCGTAACGGATCGCCTGGTTGGGATAGGCATCGCCTTCCGCCAGAAGTCTTGCGCCGCGCGGAACATCAAACCCTTCGCGGTGAAAATGATAGACCATTTTCGGCCAGTGCATCAGAAGCCGGCCATGTTCGGTCGGGCGCAGCGGATACCAGCCGATCTCGGTGATCTCGCCCTGTCTGGCGCTGACCTTTCCGCCGAGGTGACGCACCATCATCTGGGCGCCGAGGCAGATGCCGAGATAGGGTTTGTTCTCCTTCAGCGGCACGCCGATCCAGTCGATTTCCTGTTTGACGAAGGTCTCGGGATCGTTGGCGCTCATCGGGCCGCCAAAGATGACGGCGCCGGAATGATCGGCGAGCGTTTCGGGCAGCTTTTCACCCAGAACAGGGCGGCGAATATCGAGCGGGAACCCCTTCTCGAGCAGCATCTGGCCGACGCGGCCGGACGACGATCGCTCCTGATGGAGGACGACGAGAACCGGAGGGAAATCTGTCTTTCGCGGAGGCATTACGAGCATCAGTTAGTCCTTACTCTCCTCCCGTGTTCTGTTCGGCAAGGCGTGCCGCTGCCTGCTGTCGCTGCAACACGCGATCCCGTGCCGAAACCCCGAGAAGGTCCGCGATCCTCCAGATCACATGATCCTCGATCTCGCTTCTCTGGCCATCGGCGTAAACAATGTCCCAGAGAATGCCGAGAAGTTCGACACGGTCGTCTTCATTGACGAGATGACGTCTTAGATCGGAAGTGAAACGGTAATAGTCAACCGCTTCGTGGCCCGCCTCGTGGCCGGCCTCGATCAGCGCCTTCAGCCTGTCCTCGCTCAGATCATAACGCTGGCGGATCAGCTGGCGAAATTTCTGCTGCTCTTTTTTGGAGACGGCGCCGTCCGCCTCCATGACCTGAAAACAGAGCGCAACGAAGGCGACCCGAGGATCGTCCGGCGCGAACTCCTTGTCTTCATGGGAGGTCAGTGTGTGAAGGAAGGCCTGTATGCGGTCCAACATCGATAGGCCTTCTCCATCTTTCTTTAAAAAAGCCGCAACCTCGTCTTGGTCGGGTCGGCGTTCTGATCTTTCACACCCGGATCATCTGGTGGGCGTCCGAAAAATGGAACCGGTTCGGCTTCACTTTCTTGCGTTTTGACAGGTGTGGGCGTGACTTTCTCCGGCTCTGTTGTCTTTGCTGCAACAGCGGGCTCGGGTGTCGGCTTTGCCGGTTTCTTCTCGATGACGATCGTCGGCTCGGCGGGTTCCGCGCGTCTTGTCGTTTCCGCCGGTGGCCGATCGTTGACGATGACCGGCGGAAGAGCGGCTATCGCCTCGTCGGCCGCAACCCTGCCTTCGACCACCGGGCCTTCCAGCTGGCTGAATGGTACTTTCCATTCGAAGGCGTCAAGCTTGCCGGTGACCGGGGATACCGGCAGCCAGTTTTCGGAGACGAAGCCATCGGCGACCCATGCCGCGTTGCGCGGCGCGCGAAGCGCCTGTTGCATCCAGTGGCGGATCCGACCCTGATCGCCGGTTTCGGCCTCCTCGATATCGGCAAGCAGCAGATAAACCCGCTCGCTCGGTTCGACACGGGCAGCAGCCTCGGCCCTTGCACGGGCTTTGGAAAAATCCTGCGCGTCGAGTGCCGCCTGGGAAACGGCGAGAAGCGACTCGATATTGTTCGGACGCATCGCCTCCAGCTTTTCGGCCCGTTTCAGCCGGTCGACCGTGCTGTCGCCACTGCGGGCGCGGATATAAGTGCGGGCAATATCCGGATGCGGTGAGAGTTTCCACACACCTTCCAGCACCGATGCGGCCTTGCGGATATTTTCCTGCCTGAGCAGTGCCTTGGCGTCGATGATCGCGGCAGGCACCAGATCCTTGGCCAATTTCAATGCGTCGGTCGCGTCTTCACGGGCGCCGGCCGGATCGCTTTCCAGACGTTCGCCGGCGCGGGCCGTCAGGATGACGGCTCTGAGGCGATCGGCCTCCGACTTGCTCAGAATGTTGGCCGCCCGCTGCTGGGCCAGCGTTTCGAGCGCTTCATTCCAGCGGGCGGAATGGCTCTGGGCCTCCAGCGTCGCCTGCGATGCCCAGGGGAGATAGGGCGCGTGCTCGACGGCCTTTTCGGCATATTGCCGCGCCGCTTCATTGGCTCCGAGACGGCGCGCTTCCATGTAGAGGCCACGCAGGCCGAGTTCCCGTGTCTCGGGATCGTTGGACATGCTTTCGAACTTGGCGCGGGCATCGTCGTATTTGCCCTCGATGAGCGCGGCCTGCGCATCGAGAAGATGGATCAGCGGCTCCTGATCGGCACGGAGCAGGCTGCGGCTGCGGATGCTCATCTTGCGGGCGAGAATAGCATTGCCGGCGCCGGCTGCGATAAGCCCGGTCGACAGCGCCTGATAACCACGGTCGCGCTTGCGGGCGCGAAAATAACGGCGGACCGAATAGGGCGAGGTCCATACGATGCCGATGATCCACCACAGAAGCATGACGACGCCGATCAGCGCCACGACCATCGTGGCGGCGGCCATCACGCTCGTTTCGATCAGATTGCCCTCCCAGGTGATGGAGAGCAGGCCGGGGCGGTCGGCAAGCCATGAAAAGCCCCAGGCGAGACCGAGAATGACGAGAAGGAAAATGAAAAGTCTGACCATTCCGTTTTTCGTCCTCAGCCTTGAGTGCCGGTAATCGCACGGGTCAACGCACCGCCGACGAGATTTTCAACCTCTATGCGGGCGTCGAGTTCCTGCTTGAACGACTGGGATGCCGTTTTGGCAGCGTCGGGGAGCGTCTCCCATTCGCGGGCGGCGGCGGCGAAATCGCCGGAACGAAGCCGATCCTCGAAACGGGCGACGATATCCTCGGGCGTATTGCCGGTCACGTCGCCGACCTTACGGACCCTCACGACCGAGAGGGCGGATGTATAGAGCCGCGCGGCAAGCCCCTGATCGGGATCGGGTTGGGCAACCGCTTCGACCATGCTGTCCGCGACGCTCGACACCTGGCGCTGAAGCTCGATGCGCGACTGGACACCCTTCGCGGCGAAAGGCTGAAGCTGAGCTATTGCCGGATCATCGGCCGCGATCGTCTGGTAGGTCCGCAGTTCCGCCTCGAACGAGCCGCCACGGTCGATCGCGCTTTTCAAGGCTGCTGCGGCCACGGCACGTGCTGCCTGCTGTTCGGGTCCCCGGTCGTTGATCTGGGCTTCCGCCTGCTGCAGGCGGCCTGCGAGCTGTGTAGATGTCGCGGCAGCCGCTTCGTTTGCCGATTTCAGGCCGGCTAGCTCGGTTTCGAGGGCCGCGATTTTCTGTTCCATATCGGCCGATCCGCCGCCACCCGTCGAGGCGCTGCTTTCGAGCGCTGCCAGACGGCTTGTAATGTCGGCCGAGGGTTCCGTCGGCCGGGTGGCGAGAGCGGTGATTTCCTGGCGAAGCGAGGCAATCTCTGCGGAGACATCACTGTCGCTCGATGCAGATGAGGACGCGCCGCCGGGGAGCACGCCGGCATATTGCATGCTGCCGGCCAGAAGAAGGGCGACGATGCCGCCGAAAATACCGGATGCAACGAGCGTCGAGGTTGCGGGTTTGGATGGCGGCGGCGCAGTGGTCCGTGTCGAATAGTCTTCGGTCTTCGGGCGCGGCTGGAATGGTGTCGGCTCTTCCTTGATTTTTTCCTCCACCGGTTCGGCGGATGCCGTCGCGGGTTCGGGATCAGGCTCGTCGAAGCGTGGCGTTTCCGGCGCTGCGGCCTCAGGCTCGGCCTTCGTTTCGGTCACTGCCGCTTCCGTCTCCGGTGCTTCTGTCTCCCGTACTGGCATGGCTTCCGGACTGTCTGGAGCTGCCGGCGTATCAGTCGCATCGTTCTCACGCGCATCGATGACATCATCGCTATCATTGGCGCGGACGGGCTCAGCCACGGCGGCGGTTTCCTCCGCCGTCAGGTCGATCGTGACCGGTTCCTTGTTCGGTTTGGACCGGCGCGGTGGTTTCTCGGTTACCATCTCGACCTCATTTTCTGCATGCGTTCACTAAAACCTAGTCGGTGGCCCCGGTTAAGGAAAGGGGCGCAGCCGGAATTTGGATCAGGCGCAGGTTAAAGAAGCGCCAACAGCGCGGTTTCATCCGGGCTTTCGGCGACCCTGACACGGGGACGAAATGCCGCGGGTACGGCATCGGCGGTGCGGGTGCTGATGCAGAGGAAAGCGGTTTCGCAAAGAGAAACCGGCTGCTGCCCGACGATATCGAAAAATCGGACGGTATTTTCCCGCGAGTAGAGTAGCACTGCGTGAGGTGGGTGGGCACGCAGCCGTTCGTCAATTTCCTCCGGTCGATAATCGACCGGGATCATTTCGTAGACTTCCGTCACGCGGACAGGCAGGCCCAGTTCTTCGAGCCGGATTTCAAGCGATCCGGCGCGTGGTTTGCCGGTGAGATAGAGGAGTGGAAGATCCGGCTGATCGAGTTTCGAAGCGATCAGATCGGCCAATCCTGCGCCATCGCCTGAGCCGATATGGATGTTGCGAAAGCCTGCCGACCTTGCTGCCGCCGCGGTTTTTTCGCCGACGGCGAAGAGCGTCTTGCTGTCGTCAATACCGGCAACGGAGCCGATCTCGGCCAGAGCCCGCAATGTTTCGGCGCTGGTCACGATCAGCGCCGAGTGGGGCGATGCCAGTGCGTCTGCGGCGACCTCAGGGTGATGCACCGCATTGCTGAGCGGCAGAAGCACGGGCTCATGCCCCATAAACTTCAGCCGCTCGGCCGTTCCTGCGGCTGAAATTTCCGGTCGGGTGACGACGACCCGCAAGGGTCAGCTCCAGCTTTCGAAGAAGCCGGGCCCGGCCGCTGCACGGACGGCTTCGCCGGCGCGCAGGCCGAGCGCCTCGGCATCCGAGCTTTTACCTTCGACTTCGATTGCGTGTTCGCGCCGACCGTCGGGTGTCAGTATCAGGCCGGAGAACTTCAGGTGTTCTCCGTCACAGATCGCAAAACCGCCGATCGGCGTACGACAGGAGCCATCGAGCGCGGCAAGAAATGCGCGTTCGCAGGTTACCGCGTCATAGGTCGGAAGGTCGTTGATCGGGGCGATGAGGGCGTCCGTGCGCGGATCGCCGATGCGGCTTTCGACGCAGATCGCGCCCTGCGCGGGAGCAGGCGGGAAATCGGTCGGATCGAGAAGTTCGGTCACGACTTCTTCCATGGACAGTCGCTTCAGGCCGGCAAAGGCGAGCAGGGTCGCATCGACCGTGCCTTCATCCAGCTTGCGCAGCCGCGTGCCGACCGAACCGCGGAAGATCGTTACCTGGATATCCGGGCGAAGACGGCGGATGAGCGCCTGACGCCTGAGCGAGGCGGTGCCGACGGTCGCGCCATCGGGCAGGGCCTTCAGCGTCGAGGCTGTGCGGCCGATGAAGGCGTCGCGAAAATCCTCGCGCGGCAGGTAGGCGGCGATATGCAGGCCTTG
>DLSX01000221.1:16773-17047 GCA_002500765.1 Neorhizobium sp. UBA7851
AGCGAGCGGTCGGTAATGCGGTCGCCGGTGGTCGACAGCACGACGATCTCGCGCATCTCTTCCGGCAGGCCGTGGGCCGCCATCAGCCGTGACCGCGTTTCGTGGGCCTGGGCAAGCGCCAGCGGGCTGCCGCGCGTGCCGATCCGGAAAGGTTTTGTTTGCATCCGTCTCATTCCGTTGTTACCGGAAGCTCTCGTAAACCGGATCATCCGGCATCGCAATGAACAAGGGCCAATGACCTCATATCTGCGTATCCTCGGCATTGAAACAAGCT
>DLSX01000141.1 GCA_002500765.1 Neorhizobium sp. UBA7851
TCGACGAGGCGCAGGAGGGCGAGACGTCCACCGCCATAGGCGCGTACCACGTCGAGCATGCGCCGGTCCGTCTGGCTGATGCCGGTGACGGTGGCGCTCATGGTGACGAAATAACAGCCGAGGGCCGCAAGCACGACGCGCGGCGTCATGCCGGAAAATGTCAGGACGAGGATCGGCGAAATGGCGATCGGCGGCAGCGCGAAGAGCGCGACATTGAGGCCACGGCCGAGCCTTGCCGCAACCGGCGAGACGGCGAAGAGAATGCCGGCGAGGATGGCGAGGCCGTTGCCGATCAGGAAGCCGAGAGATGCGCCTTGAAAGGTGGCGAGGATATGGGCGGGATAATCGCCGCGATCCGACCAGAAGCGGATGAGCACTTCGGTCGGGGCAGGCAGCGCGCCGCCGGCGACGAGCTTGAAGCGGCCGAGGACTTCCCAAAGGACAAGCAGGATCGCCGCGTTGCGGAGCGCGGACCAGTGGCGGAAACCGGTTTCTCCTTTGGCCGTCCCGGATGTCGTCTCCCTGGAAGCTCCAAGCGCCGTCTCAGTGGCCATCCAGAGCCTCCGCGACCTGATCTTCCAGCGCGTGAAATTCCGGCGTCGTGAACACTTCCGGAAGGCGTGGGCGGGCAAGCGGGATGTCGACGATCTTGCCGATGCGGCCCGGACGGCTCTGCATGACGACGACACGGTCGGCAAGGAAAACGGCCTCGTCGATGCCGTGGGTAACGAGCAGGGTCGTGGCGCGGCTTTCCATCCAGATGCGCTGCAGTTCGAGATTCATCTGGCGGCGCAGAATCTGGTCGAGCGCGCCGAAGGGTTCGTCGAGGAATAGGACCTTGGGATCGGTGACGAGGGCGCGGGCGATGGCAACGCGTTGGCGCATGCCGCCGGAGAGTTCGCCGGGCAGCGCCTTTTCGAAACCTTTCAGGCCGACGAGGGCGATCAGTTCGGCAATCTTGGCGGTGAAATCGGCGCGTTTGCGGCCGAGCACGTCGAGTGGCAGGGCGATATTGTCCTCAACGCTGCGCCAGGGCATCAGAGCCGCGTCCTGGAAGGCTACGCCGGTGAGGCCGGCTTTCGCCGCCTGCTGCGGTTTCATGCCGGCGATGCCAATCTCGCCCGATGTCGCATCATCGAGGCCGAGCGCAAGGCGCAGCATGGTGGACTTGCCGCAGCCGGACGGGCCGATCAGCGCCGTGAACGAGCCTGCGGGACAGGAAAGCGAAACATTGTCGAGCGCCTGAACGACAGTCCCGCGCCCCTGGAAGGAGCGCGAGACGGTTTCAAGCGTAATGCCGGTATCAGAGGTCATCAAACTTCTTCGAGAACGGTGGTGTCGAAGTATTCGCGCTTGGCGGTGATGCCGACGGCGGCAAGCGCTTCGATATTGGCGGCGATCGCTTCCTCGCTCATGGAGAAGACGCCATTCGGATTTTCGATCAGCGGCTTCTGCGCGGTGTTGAAATAGACCTCGTTTTCGAGCGAGCGGCCGGTGCCCTTGAACCAGGTGTCGGCAAAGGTCTTCGGGAATGCCGTCGGGTCTGCGAGGTTTTCGTCCCAGCCCTTGCGGCTGGCCTTGAGGAAGGCGACGATTTCCTTGCGCTTGGCCTTCAAAGTTTCTTCGGTGACGACGACGGTGTCGTTGAAGATGGTGAAGCCGAAGTCATAGAGCAGGAAGGAGGTTGCTTCCTCGCCGGCCTGCTTGATCGTGAACGGCACGTTGGTGGTGAAATCGACCGAAGCGTCGATCTCGCCCTTGATCAGCGGGGTCGGGTCGTAGGCGTAAGGCACGATGTTGACCTGGGCGCGGTCGATGCCGGAAATCTTCAGCATGGCTTCGACGGAGATGACGTTGACCGGCGGCACGGCGAGCGTCTTGCCGATCAGGTCCTTCGGCTCCTTGATCGGGTTTTTCGCCAGGGAAACGATGCCGATCGGGTTCTTCTGGTACTGGGCGCCGATGATCTTGAACGGCGCATCCTGTTCGACGATCGCCTTGATCGTCGTGTCGGGGGTGGTCAGGGTCAGGTCGGCCTTGCCGGCGATGATCGAGCTTTCCGGGATGACGTCCGGACCGCCGGAGAGATATTCCAGCTCAAGCCCGGCTTCCTTGTAATAACCCTTGTCGGCGGCGAGGAAATAGCCTGCAAACTCGGCATCGTTGATCCATGAGGCCTGGAAATTGAACGGGGTGGCGGCAGAGGCCATTCGGCCCATCATCGGCATGGTCGCGGCAGCGCCCATCAGGCCCATGAAATGGCGGCGGTTGAGGGAAAGATGCATCGGGCTGTTCCTTGTTTGTCGGGGTGTAGTTTTGAAAACTGTCTGTCAGGCGATGCCGCGCATGCGGGCAAGCTCTCTAAGCGGTGGCGTGTCTGTGATCTCGTCGCGCGTCAGCCGCTCCCACTTTATGCCGCGGGGGCGCCGGTTGTGGCGCTCGACCGTTGCAAGGCGGTTCGGCGTGGCGATGAAGTCCACCTGGATATCGGTTTCACTGGGGCTCAGCTGCTCATCGACGACCTGGACATCATGGACGATCGCCGCGACCGGCGTCCTTTCGTCTGCCAGGCCGAGATCGGTGAACATGCCCCATTCGAGATCGAAATAGGTGTGGCCCTTGCCGAAGCGAATACCGTCCTTCGTCACCGCCGATGCGCCGGTGGCAAGCAGGTCGAAACGGCCGATTGCGGTCAGTTCCTCGAGATTGATCGGGCGGGCGAAATGCTCCATGCCGTCGAGCCATGCGGCGAAGGGAGCGGCCTCCGGCGGAACCACGCCTGGTGCCATGTAGAGAAAGCCGCGCTGCATGTTGTAGGTCGACATGACGAATGCCTTGCCCTCGACGATCAGCCGGCGGCGCAGCTCGGTCATGGAATTGTCGGGCGTGACAAAGGCGAGCTTCGAGCCGGTAAAGGCCGGAAGTGCCGCTATCCGGTCGGTTGCCTGCTCGACGCCTTCGAAATCCGGAATGAACTCGCTGAAACTCAGATGAAAGCGCGTGTCGGGGCGAGCGACAACCTTGAGGTTGTCCCATATTCTCTGCCGGATCACGCGTGGTTGTGCCATCATGGCCTCTGTTTCAATGTTTCATAATTGTGAAACAATAGTTTCATTGTTGCAAGAGGGGTGCTAGTCTTTTTATGCAGAGCGGCAAACCGGAGAAATCATGGCCTCGCGTCTCGTCTTGCGCATTCAGGAACGCTACCAGCGGCTGACAGCCGGCGAGCAGAAGCTTGCCCAGCTGATTCTCGACCGGCAGGACGATATCCTGACCCATTCGGCCACCGAGATCGCCGAAATGGCGGGGGTTTCCAAGGCAACTGCCGCGCGTTTCTTCCAGCATCTCGGCTATGCCGACTTTAACGAAGTAAAGCTGCAGGCGCGTGAAGAGCGCAACCGCACGGAGCCTTATGGTTATTCCGTCACGCAGTCGGAACAGGTGGCGCTGGGGCGCACGATCGGCGCGCATCTGGAACTCGAGCTGAAGAACCTCACCAAGACATTCGAGGAAATGCGCTCCGACAAGGTGCGCCAGGCAGCGGAGCTGATCGGGGCCGCGCCGAAGGTTTGGGTTCTCGGGCTCGGTGTGGAAGAGGGCGTGGCGCGCTATGCGCGGCTGGTCTTCTCGCGATTGAGGCACAGCGTGATGATCCTCGGCATCAACCAGGGATCATGGGCGGAAGATCTGGCGATGACCGGGCCGAAGGATGTGCTGCTCCTGGTGACCCTGCCGCCGCATCAGCCGATCCTGAAACCGATTCTCAGCCACGCGGCGACGAGCCGTCTCAACATCATCACCATCACCGACCGCAATTCGATGCTGGAGGCGCAGCGATATTCGAATGTCGTGCTGCCCTGTCATGTGGCGAGTTTTGCGCTCGGGCCTTCGCATACGACGATATTGAGCACCGTAAGGCTTTTGGCGCTGACCTATGCGGCGCATGCCGGGCGTTCGGCCCAGCAGCGCACCGAAATCATCGCGGCCATCCATGAGGAACTCGGCGACCTTTAGCGCCTAGTCTATCTCAGGAACTTTCGGAAACGGCGCAATGCAAGTGCGAAAAGCACGGCGCCGATGACCAGGAGTGCCAGGAGCTGCGGCCAGACGACATCGAGCCCGGCGCCGCGGAACAGCACCGCCTGGGCGAGGATGACGAAATGCGTATTGGGGGCAAGGAGCATGATATACTGGATGATATCCGGCATGCTTTCGCGTGGTGTCATGGCGCCCGAGAGGACCTGAAGCGGCAGGAGCACGAGGATCAAGAGCAGGCCGAATTGCGGCATGGAGCCTGCGACCGTCGCCAGGAATATGCCCATCGAGGTGGTGGCGAACAAAAACAGCGCCGTGCCGGCGACAAAGACCGCCGACGATCCTTCGATCGGGATCGCCAGCAGCCCCCTGACGATGACGGACAGGGCGAAGCTCGACGCCAGCAGCACGACGAGGCCCATCGACCATATCTTGCTGAGCATGATCTCGGTGGGTGTGACCGGCATGACGAGCAGGTGCTCGATCGTGCCGTGTTCGCGTTCGCGGATGAGGGCTGCCCCCGTCAATACGATGGAGAGCAGGGTGATCGAGGTGATGATATTGGTGATCGAGCCGAACCAGGATTTTTCCAGTGAAGGATTGAAGCGTGCGCGCAGCGTGAGGTCGACCGGCAGGCTGTTTGCGCCGCGGTAACGGTCGAGGAATTCGCTGACCTCATTTCCGACAATCGTCTGGATATAGCCGCTGCCGCTGAACGCCTGGCTCATCCGGGTCGCATCGACATTGAGCTGGATGACGGGCTGCTGGCCGGCCAGGACATCGCGCTGGAAATCCGGCGGAATGTCGAGCGCGAACGTGTCGAGGCCGGCATCCATGCGGCTGTCCATCTCGGCAACCGAGATCTGTTTCGGGGGTGTGAAATAGGGTGGCATGAAGGCTGTGCCGATACGGCCCGACAACGGCGACTGATCCTCGTCGACGATGGCGACGGCGGCATTGTTGAGCGTTTCCGGCATGGCGCTGGAGCCGGTATAGATCTGCAGGCTGAAGGCGTAGACGATGAGGGCGAGCAGCATCGGATCGCGGAGGAGACCGCGCAATTCCTTGAGGCCGAGCTGGAAGATGTTGGACGAGAACATGGGTCAGCTCTCCTGCTTCTTGAGAAGCACCGCGCCGAGTGCGGCCAGAATGGGGATGGCGATCAAAAGGGGGACGAAGGAGCCGGCAAGACCGGCGAAATCCAGCGCCTTGGAGAAGGTGCCGCGCGAGATCGTCATGAAATGGCTGGTCGGGTAGATTTCTCCGATGAAGGCGCCGACACCCTGCAGCGAGGAGACCGGGTCAGTCATGCCGGAATATTGCGTGGCCGGGATCAGCGTCAGCAGCGCGGTGCCGAAGATGGCGGCGATCTGGCTCGACATGAAGGTGGACATCAATATGCCGATCGATGTGGCGATGATGACGTAGATGAGGGCGGCCGTCGCATAGGTAATGAAGCTGCCGGTGAAGGGGACGCGGAAGATCAGCGTGGCGAAGGCCACCAGCAGCAGGAAGTTCATCATGCCGAGGACGATATAGGGAAGCTGCTTGCCGAACAGGAATTCCAGCCGCGTCACCGGCGTGACATAGAGATTGATGATCGAGCCCAGTTCCTTTTCGCGCACGACGCTCAGCGCCGAAAGCATGGCGGGGATGAGGATCAAAAGAAGCGGGATAACCGCCGGCACCATGGCGACGAGGCTCTTGACGTCGGGATTGTAGCGGAAGCGGGTTTCGATGGAGAATTTGCCCTGCGTGGCCGCGGCCTCGTTGATCTCCTTCGCCTTGCGGCTCAGCCAGTTGGCATGCATGCCCTGAACGTAGCCGCTGACGGTTTCCGCCCGTTGCGGCATGGCGCCGTCGATCCAGGCGCCGATCTCGACCGTATCGCCGCGCAGCACGTTGCGGCCGAAACCGGGCGGGATTTCGATCGCCAGACTGATCTCGCCCTCGCGCATGCGCTTGTCCATGTCGGCATAATCGCGGAGCGGTTCCTTTTCGATGAAATACCGCGATCCAGCGATATCGAGCACATAGTCGCGGCTGATGGTTGAGTCATCGCGGTCGAGCACGGCAAACGTCAGGTCCTCGACATCCATGTTGATGCCGTAACCGATGACGAACATGAGGATGACGCTGCCGAGCACGGCGAGCGTGGCGCGGATCGGATCGCGCTGCAGTTCCAGCGTCTCGCGCCGCGTGTAGCTGAACATGCGGCGGACATCGAAGAAGCGGCGTTTCTTCGGGGAATGGGTCTCGTGTGAGAGGATCGGTGCTGGAGCTTTTGCCTCCGCCTTGCTTACGGCTTTGTCGGAGGGTGTGATGCCCGAAGCTTCTTCCAGATAGGCGATGAAGGCTTCTTCGAGCGTGGCAGCGTTTCTGCTCTCGGTGATCCCGTCCGGTGTGTCGCTGATCAGCACCTTGCCCGCGTGCATGAGCGAAATGCGATCGCAACGTTCCGCTTCGTTCATGAAATGGGTGGAGATGAAGATGGTGACATTGTCCTTGCGCGAGAGATCGGCAAGGATTTGCCAGAAGGCATCGCGGGCGATGGGATCGACGCCGGATGTCGGTTCGTCGAGGATCAGCACGTCGGGTGCGTGGATCATGGCGACGGCGAGCGACAGGCGCTGCCGGATGCCGAGCGGCAGGCCATCAGGCAGCGTTTCCATCACGTCCAGCAGTCCGAAACGACTGGCCATCTCGTCGATCCGCGCCGGGATTTTTTCCTCCGGCAGCTTGAACAGGCGGGCATGCAGATCGAGGTTCTGGCGGACGGTGAGTTCGCTGTAGAGCGAAAAGGCCTGGCTCATGTAACCGACACGGCGGCGCACGGCCATGTCGCGGGCGTCGACGGTGCGGCCGAAGAGTTTGGCCTCGCCCTCGCTGGCGGCCAGAAGCCCGGTCAGCATTTTCATGGTCGTGGACTTGCCGCAGCCGTTGGAGCCGAGGAAGCCGAAGATTTCGCCGCGCGGAATCTGGAAGCTGACATTGTCGACGGCGGTGAAATTGCCGAAGCGCATGCTCAGATGGCTGGCCTCGATGGCGTAGTCTTCCGTTTCGTCATGCTGGCGGGGCGGGATGACGACATCGACATGGCCGCGTCGCTCTGTTTCAGGCAGGAGCGCGATGAAGGCGGCGTCGAGATTGTCGGTGCCGGTGCGCGACAAAAGCTCCGCCGGCGTGCCGGTATCTAGAACCTTGCCGCCATTCATCGCCACCAGCCAGTCGAAACCGGCGGCCTCCTCCATATAGGCGGTGGCGACGATGACGCTCATACCGGGGCGCCCGGCGCGGATCGTGTCGATCAGTTCCCAGAACTGCCGGCGGGACAGAGGATCGACGCCGGTGGTCGGCTCGTCGAGGATCAGGAGGTCGGGGTCGTGGATCAGGGCGCAGCAGAGACCGAGTTTCTGTTTCATGCCGCCCGAAAGTTTTGCGGCGGGCCGGTCGGTGAATGGGCCAAGACCGGTGCTTTCCAGAAGCTCGCTGATCCGCGCCTCGCGCTCGGCCTTGCCCTGGCCGAACAGCCTGGCGGAAAAATCGACATTCTCGAAGACCGACAGGGTCGGGTAGAGGTTCTTGCCGAGCCCCTGCGGCATATAGGCGATCTTCGGGCAGGTCGTGTCGCGATGGCGGGCATCGGACATGTCGCCGCCGAGAACCTCGACCTTGCCCTTCTGGATCGCGCGGGCGCCGGAGACGAGCGACAGCAGGCTCGACTTGCCGACGCCATCCGGCCCGATCAGGCCGACCAT
>DLSX01000008.1 GCA_002500765.1 Neorhizobium sp. UBA7851
ACGGGTTGCGCGGCCCCGCCGCCGAGCCGATCGGCGCGCACCAGGGCATCAGCACCCGGCAACCGGCAACCAGCAGTTTTTCAGCCACGATGAGGTCATCCGTCGTATAGGGGAACACGCAAAACCCCTCATCCGTGAGAATACGCGCCGCTTCCACCAGTTCGAAAACATCCGGCTGAAGACTGTCGTGATGGCCGATGACTTCGAGCTTGATCCAGTTGGTACCAAACACTTCGCGCGCCATTTTTGCGGTCAGCACCGCTTCCGAGGCGCTATGGCATCCGGCCGTATTGGGAAGGATGCGCACGCCAAGCGCACGGATCAGCTCGAAAAACGCACCACCCGTCTTGCCGCCCGAGGTTTCGCGACGAAGCGAGACGGTGACGATGCCCGCGCCCGAACGTTTGACCGCTTCGGACACAACAGCGGGTGACGGATAACGCGCCGTGCCGAGCAACAGCCGCGAGGACATTTCGGTATCGTAAAGTGTCAGCATGGTTCAGCCTCCCTGCATGGGGGAAAGAATTTCGATCCGGTCACCGTCTGCGAGGCGCGTATCGGCGCGATCCTCGCGATGCACGAGATCGCCATTGACGGCGGTGGCGAGCCACTCGCCCTCGTATTCAAGTGCCTGAAGCAGGTCCGCGAGCGTGGCGGTTTCCAGAACCTGTTTTTCTCCGTTGACGATAAAATTCATGCGATCATCTCCTCGCGAAGGGCGGCACCGTTGGAGAGACGGGTGGCCGCCTTTTTCGCCATGGCGGGCGCCAGCAGAAAACCGTGGCGATGCATGCCGGCGATCGCCAGCCCATCATCCGTCTCCACAACGCGCGGAACATTGTCGGCAAAGGCGGGGCGAATTCCGACACCGGTTTCCACCACCCGCGCCTCGCCAAAGGCCGGATGCAGCGCATAGGCGGCGTTGAGCAATTCCATCAGCGAGCGTGCCGAAATCGGCCCGTCATCATCCGTCTCGATCATCGTCGCACCGACCATGAAACGATTGTCGTCACGCGGAACGACATAGATCGGGTGGCGCGGATGCAGCATGCGCACCGGTCGCGACAACGTCACCTCGCCGGTTTCCAGATAGAGCATTTCGCCACGCACCCCGCGCAGGCCGGGAATATGCGGGATGGCCGCCGGGCCGGTACAATCGAGTACGGCGGTATAGTTCTTTTTCGGCGGCGGCCCCCAACCCAGATGGAACAGGCCACCGAGATTGCGGATCGCCTTGGCCAGCCCGGTCAAGGCCCGACGCGGATCGAGATGCGCTTCGTTTTCGAAAAACAGCGCCTTGTCGAAACGGCCGGCAAGAGACGGCTCGAGCGTGGCAATGCCTTCACGGTCGAGCCAGATATGGCCCGATGTGCGCAAGGCAAAGCGCGTGAGATCCGGCAAATCACGCGGTTGCGCCATGACCAGCGTGCCGTTGCGAATGACCGCACCGGGCACCGCCTTGTCCCACCAGTCGGCGGCATCGAGCCCGAGCGTCAGGACGATCTCTTCCGCCGCTTCCCGTTCGCAATAGGGGGCAAGCATGCCGCCGGCGAAATGCGACGCACCCTGCCCGATCGTGTCCTGATAATCGATGATATCGACATCTTCGCCGCGCCTGAGAAGCTCCAGAGCCACGCTGAGGCCGGCGACGCCGGCCCCTTTGACGAGAAACAGAGACATCAGGCTTCGCTCCCCGGAGCTTTGCTTCCCAAGATTTGGCTCCCGACATTTGCCAGCTGATTTTCCACCGGCATGTAGAGATCGCCGCCGTCACGATATTTCGCCGCCATCGCCTCCAGCCCCTCTTTCTGGGCCTCGGCGCGGATATCGTGGGAAATCCGCATCGAGCAGAATTTCGGGCCGCACATGGAGCAGAAATGCGCCACCTTGTGCGCATCCTTGGGCAGGGTTTCATCGTGAAAATTGCGCGCCGTATCCGGGTCGAGCGATAGGTTGAACTGGTCCTCCCAGCGGAATTCGAAGCGCGCACGCGACAGCGCATCGTCGCGCATCTGCGCACCCGGATGCCCTTTTGCCAGATCGGCGGCATGGGCGGCGATCTTGTAGGTGATGACGCCCGTTTTCACGTCGTCGCGGTCGGGCAGGCCGAGATGTTCCTTCGGCGTGACGTAACACAGCATGGCGGTGCCAAACCAGCCGATCATTGCCGCGCCGATGGCCGAGGTGATGTGGTCGTAACCGGGGGCGATATCGGTGGTCAGAGGACCAAGCGTGTAGAACGGCGCCTCGCCGCAGGTCTTCAGCTGCTTGTCCATGTTTTCCTTGATCTTGTGCATCGGCACATGACCCGGCCCCTCGATCATCACCTGGCAATCCTTTTCCCAGGCGATTTTCGTGAGTTCCCCCAGCGTCTCCAGTTCGGCAAACTGGGCGGCATCGTTGGCGTCGGCGATCGAACCGGGGCGCAGGCCGTCACCCAGCGAAAAGGTCACGTCATAGGCGCGGGCGATATCGCAGATCTCGTCAAAGTGTTCGTAAAGAAAACTCTCACGGTGGTGATGCAGACACCACTTGGCCATGATCGAGCCGCCGCGCGACACGATGCCGGTGACGCGGTTGACCGTGAGGTGGATATAGGAAAGCCGCACGCCGGCATGGATGGTGAAATAATCGACGCCCTGTTCGGCCTGCTCGATCAGAGTATCGCGATAGACCTCCCAGGTCAGATCCTCGGCAATGCCATTCACCTTTTCCAGCGCCTGATAAAGCGGCACGGTGCCGATCGGCACCGGCGCATTGCGGATGATCCATTCGCGGATATTGTGAATGTTGCGGCCGGTCGACAGGTCCATGACGGTATCGGCACCCCAGCGGATGGCCCAGACCATTTTTTCCACCTCTTCCGCCATGGAGGAGGTGACAGCCGAATTGCCGATATTGGCATTGATCTTGACCAGAAAATTGCGGCCGATGATCATCGGTTCGGCTTCGGGGTGGTTGATGTTTGCCGGGATGACGGCGCGGCCCTCGGCCACTTCACGGCGCACAAATTCCGGCGTGATGGTATCCGGCGTGTGTGCGCCAAAACTTTCACCGTCCCTGACCAAGGCTTCTTTCGCCGCCTGCCGGCCGATGTTTTCGCGGATGGCGATAAATTCCATTTCCGGCGTAATGATACCGGCGCGGGCATAGGCGAGTTGCGTGACGGCTTGGCCTCCACTTGCCTTCAAAGGCGCATTGCGCACCGGGAATTCCGGTGTCAACCGCTCGCCCGTGGCAAAACCGTTATCCTCCGGTCTGACATGGCGACCATCATAACGGGTCACGTCACCGCGCCCCAAAACCCAGCTTTCACGCAGGCGCGGCAGGCCGCTGTCGATGGCGACGATATGGGCAGGGTCGGTATAGGGGCCGGAACTGTCGTAAACTGTCACCGGCGGTTCTCCCGCCGTCGGGTGCAGGGCGATCTGGCGCATCGGCACCCGCAGATCGGGATATTTTTGTCCCGCAACATGGATTTTTGAGGAAGCCGGAAAGGGACCCGAAGTGACGGTCGGGCTTTGCGGTTTGGCGGCAATATTCATCGTGAGGCTCCAAGTGTTAAGGTTGGAGACCCAGTCCTAGAGCCGGAAAGATGGAAGAACGCCAGCCAACGGAATCCGGGTTATGGATTCGCAATCATCGCAGCGTTTTGCACCGTCCCTACGCCAGTATGAACTGGATCAGGTTCAACGGGTCACTGCGCGCGATAGCAGAATCTCAGCCCCTTGCCGGGACACCCCTGGTGAATGCGATGAGGCTATGACAGCCAGATTACCCGGTCAAGTGGCAATGATGCGTTCCGCTCGTAGCGGCAGAACGCACCGTGTTTGCCGACCAATTCGGCTTTTCACCAAGCCTCAATGCTTGGTCATTTGTGTGAGCAGCGCCTGCCAGCGGCTCCGGGCCTCCTGTCGCCAGTCGGCGGCATCAGCATGCGGTTGAAACTCGCTGCGGGTCTCGTCGACGCCCGGTCTCTCTCCATACAGGCTCTGCAACGCCATCATTGAGACACCGATCGCGCCGACCTCTGCCTGACCGCTACGCGTTACCGGACGATCGAGGATATCCGCCTGCAACTGCATCAGGAAATCGTTCGAAGACGCGCCGCCATCCGCCAGCAGGCCGCCGAGGCTTGTCCCGAGATCCTTTTCCATGGCGACGAAGACGTCCGATATCTGCAGAACGATGGCATCTAGCGTTGCACGTGCAAGATGCGCGCGGGTTGTCGCCAGCGTCATGCCGGAAATCGTACCCGAAACATTGTCGTTCCAATGGGGGGCACCCAATCCCGCAAGCGCCGGCACGAAGACCACGCCGGCCGCATCCGAAACTGTCTGGGCAAGAGCGGATAGCGCTTTTGCATCCGGCAGACCAAACATATCGGCGGCAAAAGCGGCGGCCTGCGCGGACACGGTGATATTGCCTTCGAGCGCATAGGTGACGCCTTGCCGGTCGCTCCAGGCGATCGTGCTGGACAGTCCGTTTTTCGACAGGACCCTTCCCGGCGTCAGCGTCATCAGCGACGAGCCGGTGCCGTAGGTCGCCTTGACCAGACCCGGTTCACGCACGCGATGGCCATAGAGCGCCGCATGGCTGTCGCCCATCATGGCAAGGACCGGGACACCGGCGCTAAGCGCGGTCGCGCCTTCCTCCAACTCGCCGAACCGGCTGTCGGAAGCACGCACTTCGGGCAGAGCCGCAAGCGGAACGCCAAATAGGTCGCAGAGATCTTCGTCCCATTTCAAAGCGCCCGTGTTGAAAAGCTGCGTGCGCGATGCATTCGAATGATCGGTGGCGAACTCTTTTCCACCCGTCAGCTTGTAGAGCAGCCAGCTATCCACCGTGCCGGCGCGGAGAAGCCCCCGCGCGGCAAGCGTTTTCGCTTCGGCCACATTTTCCATCACCCAGGCCAGTTTGGACGCCGGAAAGAGCGCGTTGATGGAAAGCCCGGTGGCCTCGACCACCATCGGGTCGCGGCCTTCGGCAATCAGCGCCTCGCAGGCCTTTGCCGTGCGCCGGCATTGCCATAGGATCGCGGGCGCAATCGGCTTGCCCGTCTCGGCATTCCACACGACCAGTGTCTCGCGCTGGTTTGCGATCGCAAGCCCGGCTATACCGACGCCGTTATTCTTCACGATGTCGGCGATCACCGCCTGGACGGTTGCCCAGATATCGTCTGCCGATTGTTCCGCCCAACCGGGGCGAGGATAGTTGGATGTGAGGGGTGCCGAAGCCTTAGCGACGACCTCCCCTGCGGCATTGACCAGGATGGCCTTGGTATTGGTCGTCCCCTGGTCGACGGCAATGATATATTCTCCCGTCCCGCCGTCACTCATCCCCGTTTGCGCCCGATCGCCTTGCGTGCGGATCTGGCGATCCCGGAGGCTGTCAGACCAAAATGATCGAACAGCCATTCAACCGAGCCTGTCGGTACGAAGCCCGGAAAACCCATCCGTTCGATCGGCACCGGAAGATTGGCGGAGGTGTATTCTGCGACCGCACCACCGAGGCCGCCGTGAATATTGGCTTCCTCGACCGTGACGATTGCGCCTGTCTCGCTGGCCGCAGCGGCAATCGCGGCTTCATCCAGCGGCGTGATTGTCGCCATGTTCAGGATACGGGCGGAAATGCCTTCCGCTTCCAGTTCCTCAGCGGCCTTGACCGCCAGATGAACCATCGTGCCGCAGGCAATGATCGTGACGTCTTTGCCCGACCGAACGAGTTCAGCCTTGCCGGGCTGGAATTTTCGGTTTTCAACGGCAAGATCCGGCACCGGCATACGGCTCAGCCTGATATAGACAGGGCCTTCGTGGGCTGCCGCCCACTTCACCGCTTGGGCGGTTTCCCAGCTGTCCGCCGGAACCACCAGCGTGATATTGCTCAGCGGCCGCAGCCAGGCGAAATCCTCGATCGAATGGTGGGTCGGCCCAAGCTCGCCATAGGCCACGCCGGACGATTGACCGACGAGTTTCACGTTGAAGCCTGCATAGGCGATATCGGCCTTGACCTGTTCCAGTGCACGGCCGGTCAGGAAGCAGGATGCTGCCGAGACGAAGGGTATGCGGCCACCATTGGCGAGACCGGCGCCGACGCCCACCATGTTCTGTTCGGCAATGCCGACATTGACCAGCCGATCCGGGAATTTCTTCTGGAAACCGCCGAGCTTCGAGGAGCCGACGGAGTCATTGACGACGGCGACGATGCGCGGGTCGTTTTCGGCAAGCTCCTCGATCGTGCGTGCCCAGGCATCGCGGCAATCGTAGAAACCTTCCTGTTTTGCAGCGGGAGCAGCCATCAGACCAGTTCCTCCATAGCGGTATTATACTGTTCGGCATTCGGCACACCGTGGTGCCAGGATGCCTTGTTTTCCATGAAGGAAACGCCCTTGCCCTTGATGGTGTTGGCGATGATGCAGAGTGGCTTCGAACGCCCGCCCGGCGGTTCGGACAGGGCGTTGACGAGGGCCCCGACATCATGCCCGTCGACCACTTCGACATCCCAGCCGAAGGCACGGAACTTGTCGTCGAGCGGATCGAGGCCGTTGGTCTCTTCCGTTCCCATGCCCTGCTGCAGCCGGTTGCGATCGACGATGAGAGTGAACTTGCCGAGCTTGCGGTTGCCGGCACTCATCGCCGCTTCCCAGTTCGATCCTTCCTGCAACTCACCGTCGCCGGTCAGCACGAAGGTGCGATAGTCGCTCTTGGTCATCTGTCCTGCAATCGCGATACCGAGAGCCACCGGCAGACCATGGCCGAGCGGCCCCGTATTGGTTTCCACGCCGGGAAGATAGTTGCGGTTCGGATGTCCGTTCAGCTTCGACTGCGGCTGCATATAGGTTTTCAGCCAGTCTTCCGGATAATAACCGGCAGCGCAAAGGGCGGTGTAGAGCGCGCCCGTTGCGTGGCCTTTCGACATGATGAAGCGATCCCGCTCGGGCATGTCCGGTTTTTTCGGATCGTAACGCATCACGCCGAAATAGAGCGTCGCGATGATGTCTATCGCCGAAAAATCGCCGCCGGGATGTCCGAGCTGGGCATCATGGACCATCGTGAAAGCCCTGCGGCGCATCCACAATGCCTTCTCGCGAATGGTATCGACGAGGTCATTCTTCAACATGGGTATTGGCCTTTCATTGCCGGATTGGGCCGGACCTGGCTGTTGCCGCAAGCGCCGCCTACATGGCGCCGAACAGGGCCTTCTGCGCGATCTTCAAGGCGCCGATTGCATCATGGCGGCTTTGCGCTTCCTTCAATGCGTCGACATCGAGCGCATCGAGGCCTTTGTCGGCGGCTTTAAGGAAATCGATTGCGTGGTTTGCGGTCGCAACGCTGTCTTCGCGGAATGGGAACTGGTCGAGCTGCCACACACCTTCCCACTTGTTCTTTCTCAGCACATAGAAGAACTCGAAGAGTTCGATCGGATGCAGGCTGCCGGCGACCAGATCGTCATCCCAGGACCGGTAGTTGTCGTTGACGTCCATGCCGAACAGCCGGCCGTAGTCGATGGCCAGCTGGGCACTGTCGGCGGCGGATTCACCGCCCATGATCGCGTGGCCGAAATCGAGCAGGATGCCGACATTCGGCAGGCCGATCTTCTCAATACCGAGAAGCGTGCGGGCGACCGAACCGAAGCTCATGCGCACACGCGGTTCGCGCGGCTTGTATTCGATGACGAATTTGAGATCCGGGTTTTCGCTGGCGAGCTGGCCGACACCATCGAGCGAATGCTTCCACAGCGTGCCGTAATCGACCTGGAACGGATAATCCCAGCCATCCTGGCCCGGCCAAAGCTTGACGTAATCGGCCCCGAAATAACGGACCTGGTCGCAGGCTTCGGTCACCAGCTCATGGGTGCGGCGGCGAACGCCGGCATCCGGGTTGGTGAAGGAGCCTTTGACGAATTCGCGCGTGTAGATTTCCGGCGTGATGCCGATGACGCCGAGCTTGTTGCGATCGAGCGCCTCTTTTACCTGCGCATTGGAGAAATCGCCGCCGAAAAAGGGATAGTTGATATCCACGACCGACAGGTCCTTGACCTGGCCGGCAAGATCGATCGCCTCGATGACGCTGCGCGGCGTGCCGTAGCCGTCGGTCGCGTAACGGTCGAGGTAAGTCGCAAAGTGCCAGATTCCGGCACCGAAACGTTGTGTGGTCATAATGCTTCCTCCGATTATTCCATGGCCGTTGTTGCTGGGCCTTCGACACGGCGTTACGCGCTCCGGCAAACGTCAGCGCCCTGTCTCCGGGGAATAGGCGCCCGATCTCGGAAAACCCAACAAAAGACTTTTGATTACTTTCGATCTCTTTCGTTTCGCAAATAACTGACATACGTCGACGGGACATTCAAGCGGTTTGTTTGCTCTCGATGCGACCAAGAACGCCGAAAACATACCGCAACGCAACATAAGCGTGCGCTACTACGCGCAATTCGCACACAAAAGCGCAATCATCAAAAACATATTGACATTAAACGAAAGTGATCGATAGTTTGCAACAGACGCCACGGGAGGGTGGTCTTCTTTTTTCAACGGGAGGTAATCATGAAGCTTACGAAACGTCTTTTGATGTCCGTCGTCGCACTTGGCATTGCCGGCGCCATGTCGGGCACAGCACTTGCTGCCGATACGATCGCAATCATCACACCGAGCCACTCCAACCCGTTCTTCAAGGCTGAAGCCGACGGTGCTGCAGCAAAGGCGAAGGAACTGGGTTATGCGACCATGGTTCTCGTTCACGACGATGATGCGAACAAGCAGAGCGAACTTTTCGACAGCGCCATTGCCGCCGGCGTAAAGGCCATCATTCTCGACAATGCCGGCGCGGATGCCTCCGTTGCCGCCGTTCAGAAGGCCAAGGACAAGGGCATTCCCTCGTTCCTGATCGACCGCGAAATCACCACGACCGGTGTCGCAGTCTCGCAGATCGTTTCCAACAACTACCAGGGCGCCCAGCTCGGCGCTGAAGAATTCGTCAAGCTGATGGGCGAAAAGGGTAACTATGCCGAACTGCTCGGCAAGGAATCCGACACCAATGCCGGCATCCGCTCCCAGGGCTATCATGATGTCATCGACCAGTATTCGGAGATGAAGCTGGTTGCCAAGCAGACGGCCAACTGGTCTCAGACCGAAGCCTATACGGTGATGGAATCGATGCTGCAGGCACATCCGGATATCAAGGGCGTGATCTCGGGCAACGATACGATGGCCATGGGCGCCTATGCGGCGCTTGAAGCTGCCGGCCGCAAGGACGTGATCGTCGTCGGTTTCGACGGTTCGAACGACGTTCGCGATAGCATCAAGAAGGGCGGCATCAAGGCAACCGTTCTCCAGCCGGCCTACCAGCAGGCACAGAATGCCGTCGAGCAGGCGGACAAGTTCATCAAGACCGGCTCGACCGGCCTCGACGAAAAGCAGCTGATGGATTGCATTCTCATCAACGCCGACAATGCCGAAAAGCTCGAGACCTTCGCGCTGAAGCCATAAGACCGCCATCCCCACCCGGGACATAACACGTGTCCCGGGTGCCTTTTGCTTTAAAAGAAGTGCGGATACCCATGAAAATCACGACCCTGTTTGTGGCAAGCCTTCTTGTCGCGTCCGTTTCCGGCTGCAAGCTGGTAAAAACCAACGATGGCGAAGGCGACGCCGCTGTGGATCCCATTGCCGAAATCGTCGAGACGACGTTTGACGCCAAGCTCGTCCCGGCTTTGACGGAAAAGGCGGTCGACCTTGCAACCCTGCAGGGCGCGGTCAAGGGCGGCCTGGACAAGGCCGGGGAAAGCTACGGAGTTCGCGTTGGCGGCGCTGGCGGCGGCTGGAATTTCCCGGTCAAGGGCACGGCGACCGTACTCGAAGACACCCGCGCAAGCACCAAAGCCGGCGTTGCGGAAATCGACGTCGATGGCGACGGAAAAGCTGACGCAGCCGTGCAGCTCGGCCCGGTTGTCAAGGGTAGCGCGTTGCGCGACACCACGAATCTCTATGATTTCTCGACATTTCGGGACCAGATCGAGTACGCAAAGCTCGGGCGCGCTCTGAATGACAAGGCGATCTCCGAGCTACCCTCTGCCGAGACCGAGCTGAAGGGCAAGAAGGTGAATTTCGTCGGCGCCGTGGTCATCCGCTCCGCTGGCGAAAAGCCGCTGATCACGCCGGTGTCGATCGAGGTCGCGCCATGACGGAAGCCCATCCCATCGGCCTTTCGATCCGCAACGGCTCGAAAATCTACCCCGGCACCCAGGCGCTGAAAAATGTCGATTTCGACCTGCGCATGGGAGCGGTGAACGTTCTCGTGGGTGAAAACGGTGCCGGCAAGTCGACCCTGATGAAGATCATCGCCGGTGTCGAGCAGCTCAACGGCGGCACGATCGAACTCGACGGGCAACAGGTCGTCTTCGCGGACAAGACGGATGCCGCCAAACATGGCGTCGGCATCGTATTTCAGGAACTCAACCTGTTCCCCAACCTGACCGTGGCGGAAAACATCTTCGTCGGCCACGAAAAGACGCGCGCCGGAATCCATATCGACAGCCAGGCGCAGAGAACGGCGGCTGCGGCGCTTATGAAGCGCCTCGAACAGAATATCGACCCGGATACGCCGCTTGGAAACCTGCGGATCGGTCAGCAACAGATCGTCGAAATCGCCAAGGCGCTTGCCGAAGACGCCCGTATCCTGATTCTTGACGAACCGACTTCGGCACTGTCGGCCGCGGAGGTCGAGGTTCTGTTCAGGGTCATAAAGGACCTTAAAACGCAAGGCGTCGGCATCGTCTACATTTCCCACCGGCTGGAAGAGCTGATCCGCATCGGCGACTACATCACCGTTTTGCGCGATGGCGCCATTACCGGATCGCGCTCGATGCAGGGTGTCGATATTCCCTGGATCGTCGCCAACATGATCGGCAGCGCCTCGAAGGAGTTTCCGAAAACCGGCGATCATCAGCTCGGCAACGAAGTGTTCCGCGTCGACAACGTCTGCCTTCCGAGCCCTGCCGGCGGCTACGCGGTCGATCATATGTCGCTCTCCATCCGCGAAGGCGAGATCGTCGGGCTTTACGGCCTGATGGGAGCCGGGCGCTCGGAACTTCTCGAATGCATCATGGCGCAGCACCCGAATTCCTCGGGTCAGATTTTCATCGGCGGCAAGCCGGTAAAGGAAAAGAGCGTTTCGGGGCGGATCCGTCGCGGCCTGGCGCTCATTCCGGAAGATCGCAAGCGTGACGGTCTCGTGCAGATCATGACGATCCGCGAAAACCTGACCATGTCGTCGCTCTACGATTTCACCCGCGGGTTTCACCTGTCGCTGAAGGCCGAAGCTGCCAAGGCAGCAGATTTCGTCAAGCGGATGGCGATCAAGATCGCCAGCCTCGAACATCCGGTCTCCAGCCTTTCCGGCGGAAACCAGCAGAAGGTCGTCATCGGCAAGGCGCTGATGACGCGGCCCAAAATCCTGCTGATGGACGAACCGTCGCGCGGAATCGATATCGGCGCCAAGGCCGAGATCTTTCGCACGATGCGCCGGCTTGCAGCGGATGGACTGGGTATTCTCTTCGTAACATCCGATCTGGAAGAAGTTCTCGCCCTTTCCGATCGCGTACTCGTCATGGCGAATGGAAGGCTGACCGGACAATTCCCGGCTGGCGCGAGTGCTGCGGAGGTCATTTCCGCGGCGACCCCAAATCTTAAAAGGGTTGAGACACAATGAGCAGCATCGACGCCACCACCAACACCAAGACCGTCATCGGCGGCCACAAGTCCAGAACATCGGCGCTTCTGCTGCTTTTGCGCATGCGCACCTTCGTGGCGCTGATCCTGGTCTTCGCCTTTTTCGCCATTGCGGCGCCCAACTTCCTCACCGCAGGAAACATGCTGATCATTTCGAAGCATGTGGCGCTAAACGCGATCCTCGCGATCGGCATGACCTTCGTCATCATCGCCGGCGGCATCGACCTTTCGGTCGGTTCGATTGTCGGGCTGTGCGCAATGGTCGCCGGTTATCTTGTTCTCTACGGGATCGACCTCGGCTTCCTCGGCATTGCCTATAGCGTTCAGTTCAACACGATCGAAATCTGCCTTCTCGTGCTTGTCGTCGGGATATTCATAGGCTGGATAAACGGGTTACTGATAACAAAGCTGAATGTCGCACCATTCATCGCAACACTTGGTATCCTCTATGTCGCGCGTGGTTCAGCGCTTCTCTTCTCCGACGGCCGCACCTTTCCGAACCTTGCGGGCAATCCGGAATACGGATCGGACACGTTCCGGCTCATCGGCTCGGGTACGTTCTTCGGCCTGCCCGTCTCCGTCTGGATCATGGTCGTGGTCGCGCTTGGCGCAGCCTATCTCGCCACGCGCACCCCGCTTGGCCGGCATATTTACGCCGTCGGCGGCAACGAGCGCGGAGCGGCACTTTCCGGCGTCAATGTGGATCGCACCAAGCTGTTCGTCTACATGTTCTCCGGGCTTTGCGCCGCACTCGTCGGCCTGATCATATCCTCGCAGCTGCAGGCCAGCCATCCGGCCAGCGGTGAGACATTCGAACTGAACGCGATTGCGGCAGCGGTGCTGGGCGGTACGTCCATGTCCGGCGGACGCGGGCGCATCGCCGGCACGATCGTCGGCGCATTCGTCATCGGCATCCTGGCGGACGGATTGATCATGATGGGCGTTTCGTCCTTCTGGCAGACCGTCATCAAAGGTCTCGTCATCATCGCGGCTGTTGTCGTCGATCAGGTCCAGCAGAAGCTCCAGGCCCGCGTCGTCCTGCAGCAGAACGCGAGTTGAGGATTTAAAGCGCAAGACTGTTCCTGTAATAATCCCATAAAAGAGAATCGAATGATTTCGATTGTTTGCGGTTCAAGGATTTAGGCAGGCCGGAATGGAAACGAAAGAAGAGCAGGATGCGTCGGAGTCGATGATCGGTCTCCTGTCCGAGCCGAGACGACGCCGCATCCTGGAATGGCTTCAGGAAGAAGGCTCGGCGCGGGTGAGAGACCTCGCTGGCGCCTTCCGCGTATCGGAAGCAACGATAAGGCAGGATCTGGAACGGCTGGAAAGCGAGGGTTTCATCACCCGCGAACATGGCGGTGCCTATCTCAATACCGCCGCGCCTGCGAGCGGGACCATGACGCTCCATCACCAGGAGAACATGGACAAGAAGCGCCGCATAGGCGCGCTTGCGGCCAGCCTCGTCAAGGACGGCGAGACACTGATCCTCGACGCGGGTACGACGACGACCGAAATCGCCACCCGGCTGACCAGCCGGCGAGACCTGACGCTGATCACCAATGCGCTGAACATCGCCATCATCTTAGGGTCCGTGCCGACCTTCGCGGTCCATATGCCGGGCGGACAGTTCAAGTCTCCGACGCTTTCGCTTTCGGGCGACAAGTCAGTCGAATATTTCCGCAACATCTTCGCCGGCAAGCTTTTCCTGGCCACCGCCGGCGTGGCACTCGATGCCGGTCTGACCTATCCGAGCTTTGCCGATCTCCAGCTCAAGGAAGCAATGATCAAGGCCGCGGCCCACGTCTATCTCGTGGCCGACTCCACCAAGATCAATCGCTCGTCCTTCACCCGCCTGGGTTCGCTGGACGTCATCAACTCGTTCATCACCGACGACGGTATTTCAGACCGGGATGCGCGCGAGTTCGAGAAGCGCGGCATCGAGGTGCTGATAGCAAAATAAAGCGCATCTCTTGACGGTCGTGCAATATTTTCATGGATATCGAAGTTTTCAGAGCGCGTTTAGCTGTTGCAATTCAAGCATCTGTTGAAATAGAATTCCTTCGTTCTCAGGGCGGGGTGTAACTCCCCACCGGCGGTATCGGGGTCTCCCCGGAGCCCGCGAGCGCTTCCTTAAAAGGGAAGGTCAGCAGATCCGGTGAGATGCCGGAGCCGACGGTTATAGTCCGGATGGAAGAGACCAACCCGCGGCGGCCTTTGACCGGGCTGCCCGTGGCGCTTGTTCGCCCAAGGGATAAGTTTTGTCGGCGAAAGCCGATGCAACAGCCTTTACCGGCTTAACCCTTGAAAGACTTGAAATGACGATTTCCAGAATTGAAGATGCAATCGAAGCCTTTGCCCGCGGGGAAATGGTGGTCGTTGTCGATGACGAGGATCGCGAAAACGAAGGCGATCTGATTTTTGCTGCGGAAGATGCCACCAGCGAAAAGATCGCGTTCATGATGAACAAGGCCCGTGGCCTGATCTGCATCGCCATGGACCATAATCGCATCGACGAACTCGAACTTCCTCTGATGGTGCCGAACAACACGGAATCGATGAAGACGGCCTTCACGGTGTCCGTCGACTACATTCCGGGCACCACGACCGGCATATCGGCAGCCGACCGGGCCACGACAGTCAAGGCGCTCGTCGACCCGACCGCTCGCCCGGCCGATTTTGCCCGTCCCGGCCATATCTTTCCCTTGCGGGCAAATCCGGACGGCGTTCTCGGCCGCACCGGCCACACGGAAGCCGCGGTAGATCTTTGCAAGCTTGCCGGAAAGCGCCCGGCCGGCGTCATCTGCGAGATATCCAATGATGACGGCACCATGGCCCGTCTTCCCGATCTCGAGATCTTCGCTGAACAGAATGGCCTGCTGGTCATCACCATCGAGGATCTCGTTCGATATCTCAATGATGCGAAAGCCGGAGCACTGGCTGCGGCCTGATATCCTTGTCTGCGGACTGTTCAACATGCAGCTCGCGGCGCATTACACAAAAATGGCGTGCCTGATCGGCGCGCCGTTTTTATATGTTCCTGGCAGATCGATCACTCCCACCTGCAACCACGTCACGTCTGCTCGAGCGGAAGCATGACCCGCGCCACAAGTCCGTTGGGTTGACGATCGAGCAGAACCAGTTTTCCGTGATGCGCCTGAATGATTTCGGCAACGATGGAAAGGCCGAGACCGAACCCGGTTTCGGTATCCTGACGCGCTGTATCCAGCTTGAAGAAAGGCTCAAGCACACGGCTGCGGTATTCCGCAGGAATGCCCGGTCCGTCATCAATGATGTCGATGATCGCCTGACCATCGGCTGAACTGAGTTCGACATTCACATGCGTGCCGAATTTTACGGCGTTCTCGCACAGATTGGTAATCGCACGCGTAAGCGCCAGCGGCTTGAAGTTGGTGACCATGCGCGCCGGGCCGCTATATTGCACGTCATTGCCCATATCGGTGAATTCGTCGCAGACCGTCTGCAGCACGGAAGCCAGATCTGCGCGCTGCGAGACCTCCCGCTGGTAGTTGTCGCGAAGGTAACCGAGGCTCTCCTTCAACAGCCTGTCGATACGCTCTATATCTCCCAGCAGCCCCTCTTTGATCTCTTCCTCTTTCACCCGTTCGGCGCGCAGCCGCATGCGCGTCAGGGGTGTTCTCAGGTCGTGGCTTATGCCGCGCAGCATCCGCGTCCGGGATTCGACCATGGTCGATATCCGCCGCTGCATGCCGTTCAGCGCCCGGGCCAGCGTCACGATCTCGACGCTTCCGCTTTCTTCGAAAATTGCCGGCCCGAGAGAGATGTCGGCCCTAGCCGCAGCTGAAGCAATACGGCGCAAAGGACTGGTGAGCGCGCGAACCGCAAAGACGGAAAAGAGAATAATAAGCGTGGCCGTGGCGACGAGATAATTCGAGCCGAACCTCAATGCGTCGAGACGCAGAAAATTCTCTGGCGGCAATTCCATGACGAGAAGCGTTTCATCATCAATTTTCGCGGCGATCACCCGCTTGCCGTCGACGAATGTTCGCCAGCCACCATACGGGATTGGACGATCCTCCGGCGGCAGAAGACGATCGACGATCACCTGAAGAAATGGCTCCTCAGGCGAGGACGTGGCGACATTATCGAAATATGAGAGTGGACGCAGGCCAAGATGCAGGCCACCGCGATTGGCGGCCATCATTACGGCTGCTCTCTCGTCAGGAGTTGCAGGCGTCAGGACGGACGCAATGACGGAAACACTCCCGGACATACTCTCCAGATCGGGGACACTGTAGTCGTTGCTTACCCAACTCTCCAAAGTCGAACCGACGATGAAAGCGATGATCAGGCAGGCGAAGATGACTGCGGTGATCTGGCCATGAATGGTCGAAAACAACTGGGAGATCCGAAATCCCAAAGCGCCCCCTTGGGCCACCTTGCCCGATGAAAACCGCGATGCGGCCCCTGCCGCGAGCCCATCTCCGCTTCAGGATAAAGCCTTCGATCGAAAAACGAAATTAAGTTTTGTGTCGATCACTCTGCGCCTCTTGCCGCAACAAAGCGTAACACAAAGACACGTTGCTCCCGCTCCGTCCGTGACAGGACAGATATGTTGCACGCACGGCTCGCCTCTCGAGGTGCTGCCCGTGTCTAATCACTGGAGCACCCATGTCTTTTATCCAACGGACCGATCGGCGACTTCTCGCAAGCGCCCTATACGTTACGCTCGCGATCGCCGGCACCGCTTCGACCGCACTTGCCGCCGATGCGAGCCAGTCTGCACAAACCCCTGAACCGCCATTCGACCAGGAGCGGTTCAACAACGAAAAACCGGAGCGCAACTGGAGCCTCATCGTCGGTGCCGGCGGGATCTACGAGCCCGAATATGAAGGCAGCGGCGATTTCAAGATCCAGCCCGTGCCATTCATCGTCTTCACCTATGGCGAATGGCTGGAAATCGATCCGCGCGGCATAACGATAACCGCGCTGCGCCATGACGGCTTCGCACTCGCGGCAAAGGTCGGCTACGAAGGCGGGCGCGACGACGACGACGCGGATCGCCTTGACGGACTGGGCGACATCGATTTCGCAGCCACTGTCGGCGCCAAGGCCTCCTACAACTGGAACGGTTTCGAGATCTATGCCGCCGTCGACCAGACGATCAGTGGCAGCGAGAGCCTGATCGGCACATTCGGGGCCGAATACCAGGCGCCGGTTACGGAACGGCTTATTCTCGGCGCGGGCGTCGAGGCCGTGGTCGCCAACGACAAGCATATGCAATCCTATTTCGGCGTAACCGCTGCCCAGTCGGCCAGATCCGGTCTTTCGGAGTACAAGGCGGAAGCCGGCCTGAAGCGCGTCAACGTTTCGGCCTCTGCAATCTACATGCTGAGCGAAAACTGGCTCGTCCGTGGCGAGGTCGGCCTCGGCATACTGACGGGCGACGCCGCCGACAGCCCGATCACGGAAGAGAAACTACAGCCCTCCACCTCGCTGTTCGTCGGATATAAGTTCTGATCCCAACAGACACGATAAATTATCGATGCCGGGCGACCTGCCCGGCCTCTTCGTTCGCAGGCCTCAGGACTGCTCGACGTTTGCGGTAAACATGTAGCCGCCAAGCCGCACCGTCTGCAAAAGGACGGGCGTCTTCGGATCGGCTTCGATCTTCTGCCTCAGACGGCTGATATGAACATCGACGCTGCGTTCGATCGGACCCGCAAGCCCCGTATGGGTAAGCGAAAGAAGTTCTTCGCGCGTGATGACTCGGCCGGGATTACGGCAGAAGGCCAAAAGCAGGTCGAATTCCGTCGTCGTCACGGCAACCCGCGCGTTGCTCGGATCATGCAACTGGCGACGAAGCGGATCGATCTGCCAACCTTCGAAGCGCAGCTTCCGCTGCACCGGCGTGTTGACCAGGCCATAGGATGCACGCCGAAGCAGGCTGCGGATACGGGCGACGACTTCGCGAGGGCTGAACGGCTTGGTAATATAGTCGTCCGCACCGACCTCGAGCCCGACGATGCGGTCGACCTCTTCCCCCAGCGCGGTCAAAAGGATGATCGGCGTCGTCTTTTCCGAACGGATCCGCCGGCAGATACTCAGGCCATCCTCGCCCGGCAGCATGACATCCAGGATGATGAGATCGAATTCGTTGCTGCGCAGCAGGGCATTCATCACATGCCCGTCTTCGGCAACGGTCGCCATCATGCCGTTTTCCTGAATGGCCAGCGCGAGCAGTTTACCGATTTCGGGATCGTCCTCGACAATCAGGATCTTTGCATTGGCTGAATTTGCTTGCACGGCTTTTGTCCTTGATCACCTGACTGCACGCGTTTCGCATGCCAATCGGACAGCATATGTTTCGCTTTATTAAGTTTTGTTGCGAAGCTTGGAAAGCGGCCGGTCGAACAAGCATTTCGGAAAGCCATACCTCAGCAGGCTTCCTCGAAGGACACGCAACAATAAGAAACAAGACGAAATGAACCGGCCCTGCGGCGAAGCCTAGTCTGCCCCGAACATTCGGAGCAGACCTATGACGCGATCTACCTCACGCAATAAGCAGACAGGCTTCCACCTCTCCCTCGTATTCATGATGACGGTGGTTGCAAGCGCGGTATTCTACCTCAACCCCTCGATCGACATGGCGGTATCGCGGCATTTCTTCGACGGCGAGCAGTTCCCCCTGAGACATAACGGATGGCTGCAGACGCTGCGGCAGGCAAATTTCTGGGCGGGTAGTCTGGCCATCAGCGCCTCGATCGCGCTGGTCCTCTCGCGTCGATTGAGGAATGCGGTCGGCGTCAATCTCGGGCGCTCTCTTGTTCCGCTGATCACCTACGGCGTTGGTGTCGGTGTCATCGTCAACATGTTCCTGAAAGACACTTTCGGACGGGCAAGGCCACGCGACACATTTGGGCTCGGCGGCGATCAGCCGCTTTCCGCCGCCTGGGAGCTTTCCGAGGCCTGCGCCTCGAACTGCTCCTTCACCTCCGGCGAGGCTGCGGGTGCGATGGCGATGCTCTCTCTGATCTATCTCATCCCGGCCGGGCACAGGATCACACGCAGGGTCGCGCAGCTTCTGCTCGGGACGCTCGCGGTCTCACTGTCCTTCAACCGTATCCTGTTCGGCGCCCATTATCTTTCCGACGTCATCCTTTCCATGCTGATCATCACCATCGTGATGCTCTGCGCCGAACTGCTGGCCTGCCAGATCCGGTGGAAAAGGTTTTCTCTGAGAAGAACCCGGCCGCGACTTGCCGGACGCATAAACGCCACTCGCATCGCATTCATCCGCACTCGATGAAAACAGATCGGGACCTGCGGCTCAATCCTGCGGGCGAAAACGCATCCCAACACAAAATCAAAAGAGCTGACGAATATGCAAACCCGTCCTCACACCGGTTCTCTCCATCCCATCAGCCAGGACCTGTCCGACAGGGTCAGGGCCGTCATCTCGATCTATCTCGATCTCCCACGGGAGCTTGTCGTCGAGGAGGCCAGCCTGTCGCACGATCTGGGCGCGGACTCGCTGGAGATCACCGAGATGGTGATGGTCTTCGAGGAGGAATTCGGTTTCAAGATCGACGACAATGCGGCCGACCGTTTTCTGACGGTCGGCGACATCGTCAGACATCTGCACCACCTTGTCGGCGTTCAGGATTGATCGCTTCAAGCAACTTGCTTGCCGGCCAGACGGCAGCGTCCCGGTGTTTCGAGATCCTCTCTCGGCGATCCGACATTGACGCAAGAACTCAATCTCCAGCCGATAAGGGTGACGCCGAATGGCCAGAAAAACTCTTTCGCGCCTCATTTTCCAGATGCTGGTATCGATCGCATTAGCCGGCGCCCTTCTGGGTGGCCCTTTTATCCTACTGCTTCTGGTCGACCGCAGTTACTGAAGGCCCGTAGTGATATTCCATGGGCGGCGATAGCTGACCACCAGCACGAGCCCCCCTGTTCCTCACTCTTGAAGCGCGCCATTTTTCCTCCCGACATGGGAGAGCCTTAAGGCAGACGGCACCACGCAGCCGATGGCCCGGCACCGAACACCCGGCCCCCGTCATTCCTTTCCAGACTTCGCCGCTTAGCCTTAGCGACCGGTGTTTTGATCAAGCGCAAGGAAAACAGGTGACGGGGCCAGCCTGCGGAAGCTGGCCCCGTCGAAGCGCGCCGAGGGTGGCCTTGGGTCCTGGGGGAGCCCCGGCTTACGGCGCGCCTATTTCCGGACCTGATCCAGATCCGTTTCAGCCGACTGCAGGAAAGGTCTGAAGATGCGACCGATACGATCTCCAGCTGCCGAGATGATCAGGTGCAGTGACGGGATGACGATCAGCGACAGGAAGGTGGACACCAGCAATCCGCCAATCACCGCGATTGCCATCGGCGCACGAAACTCTCCGCCTTCTCCTATACCAAACGCCGAAGGCAGCATGCCGCCCACCATCGCAAGCGTCGTCATGATGATCGGACGCGCCCGCTCCCGGCAGGCCTCCACAACCGCTTCGCCGCGGGAAAGACCATGCGCTTCCCGCTCGATGGCGAAATCCACGAGCATGATCGCATTCTTGGTGACGATGCCCATCAGCATCAGGATACCGATCACGACGGGTAGCGATATCGGGTATCCGCTGAGAAGGAGGGCCCCAACGACCCCTCCGATGGAGAGCGGCAGCGATGCCAGAATGGTCCAGGGCGACAACAGACTTTTGAACAGCAGGATGAGGACGATCAGCACCAGCATGATGCCGCCGCCCATGGCAACCGCGAAGCTCTCGAATATCTCGCCTTCGGTGTCGGAATCGCCGGTCGCCTGCACGCGCACGCCATCGGGCAGGTTCTTGACGCTCTCGAGCTGCATCAGCCGCCCGAGCCCCTGGCCTGACGTCAAGCCAATCGCCATGTCGGCGCCGATCTCGATCCGGCGCTGACGGTAGAAGCGGTCGATCGCGGCGATCGTTTCGTCAAAGCCGATCGCGGCCACAGCCGACAGCGGCAATTGCCCGCCGTTCGCCGCAGGTACGCTCAGAGTTTCAAACACCGGCAAACTGCCCCGCGCGGCCTGATCGAGAACGACGCGGATGGGGACCTGCCGCGATCCCTCGACGAAATTCGCCAGGCGCGAATCCACATCGCCGATCGTCGAAATCCGCATTGTGCTGGCGATGGCTGCAGTCGAAACACCGAGCGTTGCCGCCTTTTCGGAATCAACCGTCATGCGCAACTCCGGCCGCATCGCGATATTGTCGCTCGATGGGCCGACGAAACTTTGATCCTTTGCCATCTCGCGCAGGATCCGGTCGGTCGCTTCCTGAACGGCATCACCGTCACTGCCCAGAACGGAGAAGGATATGTCGCGACCGCCGCGATCATTAAGGAAGCGGAGGCGGGCATCGGGAATATCGATCAACGCCTTTTCGAGATCCGCTTCTATGTCGAAGGACGATCGGTTCCGCTCGGCCTTGCGCTTAAGGTCGACCGATACGACGGCATATCGCACATCCTGCTGGCCGCTCATGCTCGATCCGGCCCGCACCAGCACACCTTCGACCTCCTCGGTTTGACCTATCACGGCCGCGATCCTGTCGGTAACCGCGCGGGTCTCGTCGAGGCTCGTGCCTGGCGGCAGTTCCACGGTCAGCGTCAAGCGCCCTGTGTCCTCCTCCGGCAGAAACGTGGTCGGCACCGACATCAACGAAATCATCGCCATGCCGAACAGGGCGAAAGCGCCTATCACCGTTGCCCATTTCCAGCGCAGGGCCTGCCGCAACAGGCTCTCGTAGGCGAGCGACAATTTCCCTCTCGCCGGCTCGATCGGCGGAGCATTCGTCATGACATAGGCAGCCATGACCGGCGTGATCAGGCGCGCGACGAGAAGCGAGAAGAACACCGCAATCGCCACGGTCAGCCCGAATTCCCGGAAATAAAGCCCGACCACACCGCTCATCAACCCGACCGGCGCAAAGACCGCGATGATCGTTGCCGATATCGCGATCACCGCAAGGCCGATTTCGTCGGATGCATCGAGTGCGGCGCGATAGGCGGACTTGCCCATATTGCGGTGCCGGACGACATTTTCGATCTCGACGATCGCATCGTCTACAAGAATACCGGTCACCAGCGTGATCGCCAACAGACTGAGAATGTTGAGCGAGAAGCCAAGCAGATCGATCGCAAAGAATGTCGGGATGATCGACAATGGCAGGGCGACGGCCGCAACCAGGGTTGCGCGCCAATCACGCAGGAAGAGCAATACGACGATGATCGAGAGGGCTGCGCCCTCAAACAGGGTATTCATCGCCGACCGATAATTCCCTTGCGTATAGGAAACGGTATCATCGACAATGCTGAAACGAAGGCCGGGATGTCCGAGGCTCAGTTTTTCGATAGCACCGGCCACCTCTTGCGCAACGGTGACATCGCTTGCGCCCTGCGAGCGATAGACGGAGAAGCCGACGACATCCGTGCCGTTCAATGTCGCGAACGCACGCGGCTCGGCAAACGTGTCGCTCACCGTCGCCACATCCGTCAGCCGCACGGAATTTTCACCCGAAAGCGAGAGCCGTGTTTCCGCAAGCCCTGAAACGGTCGCTGCGGCAGCGGCAGTCGTCAACACCTGCTCGCGGCCTTCCATGTCGCTGCGCCCGCCGGACCGGTCGAGCTGGCTCTCCATGATGGTCTCGTTGACCGCGTTCACCGAAAGCGACAGCGCCTGCAATCGGTCGGCGTCGAGTTCGACATGGATTTCCCGGTCGACGCCGCCGATGCGCTCGATGCGGCCGACACCGGAAAGCCCCTGCAGATCGCGTTTCACGGTGTCATCGATGAACCAGGAGGTTTCCGCCAGCGTCATCTCCTGGCTGGAGACGGCATAGGTGACGATGGACTGCGCCTCTTCCTCGATCCGCTCGATGATCGGCTCGTCGATCGTGCCCGGCAGGTCGCCCCTTATCCTTGCGATCACGTCACGTACATCACTCATCGCGCGATCGGGTGAAACGAGCCCCAGTTCGAATTCGACCGTGGTGACCGAGCGCCCCTCGCCGATCGTGGAGGAGAGCTCCTTGATGGCCGGAAGCGCGGCGATCGCATTTTCGACGAGCCGCGTGACTTCGGTTTCCAGTTCGACGGGCGTGGCACCCGGCTGCTCGACGGTGACCTTCACCGCAGGCGTAATGATTGTCGGGAAATAGGTGACCGGCAACCGGGAGAAACTGTAGAGGCCGACGACCGTCAGGATCACGAAAAGCAGAATGGACGGTAACGGATTACAGATGGTCCAAGCCGAGATATTGCCGTTCATCGCGCCACCTCCGTATTTTCGACGGCGAGCGCCGAGGCGATGTGATCGGCTGCAGGCCGCTCGGATATGGCCAGAACCGGCCGAACCCTTTCCTGGGATTTCAGAAACCCACCGGATTTCAGCACGACCATCTCGCCATCGCTGACACCATCGAGGATTTCGACGAAATCGTCCTGCCGGACGCCGACGGTAACGTCGCGACGGTCCACGACACCATCCTTGATCACGAAGACATTGCTCGTGCCGCTCGCGGTACTGACCGCGCTGCCGGGTAAGAGAATATTGCGCCTTGCAGGGACATGGATACTGCCGCGTGCGAAGATGCCGGGCGTCAGCCCGTTCGTCTCGTCAAGCTCGATGCGCACCTCGCCGCTGCGGGTGACTGGATCGATCTGCGCCGCGTTCAACCGCAATCTGCCGCCAAGCAGGGCCTCATATCCCGGCAGTCTGATCTGTGCGCGCATGCCCTCCTCGAGCCGCAGAAAGCTCGTTTCCGTCACCTGCGTGGCAAATTCGATGGCGGCATCCTTCGCTATGACGAAGAGCGGGGTTGCGGCCGCCGACGTCATGGCGCCGATGCGCGCCGTCCGCTTGAGCACCAGCCCGGCATCGGGCGCGCGCACGGTGCTGCGCTCGATCGTCAGTTCGATGTCCTTCCGCTCACGGG
>DLSX01000006.1:0-4627 GCA_002500765.1 Neorhizobium sp. UBA7851
TGACGATCGAGGCGCTTTCGCCGGGCGTGTTCAGCAGGATCGACGTCGTCGAGCCGCCATACATGCCGCCGTAATAGATGCCGGCGAACATGATCAGCGAGCCGGTGGCGTCGAGCTGGTAGGTGACCGGCAAGAGAAGCGCCACGGTGGTCGCCGGCCCGATGCCTGGCAACACGCCGACCATGGTGCCGAGCGTGACGCCGATCAGCGCGTAGAGCAAGTTCATCGGCTCTGCTGCCGATGCCAGGCCCTGGAGGAGGAATTCGAATGTGCTCATGGGATGTCTCTCCGGCTCCGGTTACTGGAGGAGCAGGTTTTCAAGCGGGCCGGCGGGAAGCGAGAGCTGCAATACGCCCGCAAACAGCCACCAGATGGCAAGACAGATGACGATGCCGACGGGAATGCTGATATGCAGTCTGCGTGCGCCGAAACCGCGGGCAGCAAGACCGAACAGAAGGCCGGTGGCGATGGAGAAACCGGCAAAGCGGATCAGGATCATCTGGGCGAGAAGGCCGCCGACGACCCACAGGACCGGGCTGATTTCCTGACGCTCACGCTCGGGAAAATCGTGACGGAAGGCCGCAAACACGGTCCAGACGGCAAGGCCGATCAATCCGAAGCCGATCCAGTAGGGAACCGACGCCGGTCCGACCGGCGAATAGCCCGTGGTGCTCGTCAGCCGCGAGACATCGACGAAGATGACGGCGGCGACAATGGCGAGAACGGCTGCGATGACAAGCGCCGCCCAATCAGGGCGGCGCTCGCTCGAGCTCTTGTTGGTGTCAGAACTCATTTAACCAATCCGATTTCTTTCAGGATCGTCTCCGTGGAGGCGATGTCCTTGGCAAGCTGTTCATCGAAGGCAGCGCCCGACAGATAGGTATCCATCCAGCCCTTGGTCTTCAGGTTTTCCTGCCAGCCTTCGGACTTGGCGAGCTTTTCGATATCGGTGGCGATCGCCTTCTTCTGTTCTTCGGTGATGCCCGGAGCAGCGGCAACCATGCGCCAGTTCTGCAGCACAACGTCGAGACCGCTTTCCTTCAGCGTCGGGGCATCGATGCCTTCGATCTTTTCAGCCGACGAGATGGCCAGCAGGCGCAGCGAACCGGCCTTGATCTGGCTTTCGAACTCGCCATAGGACGAGATGCCGGCGGTCACCTGGCTGCCGAGGATCGCGGCCAGTGCTTCGCCGCCGCCGGAGAATGCGATGTAGTTGATCTTGGTCGGATCGACGCCGGCCGCCTTGGCGATCAGGCCTGCGCCGATATGGTCGGTACCGCCGGCCGAGCCGCCGCCCCAGGAAACTGAGCCCGGATCAGCCTTCAGCTTGGCAACCAGATCGCCGATTGACTTGATGTCGGACGCGGTCGGCACGACGATCACTTCATATTCGCCGGTAAGCCGTGCGATCGGGGTGACGTCCTTCAGCGTGACGGGCGACTTGTTGGTGAGGATCGCTCCGACCATGACGTAACCGCCGACGAGGAGTGCGTTCGGGTTGCCCTTCTGCTGGCTGGCGAACTGCGCGATGCCGATCGTGCCGCCGGCGCCCGGTACGTTCATCACCTGAACGCGGTTGGAAATCTTTTCCTTCTGCATCACGGTCTGCATCGTGCGCGCGGTCTGGTCCCAGCCGCCGCCCGGTGCTGCCGGCGCCATGATTGAATAATCGGCGGCAGCCGCCGGAAGGGCGATTGCACCCGCGAGGAAGGAAGCGAGCAGGAAATGTTTCAAGGTATGTCCTCCGTTGACGTCCCGCGGGACGGATTGTTTTTCGCAACGGAAGGATGATGACGTGCAGGCGTTCTTCGCCTGTCTTCCCCTCCCGTTATCGCCGGCCCCACCTCCATGGGGTCCGAATGCCTTAAGCGATCACAGGAACCTGACATTTACCTGACATCGCTTGACGACAGTCATTCTTGCCGAAAACGAAGTAAAGGCGACAGCTTTTTCAAGTCCTATTGATGTCGCAGTTCCTCGTTCCATTTCGAGATCAACCGTGCCCGCTTCACCTGGTCGAGATAGACCATCAATCCGAGGCTGACCGGCACCGGCTTCAACTGCCCGCCGAGCATTTCGCGCATGGTGGTCGCCGTATTGTTGCCGGCGACTTCAGGGCTGACGGCCGGGATCTGCAGTTCGCGGGCCATGATCGTCTGGCCCTCCTTCGACATGAAGAATTCCAGGTAACGCTTGCCGAGATCGGAACGGGCAGCCGCCTGCGGCACCAGCCCGATGCGCGACATCACGACGGTATAATCCTTCGGCAGCACGATCCCGACATTCGGATTGCGCGACGCCCAGTCGGCGGCATAGGAGCCGACGATATTGTAGCCGAGCAGAAAACGCCCGTCCGCGACGCGTTCGAGAATGGCGCCGCTGGTGGAATAGAGCTTTACCCCGGCCGCACCCATGGCCCGCACCACGGACCAGATGTCGCCGAACTGCTCCTGGTCGCGCGACATGAACAGGAAGCCGACCCCGGAACGCTCGATGTCATAGGTACCGATCCGGCCATGGATCGAATCGCCGTGTTTCTGCAGGAACTCGATGAACTCGGCGCGGGTGGAAGGCGGCGCCTCGTGCTGAAAGCTCGGTTTATTGTAGACGAAGACGGCAGGCTCGAAGGTGAGGGCATAGACGGTGTTGCGCCAGTTCGCCCAGTCGGGCCAGCGGTCGCTCATCGGCAGGTTGCTTGCCTGCGCATAACCGTCATTGGCGAGTTTCACCTGCAGGTCCATGGCGGAGGAAAAGGCAAAATCGGCCGTCTTCCTGCCCGCATCTGTCTCCCGCACGATTCGGTCGTAGATTTCACCGGTCAGCATATCCTCGTAGGAAACAGCGACATCCGGGTTAGCCGCCTGGAAACCGTCTATCATCGGTTTGGCCAGCGGTTCGTCGAGCGAAGAATAAACGGTCAGGACGGGTGCATCTTTTTTGCCCGAAAGAGCCGGAAACATCACCACTTGCGCTGCCACAGAACCGGGCAGCGCGCCGGAACAGAGCCCGGCAAGACAGAGACAGAGGAAAAGGGATCGCATCATCATTGAAGAATGCCCGACCCCGCGGCTTGCGGCAAGCCGCCGCAGCGGATGGACCTTCCGGCAACGGTAGATGGAGTTTCTTGCAGCCTGTCTTGTTTCGCGTTTCTGGCGGACTATCTGAGGGCGGCCTTCCTGTTTTATTCTCCTCAACGAGGTCAGAACCCCATGTCGCTTTCGCTCTATGACGTTTCCGTACCCGCCTTCCTGCGCGGCTTTGCCAGCCTTACTGAAATCCTGAAAAAGGGTGAGGCATTCGCCGATGAAAAGGGCATCGCTCACAAGGAGCTTCTCGAAGCCCGGCTGATCGAAGACATGCTGCCGCTGACCGGCCAGATCCAGCGCGCAAGCGACAGCGCCAAATTCGTGCCGGTTCGCATCGGCGGTGTTGAAAACGTCGCCATGGCCGACGATGAAGTGACCTTCGCCGATCTCCATGCCCGTATCGAAAAGACCGTCGCCTTCCTTAAGGAGGTCGTTCCGGCCGGCATGGCGGATCGCGAGGATATCGAGGTCGTGCTGAAGAACCGCTCGGGCGAAATGACCTTCAGCGGCAAGGATTACGTGCTCGGCTTTGCGCTGCCGAATTTCTATTTCCACGTCACCGCAGCTTACGCGATCCTGCGCCACAAGGGCGTGCCGGTCGGCAAGATGGATTATCTCGGCCGTCCCTGACTATCGGCGCACCGCCATCGTGACATCTCTCTGCTTCGCCGGATATAATCGGCGGCGAAGCGGGGGGATTTCGTGCGCATACTTCTGGTCGAGGATAATCTGGCTTTGGCCGAAGGTCTGCAGGCCATCCTGCGTGGCAGCGGTTATGTCGTCGATTTCGTCGCCGATGGTGCCTCTGCGGAAGCAGCCGCCGCCGCACAGGCCTATGATCTGGTGATCCTCGATCTGAACCTGCCGGAAATGGATGGTCTCGACGTGCTGCGCGCCATGCGCGCCCGGCAGAACCGGGCCGCCGTGATGATCCTGACGGCACGGGGACTGCCGGAAGAACGGGTCCGCGGGCTCGATCTCGGCGCCGACGACTATATGATCAAGCCTTTCGATGTACCGGAATTCGAAGCGCGTATTCGCGTCCTGCTGCGTCGTCAGGCAGGCCTGCGCAGCTCGGTGATCAGTCATGGCGGCGTTACGTTCGACCTGACATCCCGCACCTTTTCCTGCAGCGGCACGCCGCTCGATATTCCCGCCCGCGAGATAGCGCTTCTCGAACTGCTGTTTTTGAGAATGGGAAAAGTCGTCTCCAAGGAAGCGATCGTCGCCTCGCTCACCGGCTTCGACGACGACCTGTCGGCCAATGCCATCGAGCAATATGTGAGCCGGCTAAGGAAGAGACTCGTGCCGCACGGGCTGACGGTGAAGACCGCGGGGGGCATCGGTTATTATCTGGAAGCGGCAAGCGCTGCGCCGGGTGGGGCGGCATGACGATGGCGCAGCCGAGCGCCTATTCGCTGCGTCGCCGGCTGCTTGCATGGCTGCTGGTGTCCACCGCCGTGATCGGCGCGATCGCGATGATCGATACCTGGGATGAGGCGGTCGATACCGCCAATGAAGTGTCCGACCGTGTTCTGTTG
>DLSX01000006.1:4717-21763 GCA_002500765.1 Neorhizobium sp. UBA7851
GTAGGGAAGGGCAGGCCGCAGCCTTCGCCGACGCGAGTTTTCGCGGCGAGCCGATCCGGGTGGCGGCGCTGGCGCGTTCGGCCTCGACCGGCATCAATTCGGTACCGTTTACCGTAACGGTTGCCGAAACCACCATCGCCCGCCAGCAGCTTACTCATGCGATCCTGCTGCGATCGGCCTTGCGTATCCTCTTCATGATTCTGGGCGCAGCGGCGATCGTCTGGGTTGCCGTCACGCTGTCACTCCGGCCGCTCTATCGCTTCAGCGAAGCGTTGTCGCAGCGCAGCCCAGATGACCTGCATCCCATCACCGAGCGGGTTCCGAACGAGGTGCAGGGACTGGTCGATACCGTCAATTCCTTCATGGTCCGGCTCGAAGGCGCGCTCGATGCGCTTCGCCATTTCACCGGTAATGCCGGCCACCAGCTGCGCACTCCGCTCGCCATCGTCCGCACCCAGCTGACGCTTGCCAGACGTTCCGGCAATCTCGGTGAAATCCAGCAGGCGGCGGAAAAGGCGGATGAAGCGGTTGGCGACGCCGAGCGTATCCTTGCCCAGCTGCTGCTTATGGCGCGCATCGATGCTGCCAGCCGTTCGACCGCGATGCGCGATGTCGATCTCGTCGATCTTGCCCGAGCGGTGACCGCCGAACATGTGCCGAGGGCGGCCGAAGCGGGAATAGACCTCGGTTTTGACGGAGAAGGCGAGGTGATGGCGGTCGTAGAACCGATCCTGATTGGCGAACTGGTGAAGAACCTCGTTTCAAACGCGCTGCTTTATGCGGGAACCGGTGCCGAAGTGACGGTGCGCGTGGGTAGCGAGCAGGGCCTGGCGGTTCTCGAGGTCGAGGACAATGGCCCGGGCATCTCGTCCACCCGCCGCGAGGCTGTGCTCAAGCGCTTCGAGCGGGGCGATGCGGGGGCTCACGGACGGCCTGGCACCGGACTTGGGCTTCCGATCGTCGATGAAATTGCCCGGTTGCATGGTGCAAAGCTCAGTCTCGCTGATGGGGCCGGAGGCAAGGGGCTGAAAGTGTGCGTTGTTTTTTCGGGTGCGGCATAGGCGAGCGTCAGCCCCTCATCCGGCTGCCGCCACCTTCTCCCCGTAATGACGGGGAGAAGGACCCAAGCCTCAACCTCTCCATCCGTCTGAAACGCTTAAGCAATGCACGTCCCCTCTCCCCGCAAGCGGGGAGAGGTGGAGCGCAGCAAGCTGCGCTCTGGGTGAGGGGCAAGCGCCCGGCATCACGCCTGATAAACGCGCACACCACCGATCCACGTACTCCGAGCATGCAGGCCGGCATCCAGCACGACGAAATCGGCATCGAACCCGGGCCTGAGCGATCCCTTTTTATCCGCGATCTGCACGGCCTCCGCCGGATAGGCCGAGGCCATACGCAGCGCTTCCTCCAGCGGAAGCTCAAGCGTTTCGTGAACCAGCCGCACGCAGGCAGCCATGTCGATATCGGCGCCGGCAAGCGTGCCGTCGGCAAGTGTCAGGCGACCGTCATGGCGCAGTATTTCCCGGCCGTTGAGGGTAAACGATGTCATGTCGGTGCCGATCGGTGACATGGCGTCGGTGACGAGAAATATCCGCCCCGGCCCGTTCTTGGCGCGCAGGGCGGCGGCCATGGCCGCCGGATGCACATGAATGCCGTCCGCGATCAGGCCTGCATGAAGGTTTCTCGTATCGAGCGCCGCACCGACCATGCCCGGTTCGCGATGGCCGAGCGGGCTCATCGCGTTGAACAGATGGGTAATGGTACGCGCCCCGGCGGTGGCATAGAGGCGGGCCGTGTCATAGCTGGCTTCGGTGTGGCCGAGGCTGACGGTGATGCCGGCGCGGGCGAGCGTGTTGACCTGCTCGGGCGACACGCTTTCAGGCGCGATCGTCACCATCAGCGCGTCGAGCGCCGCACCGCAGGAAAGGATCAGCTCCAGATCCTGCTCCTCCATCGGGCGGATCAGCGCCGGATCATGGGCGCCCTTGCGGGCAAGCGAAAGATGCGGGCCTTCCAGATGCAGGCCGAGAAAACCGGCGACGCCCTGTTTCTTCGCCTCGATCCCGGCCTCGACCGTGCGGCTGGTGATCTCGAACGTATCGGTAATCAGTGTCGGCAAAAGCGCCGTCGTGCCGAATTTGGCATGCGCCGCGCAGATCGTTGCGATGCCTTCGGCCGTCGGCTCCTCGTTGAGAAGCACCCCGCCGCCGCCATTCACCTGAAGGTCGATGAAGCCGGGTGCGATGATCTCGCCACCTTCGATCGTTTCCATATCCGCAGAGAGCAGATCGACCGGAAGGATGCCCGTAATCTTTCCGCCGTCGAAAACGACGGCGGCATCCTCATGCCAGTCCGAGCCGTCGAAGATGCGCTTGCCGATGAGAGCCTTTTGTTGGGTCATAGTGTTTCCGTGACCTTCTTCAGAGCTGCAGGCTGGTCGGGATCAAAACCTTTCGAGCGGGACCATGCTTCGACGAAACCGTAGAAGGGCACGATCAGCGCCAGCGCATCGGTCAGCGGATGGCCGGTCGCGACGAAAGGCAGCTTGTTGGCGGCTTTCACCTCGCCGGAGGTCGCAAAGGCCAGCGCCCGTTTGCCGGCAAGGCTGTCGACGATCTCGACGATCGAAGCCTCAGCCGCATCGCGCGCGGCAAAGGCAAGCACCGGAAACTTGTCTTCCACCAGAGCCACCGGGCCGTGCAGCACTTCGGCTGCCGAATAGGCCTCGGCATGCATGTTGGAGGTTTCCTTGAACTTCAGTGCCGCTTCGCTGGCAATCGCCAATGCCGGGCCGCGGCCGAGCATGTAGAGCGATTCCGCGTCACCGAGCTGGCCGGCGAACTCGCTCCAGTCGAGCGTGACGGCATTTGCCAGATGGTCAGGCAAGGCACGGACAGCAGCCTTGAGCGCCTCGTCACCTGTCCATTCCGACAGGAGGGCAAGGCCGGCAATGATCGAATTGACGAAGGATTTTGTTGCCGCGACCGCAAGTTCTGGGCCGGCATTGATATCGACCGCATGCAGCGATGCTTGCGTGATCGGCGAAGGCAGTGTGTTGGTGAGCGCCACCGTGACTGCGCCGCTCTTCGTCGCCGCATCCGCCATGGCGACGATGTCCGGGCTTTTGCCCGATTGCGAGATGGCGATTGCAGCGCCACCGCCAAGTTTCAAGCTGGCCCCGTAGATCGACGCAAGCGAGGGCCCGAGCGAGGCGACCGGCCGGCCGGCGGTCAGTTCGATCGCATATTTGATGAAGGTTGCCGCATGGTCGGAAGAGCCGCGCGCGATCGTCACCAGAAAGGCCGGGTCCTTTTCGCGTAGTGCCTGACCCGCTTTCGCAAGGTCAGCGGCCGATCGGTCGAGCAGCCGCGCTGCCGCTTCCGGTATCTCGTTGATCTCCTGGCGCATATGGGTCAGCATCGTGTAATCCTCGAATTTTCAGTTTTCTCCGAGCGAAAGCTCGGCCACGAAATCATAGGCGTCGCCGCGATAGAGCGAGCGCGTCAGCTCCACCACCCGGCCGGATGCCAGATAGGACACCCGCTCGATCGAAAGGCCGGCGGCATCGATCGGCACTTCCAGAAGACCGGCATCGCTCTTCTTCATGTTGGTGGCGGAAATCCGCTGGATGGCGCGCACCGGCCGCGCATCCTTTTTCTCCAGCTCGGCGTAAAGCGAACCGATGAGCGAAACCGGATCGGGCAGGAACTCGGCGGAAATGCTGGCCCGTTCGATGGCCAGCGGCATGTCGTTACCGAAGCGCAGGCGGCCGATCCGGGCCACCATCGTGCCCGGGGCGAGGCCCAGCATCATCATCTCTTCCGGTGACGGATGAAACAGTCCGCGTTCCAGCCATTCGGAACGGGAGATGAGGCCGCGCCGCGCCATGTCCTCGGTAAACGAGGTGAGTTTGGTGAGCGGCTGCTCGACCCGCGACAGCGGCTTGACGACGAACGTGCCGGACCCGTGCTTGCGCGTGAGCAAGCCGTCCCTGACGAGGTCGTCGACTGCCTTGCGCACCGTGACACGGCTGACACTGGCATAATCGGCAAGATCGCGTTCTGCCGGCAGCGCATCACCATGGCCGAGCTTGCCGGAAAGAATGGCCTCTTCGAGGCTCTGACGCAGTTTCAGGTAAAGCGGCCCCGACCCTGCCGATTGCAGGCCGTCCAGCGGCAGGATCGCGGTCAGAATATCGCTCATGCGCGCATCTCGGCCTTGTCCGCAAAAGTCTTCACCGCGAGTTCGACAGCACCGGTCAGCGCATCGGCGCGTGGCTCGGAAAGGCGTATCCGGTGCCGTTCGGAGAGATAGGGCGGATAAAGCGGTGCCAGGCCGCCGAGCAGGCAGAGCTTGCCCTTGGCTCCGGTAACGGCACTGACCGCATCGAGCGCTTCGTCGACACCGCCTGCGCCGGTTTTCAGAATCCGCAGCGCGGTCTCGTCGTTCCGGCCCGCAAATTCGAATACCTTCGGCGTATAGCGGCCGAAGTCACCGGGTTTCGCCAGCCGTGCGAAATCGACGATCAGTTCGGGATTGCCGTCGAATTCCTTGAGGATGGCTTCAGCCAGAGAGCTTTTCGGCCGGATATTGTCGAAGGCGAGCAGCGTTTCCTGCAGCGCGAGCTGGCCGAGCCTTGCCCCGCTGCCGAGATCGCTGACCTGAAAACCCCAGCCGGCGATGGATTTGAACTGACCTCGGTTGCGGATGATATAGACGGTTCCGGTTCCGACGATGCCGATGGCGCCGTCTTCGTCGCCGATCGCCCCCTGCAGCGCGATCACGCCATCGGAAACGATCTGCGAAGCCTTGAAGGGTAGCCGTGCCGTCACATAACCGACCGCATCGCCGACATTGTTGCCGGCAAGCCCGAGAATGGCCGATGCCGAACCGAGATCCGGTGCCAGCCCCGCATCCTCGAAGGCAAGCCGCGCCGCCTCGGTAATGTGTCTCAGGGCCGTATCGGGATCGGTCAGGATATTGGACGCACCGCTTTTGCCGCGGCCGAGCATGGTGCCGGCCTGATCGGCCAGCGCTGCCCGGCAGCTCGTTCCGCCGCCGTCTATCCCGAGAATGTAACCCGTCATTGGTACCTCCAATGTGGATGATACCAAAAAAATACCATTTACCAAGGGCGAAATAACCGGAACGACAAAATCGATGATAATTGCCCGAATTCCTTGATGTTTTAGCGAGCCTGCAGGCCGACACAGCCTTCGCTGGTAACGATTGTTAATTTCCCGCTGGACAATTGGTATTTTTTTGGCATCATTTTGATCAGAGGGAGAAACGGATGAGCCAAAAAGCCACCGAAGCCACACACAAGAAAGCGGAGGGCCTCGACATGCGGGTGCCTGAGGATGTTCTTGCGCTTCTGGCAGCCGGCCAGCAGGACGCGGCCAGGGCCGTCGACGCTGCTATTCCGGCTTTGGCTCAAGCGGGCGAGCTTGTCGCCGATGCTCTTCGTTCGGGGAGAAAGCTCGTTTACGCCGCCGCCGGCAGTTCGGGCCTGATGGCCATGGCCGATGCGCTAGAGCTTCCGGGCACCTACGGCATTCCCCGCGAGCAGATCGTGCTCTTGCTGGCCGGTGGCCTGTCGAGCCATGGCGAAATGCCGGGCACTCCGGAAGACGATGTGGCTCTGGCCGAAACGGATGCTGCGGTTATCGGAAAGGGCGATTGCGTTCTCGCCGTTTCCGCCAGCGGTTCCACCCCTTATGTCCTGAAGATCGCCGAAATCGCGCGCAGCCGCGGCGCGAAGGTCGTGGCGGTCGCCAATAATCCGGGTGCATGCCTGTTCGAAGGCGCGGATGTTTGCGTACTGCTTGAGACCCCGCCGGAAGTCGTGGCCGGCTCAACGCGCATGGGTGCCGGCACGGCCCAGAAGCTTGCCTTCAACATGCTGTCCACGCTGGCAGCCATCAAGCTCGGTCATGTGCATGATGGCCATATGGTCAATCTGCGCGCCGATAACGAAAAACTGCGCATCCGCGCCGCCGGCATGGTGGCTGAGATCGCCGATATCGGCTTCGATGAGGCCCGTGAGTTTTTTGCCCGTGCCGACGGCTCGGTGAAGGTTGCTGTGCTGCTGGCTGCAGGGTCCACCGATGCGGCTGCCGCACGGGAATTGCTGAATTGTTCCGGACAGGTGTTGAGGAAAGCACTCACGGAACTGAATATGACGGAAAATACCGTGAAATGCGCTCAAGGGCGCTAACAAACAGGGAGAACATCATGACCCGTCTACTGAAAGGCATGCTTTTCGCCACGACCATGTTTGCTCCGGCAGGCGCGGTTCTGGCGCAGGATGCATCGCTGACCATCGAAAGCTGGCGCAACGACGACCTGTCGATCTGGCAGGAAAAACTGATCCCGGCCTTCGAAGCGAAGAACCCCGGCATCAAGGTGACCTTCGCACCGATGGCGCCGACCGAATACAATTCCGCCGTCAATGCCAAGCTGGAAGCCGGCACCGCCGGCGATCTCATCACCTGCCGCCCGTTCGACCTGTCGCTCGCCATGTTCCAGAAGGGCCAGCTGGCACCGCTGAACGATCTCGACGGCATCGGCAACTTCTCCGACACGGCCAAGTCCGCCTGGACCACCGACGACGGCAAGACGACCTTCTGTGTGCCGATGGCATCGGTCATCCACGGCTTCATCTATAACAAGAAGGCATTCGAGGAACTGAAGGTCGAAGTGCCGAAGACCGAGGACGAGTTCTTCGCTTTGTTGGATAAGATCAAGGCGGACGGCAACTACATCCCGATGGCGATGGGCACCAAGGACCAGTGGGAAGCCGCAACCATGGGCTATTACAATATCGGCCCGAACGACTGGAAGGGCGAGGAAGGCCGCAAGGCGCTGATCGCCGGCACCCAGAAGCTGACCGATGCCGACTGGGTTGAGCCCTACAAGACGCTTGCCAAGTGGAAGCCTTACCTCGGCGACGGTTTCGAAGCCCAGACCTATCCGGACAGCCAGAACCTGTTCACCCTCGGTCGCGCCGCCATCTATCCGGCCGGTTCCTGGGAAATCGCGCCGTTCAAGGCGCAGGCCGATTTCGAAATGGGCGCCTTCCCGCCGCCGGTGAAGAAGGCCGGCGATACCTGCTACATTTCCGACCATAACGACATCGGCATCGGTCTGAACGCCAAGGGCAAGAACCCGGAAGCGGCGAAGAAATTTTTGGCCTGGGTCGCCTCGCCGGAATTCGCCACGCTTTACGCCAACTCTCTGCCGGGCTTCTTCAGCCTGAATTCGACGGCGGTGAAGATGGAAGATCCGCTGGCCCAGGAATTCGTCTCCTGGCGCCAGAACTGCAAGCCGACCATCCGCCCGAGTGCGGCGATCGTCGGCCGTGGCCAGCCGAACCTCGATCTGGAAATGTGGCGCGTGTCTGCAAACGTCATCAACGGCACGCAGACTCCGGAACAGGCCGCCGAAGAGACCCAGAAGGGGTTGGACAGCTGGTACAAGCCGGCGAAGTGAGCGCTGGCTGATCGCCTATGCTTAGGCGACAGCGGCTAAGACTGCCCCTCACCCTAACCCTCTCCCCGTTCTGACGGGGAGAGGGGACTTGCCCCACGCTACGTTGCGATAGGGCGGGAGGGAGCGGCATATGTCCTTCTCCCCGCGAGCGGGGAGAAGGTGCCGGCAGGNNCGGCAGGCGGATGAGGGGCAGCTTCCTCTCGATTTTCACAGAAGAGCATCCAGGACCGACCCATGAGCGACACCAAAACTGCCGATCCTGAGATCGATCCGATCAAGCGTCCATTCCGCTGGCACATCCTCGTATTTCTGGCGCCGGCATTCCTCGTCTACACGGCGATCATGATCCTGCCGCTGATCGAGACGCTGCGGCTGTCTCTGTATAATCTCGTCGACGGCCAGACCATGTTTGTCGGCCTAAGCAATTTCGTCACGCTGTTTTCCGATCCGCGGCTTTCCGCCAGCTTCTGGAATGCGCTCGGCAACAACCTGATCTTCTTCGTCATCCACATGCTGGTGCAGAACCCGATCGGTATCGCGCTCGCCGCCATGCTGTCTGTGTCGAAACTGCGCTTCGCCACCTTCTACCGCACCGCTATCTTCGTTCCGACGCTGCTTTCCTTCGTTATCGTCGGCTTCATCTGGAAGCTGATCCTCTCGCCGATCTGGGGCATCGCGCCGGGCATGATGGATTGGGTCGGGCTGAAATGGTTGTTCGCGCCCTGGCTAGGCAGGCCGGAAAGCGCCTTGATCACCGTGTCGCTGATCTCCGTCTGGCAATATGTCGGCATCCCGATGATGCTGATCTATGCGGCGCTCCTGAACATTCCCGACGAGGTGCTGGAGGCCGCCGAATGTGACGGCATTACCGGCTGGAGCCAGTTCTGGAAGATCAAGCTACCGCTGATCCTGCCCTCGATCGGCATCATCTCGATCCTCACCTTCGTCGGCAATTTTAACGCCTTCGACCTGATCTACACCGTGCAGGGCGCGCTTGCCGGGCCCGACGGCTCGACCGATATTTTAGGCACGCTTCTTTACCGCACCTTCTTCGGTTTCCAGAACCAGATGGGCGACCGCTCCATGGGCGCGACGATCGCCACCGTGATGTTCCTGATCATCCTCGCCGGCGTTTCGCTCTATCTCTTCGTCATCCAGCGGCGCATGCGTCGCTACCAGTTCTGAGGAGGCCGAAGACGATGGCAACAGCCCGCACCTCGTACCTGCGCACCGGACTGATCCATGGGGCGCTGATAAGCTATACGTTGATCGCGCTCTTCCCGGTTTTCCTGACGCTGGTCAACTCGTTCAAGACACGCAACGCCATCTTTCGCGAACCGATGGCGATCCCGACGCCCTCGACCTTCAGCCTTGTCGGCTACGAGACCGTGCTGAAACAGGGCGATTTCATCGGCTATTTCCAGAACAGCCTGATCGTCACCGTCGTCTCCATCGCGCTCGTACTTCTGTTCGGCGCAATGGCCGCTTTCGCACTGTCGGAATACCGCTTTCGCGGCAATTTGCTGATGGGCCTTTATCTGGCGCTCGGCATCATGATCCCGATTCGATTAGGCACCGTCGCCATCCTTCAGGGCATGGTGGCGGCCGGCCTCGTCAACACGCTGACGGCGCTGGTTCTCGTCTATACCGCGCAAGGCCTGCCGCTCGCGATCTTCATCCTGTCGGAATTCATGCGCACGGTCTCCGATGATCTGAAGAATGCCGGGCGCATCGACGGGCTGTCGGAATATGCGATCTTCTTCCGCCTCGTCCTGCCGCTCGTGCGGCCCGCCATGGCGACGGTTGCCGTCTTCACCATGATCCCGATCTGGAACGATCTGTGGTTCCCGCTGATCCTCGCGCCAGGCGAGGCGACCAAGACGGTGACCTTGGGCGCGCAGATGTTCATCGGCCAGTTCGTCACCAACTGGAATGCGGTGCTTTCTGCCCTGTCGCTCGCCATCCTGCCGGTTCTGGTTCTCTACGTCATCTTCTCCCGCCAGCTTATCCGCGGCATAACCTCTGGAGCCGTCAAATGAGCGAGCATAAGCCGATCCGCGTCCTCGTCGCAGGCCTTGGCAATATGGGCCGCAGCCATGCGCTCGCCTATCACAACGATCCAGGCTTCGAGATCGTCGGGTTGGTCAATCGCTCGGTCCCGAAGCTTGATCCGGCGCTTGCCGGCTACGAGATCCATCCGGATTTCTTGGACGCACTGGCGGAGTTGAAGCCCGATCTCTGCTCTATCTGCACCTATTCCGACAGCCATGCGGATTATGCCGTTGCCGCCTTCGAGGCCGGCTGCCACGTCTTTGTCGAAAAGCCTCTGGCGACCACGGTTGCCGATGCCGAACGCGTCGTGGCAGCCGCGAAGGCTGCGGGCAAGAAGCTGGTGATCGGCTACATCCTGCGTCACCACCCATCCTGGATACGGCTGATCGAGGAAGCGCGAAAACTCGGGCCGCCTTATGTCTTCCGCATGAACCTCAACCAGCAGTCCTCCGGCCCGACCTGGGACGTGCACAAGGCGCTGATGAATACGACGCCGCCGATCGTCGATTGCGGCGTGCATTATGTCGATGTCATGTGCCAGATCACCGATGCGAAGCCGGTGGAAGTGCGCGGCATGGGCCTGCGCCTCTCCGACGAGATCGCGCCGGACATGTATAATTACGGCCACCTTCAGGTGATTTTCGATGACAGGTCCGTCGGCTGGTACGAGGCCGGCTGGGGGCCGATGATCTCGGAAACCGCCTTCTTCGTGAAGGATGTCATGTCGCCAAGAGGCTCGGTCTCTATCGTCATGGACCCGAATGCCAAGTCCGACGATATCGACACCCACACAAAAACCTCGGTGATCCGCCTGCACAGCGCAGAGACCGGCCCGGACGGAAAGTTTATTAGGCCTGACGAGGATATGAGGATGGCCGGTGAGCCGGGCCATCAGGAGCTCTGCGATCTGGAGCAGGCCTATATGCTGCGGGCCATCCGCGAAAATATCGATCTCACCCGGCATATGGACGATGCGGTGCAATCGCTGAGGATCTGCCTTGCGGCGGATGAAAGTGCGCGCACGGGCAAGCCTGTCCATCTCTGACGCCGGTACGGAATTTTTAAAGGAAGACGCTCTTGGGTTCGCTGCAACTGACATCCATCCGCAAGGCTTTCGGCGACCACGAGGTGCTGAAGGGTATCGATCTCGACGTCAAGGAAGGCGAATTCGTCATCTTCGTCGGCCCGTCCGGCTGCNNGGCTGCGGCAAGTCCACGCTGCTTCGGGTCATCGCCGGCCTGGAAGATGCAAGCTCGGGTTCTATCCGTATAGATGGCCAGGAAATGGCGATCGTGCCGCCCGCCAAACGCGGTATCGCCATGGTCTTCCAGTCCTATGCGCTTTATCCGCACCTGACGGTCAAGGACAATATGGGGCTTGGCCTGAAACAGGCCGGCACGCCGAAGGCGGAAATCGAGGAACGGGTGACGAAGGCCTCGTCGATGCTGTCGCTCGAACCCTACCTCGCCCGTCGCCCGGCAGAGCTTTCCGGCGGCCAGCGCCAGCGCGTGGCGATCGGCCGCGCCATCGTACGCGAACCGAGCCTGTTTCTCTTCGATGAACCACTGTCCAATCTCGATGCGGCGCTGCGCGTCCAGACGCGGCTGGAAATCGCCCGCCTGCACAAGCGNNTGATCTATGTCACCCACGACCAGGTCGAGGCGATGACGCTTGCCGACAAGATCGTCGTCTTGAATGCCGGTGCGATCGAACAGGTCGGCTCGCCGATGGATCTCTACAACAAACCGGCCAACATGTTCGTCGCCGGTTTCATCGGCTCGCCACAGATGAATTTTATCCCGGCGGAACGACTGGGCGAGGCGGGAGTAAAGACGATCGGCATCCGGCCGGAACATATCGCCCTGTCGCGCGAGGCAGGCGACTGGAAGGGCAAGGTCGTCCATGCCGAACATCTCGGCGCCGATACCATCTTCTATCTGGAAACCGAACAGGCCGGCCTCGTGACCGTGCGCCTGTTCGGTGAGCATCGTTATGGCGCCGACGATATTGTCTTCGCCACACCGGACAAGACCTTCATGCATCGGTTCGACGCGAACGACCGGGCACTCGCATAAAAGCTGCTCCCGCGCGGACATCACCGATCTGTGAGGCTCGTACTTGGACCTCGATCGAGAACCTTATGCCGTCCTCTGCGTTACTAAGGCAGAGGAAGAATCATGATAACAGCATCTATACTGCTCATCATTTTCGGATTGTTCGGCACTCTGGTCGCATTGGTGATCCGACAGAAGGCAATCGCATATCGCGACCATTATCGCGATGAAATTGCCTTGAACGAACTTGCACTCAAGGGCCCGGTTCGCAGCAAGCGACCTCTGCAGGCCGAATCGACGCGTCTTCGCAATGCCGCACTGGCAAGGCGAAAAGTCGACCGAGCCTGCTTGGCGCATACGCACAAATTCAAGCACGTCTGAGTTTGGGTGCAAGTTTCTGATATATCATCTGGGAAATTTGGTGGAGCTAAGCGGGATCGNNCCCAGCTGAGCTATAGCCCCATCAGGGTGGTCCGGTATTTCCGGTCCTGGGAAACTTCGAAGCGCTGTTTGCTCCGGAAGTGGCGGCTTATTACTTCGCCATTTTTGGAAGTGCAAGCCGAAAATTCAAACGCCCGACAATTTTTCTGAAATTGTCGGGCGTTAGCGTCAATTACTGTTCGTCGTCGTCGCCGCCGACACCGATAATGCCGGTCATGTCGTCGTCGTCTTCGTCTTCCTGCTCAAGGAAGGTGTCGTCTTCGTCGTCGCCGATATCAACGTCATCGTCATCGCCCATATCCGGGATGTCGTCACCGTTGTTCTCGCCGTCGGCGTCTTCCAGCGAAACGACTTCGGCTTCCTGGCTCTCGCTGTCGACTTCCTTGATATCGTCCTCGTCTTCGGCAGCCTCTTCCATCTTGATGGCGGCGCTGTTTTCAGCGAAGAAAGACAGCGGCCAGGACTTGCCCGTATAGGGGGAGACGACCGGGTCACGGTTCAGGTCGTAGAACTTCTTTCCGGTATCCGGGTCGGTACGTTTGGTTCCGAGTTCCGCTTTTGCCACTGTTAAGCCTCATGAGCCGGCCGATCAGATCGGCGCGCCGCAGGTGCGGCGATGGATGAATGGGTGAAAAATCTAAGCCGGTCCCCATAAGGCCAACGGCTCTTGATGTCAAAGCCAAACTTTCCGGGCTTTCTTGCCCTCCTTTGGCCAACAAGCGGATGACCGCCAAAACGCTTTATGATAACCACGGCGCAAAATTCAGAAACGCTTGAGGAATAGGGACACTCAATGTCGCATGGTATCGCGTTGAAGCCGGCAAGATCGGCTCGCTCGGAAGCTCTCAGAGGAACGATCCGGATTCCCGGCGACAAGTCGATCTCGCACCGCTCCTTCATGTTCGGCGGCCTCGCTTCGGGTGAAACACGCATCACCGGCTTGCTTGAAGGCGAAGACGTCATCAATACCGGCAAGGCGATGCGCGCCATGGGCGCCAGGATCGAAAAGGTCGGCGCCGAATGGATCATCCAGGGTACCGGCAACGGCGCGCTTCTGGCGCCCGAAGCGCCGCTCGATTTCGGCAATGCCGGCACCGGTTGCCGCCTGACCATGGGTCTGGTCGGCGTCTATGACTTCGCCTCGACCTTCATCGGCGACGCATCGCTTTCCAAGCGCCCGATGGGCCGCGTCCTCAACCCGCTGCGCGAAATGGGTGTGCAGGTCTCTTCAACCGAAGGCGATCGCCTGCCGGTGACGCTGCATGGCCCGAAGACCCCGAACCCGATCACCTACCGCGTGCCGATGGCATCTGCGCAGGTGAAGTCGGCAGTGCTTCTCGCCGGCCTCAACACGCCGGGAATCACCACGGTCATCGAGCCCGTCATGACCCGTGACCATACGGAAAAGATGCTGCAAGGGTTTGGCGCCGATCTCTCTGTCGAAACCGATGCCGAGGGCCTGCGCACCATCCGTCTCGTCGGTCGCGGCCAGCTCAAGGGTCAGGTCATCGACGTGCCGGGCGATCCGTCCTCGACGGCCTTCCCGCTGGTCGCAGCGCTGCTGACACCGGGCTCCGATGTCACCATCTTGAACGTCCTGATGAACCCGACCCGCACCGGCCTGATCCTGACGCTGCAGGAAATGGGCGCCGATATCGAAGTGCAGAACGCGCGCCTTGCCGGCGGTGAGGATGTCGCCGATCTGCGGGTAAAATATTCCGAAATGAAGGGCGTCACGGTTCCGGCCGATCGCGCGCCGTCGATGATCGACGAATATCCGGTTCTGGCTGTCGCTGCCGCTTACGCGTCCGGCACGACCACCATGCTTGGCCTCGAAGAGCTTCGGGTCAAGGAATCCGATCGTCTTTCGGCCGTTGCCGAAGGCTTGAAGCTGAACGGCGTCGATTGCGATGAGGGCAAGGAAACCCTGGTCGTTCGCGGCCGTCCGGGCGGCAAGGGTTATGGCAATGCGCAGGGCAAGGCCGTCGTGACCCATCTCGACCACCGTATCGCCATGAGTTTCCTGGTGCTTGGCCTGGCTTCCGAACATCCGGTCACCGTCGACGATGCCTCGATCATCGCCACCAGCTTCCCGGAATTCATGGACCTGATGACCGGGCTCGGCGCGAAGATCGACGCCGTGGAAGGTGAGGGCGCCTGATGGGCGTCGTCATTGCCATCGACGGACCGGCGGCAGCGGGCAAGGGCACGCTGTCGCGCCAGATCGCCGAAACCTATGGTTTCCACCATCTCGATACCGGCCTGACCTATCGCGCCACCGCCAAGGCGCTTCTCGATGCCGGCCTGCCGCTGGATGACGAGGCGGTTGTGGAAAAGATGGCCCGCGAGGTCGAACTTTCCGGCCTCGATCGCGATATCCTCTCGGCCCATGCGATCGGTGAGGCGGCGTCGAAGATTGCCGTCATGCCGAAAGTGCGCCGCGCGCTGGTAGAGGCCCAGCAGGCGTTTTCGGAAAAGACGCCCGGCACGGTTCTCGATGGTCGCGATATCGGCACCGTCGTCTGCCCCGATGCGACGGTAAAACTCTATGTCACGGCATCAGCCGACGTGCGCGCAAAACGCCGTTATGAGGAGATTATCGCCAAGGGCGGCGAGGCGGATTATGATAACATCTTCGCCGATGTGAAGAAGCGCGACGAGCGCGACATGGGTCGCGCCGACAGCCCTTTGAAGCCGGCAGACGACGCGCACTTGCTAGATACCTCTAAAATGGGTATAGAGGCCGCGTTTCAGGCGGCGAAGTCGTTTATCGATGTCGCCCTGACGAAGAATTGACGGAACGCCGGTTTACCGGCTTTTCGTTTTACAGAGATCCCGCAGTTCAGTCCCAGCGCCGGATAGCCTCCCACGCAACAGTCGTAGAGAGAGGCGGGCCTGGACTTCGGGCGTGTTTAACACGAACCACCGGCGCATGCGTGTCCTTGAACTAGGACACGATCAGGAGATTTCATGGCAGTAACTAACCCCACGCGCGAAGACTTTGCAGCTCTTCTCGAGGAATCCTTCGCATCCAACGATCTGGCCGAAGGCTACGTTACCAAAGGTCTGGTAACGGCAATCGAAAAGGACATGGCAGTTGTCGACGTCGGCCTCAAGGTCGAAGGTCGCATCGCGCTTAAGGAATTCGGCGCCAAGGGCAAGGACGGTTCGCTGAAGGTCGGCGACGAAGTCGAAGTCTATGTCGAGCGCATCGAAAACGCTCTCGGCGAAGCCGTTCTGTCGCGCGAAAAGGCTCGTCGCGAAGAAAGCTGGGTCAAGCTCGAAGCCAAGTTCGAAGCTGGCGAGCGCGTTGAAGGCGTTATCTTCAACCAGGTCAAGGGTGGTTTCACCGTCGATCTCGACGGCGCCGTTGCCTTCCTGCCGCGTTCGCAGGTCGACATCCGTCCGATCCGCGACGTTACCCCGCTCATGCACAACCCGCAGCCCTTCGAAATCCTCAAGATGGACAAGCGTCGCGGCAACATCGTTGTTTCGCGCCGTACGGTTCTCGAAGAGTCCCGCGCCGAGCAGCGTTCTGAAATCGTTCAGAACCTCGAAGAAGGCCAGGTTGTTGACGGTGTCGTCAAGAACATCACCGATTACGGTGCGTTCGTTNNCGCATCTCGCTCGGCATGAAGCAGCTCGAGTCGGATCCGTGGGATGGCATCGCGGCCAAGTACCCGATCGGCAAGAAGATCTCCGGTACCGTCACTAATATCACCGACTACGGTGCATTCGTAGAGCTGGAGCCGGGCATCGAAGGCCTGATCCACATCTCCGAAATGTCCTGGACCAAGAAGAACGTACACCCCGGCAAGATCCTGTCCACGAGCCAGGAAGTCGACGTTGTCGTTCTCGAAGTCGACCCGTCCAAGCGTCGTATTTCTCTCGGCCTCAAGCAGACCCTGGAAAACCCGTGGCAGGCATTCGCCTACTCGCATCCGGCCGGCACTGAAGTCGAAGGCGAAGTCAAGAACAAGACCGAATTCGGCCTGTTCATCGGCCTCGAAGGCGACGTTGACGGCATGGTTCACCTGTCCGATCTGGATTGGAACCGTCCGGGCGAACAGGTCATCGAAGAGTTCAACAAGGGCGATGTCGTCAAGGCCGTCGTTCTCGATGTTGACGTCGAGAAGGAGCGTATCTCGCTCGGCATCAAGCAGCTCGGCAAGGACGCCGTTGGTGACGCAGCCGCTTCCGGCGACCTGCGCAAGAACGCTGTCGTTTCGGCTGAAATCATCGCCGTCAACGATGGTGGCATCGAAGTGAAGCTCGTTGCCCACGAAGACCTCGTGTCCTTCATCCGCCGCGCTGACCTCGCTCGCGACCGCGACGATCAGCGTCCGGAGCGTTTCTCGGTTGGCCAGGTTGTCGATGCCCGCGTCGTCAACTTCTCCAAGAAGGACCGCAAGGTCATGCTTTCCATCAAGGCGCTCGAAATCGCCGAAGAGAAGGAAGCAGTTGCACAGTTCGGTTCGTCCGACTCGGGCGCTTCGCTCGGCGACATCCTGGGCGCAGCCCTGAAGAACCGCGGCAACAACGAGTAATCGTCGTTTCCTGACATAAAAGAAGCCGCCGGATCGAAAGGTCCGGCGGCTTTTTTATTGCCTGATTTTCAGGAGGGACGTGTCTTCCATATGAGCCGGAGAATCAGGTCCAGCCCGCCATTCGCCAGTAAAAATCGCTCGGCCGTGCCTCCGGGGCGTCCGCTTCTATCCTGGCCTCGCCGGCTTTGTACCCGGCTGCCTTCTCTGCCGCCGTCATAGTCTCGCCAATGAATTCCTCGCCGTCGGCATCATCCTGTGGCTGCTCGTCTTCCTGCCTCGGCTCGTCCCCGAAGCTTTGTTGCTGGGAAGATCCGTCCTGCTCTTCGTCTTCGATGGCCTCGATCGGCTGGGCCTTTCGCTGTTCCCGCCGCGGCTCGTCTTCGGCAGGCGGATAGGCGGCCACGTAAGGCCAGGGCAGAGCTTCGCGGGCCTGTGCCGGCAGCGCGCCCGCCGCTATCGCC
>DLSX01000001.1:0-329 GCA_002500765.1 Neorhizobium sp. UBA7851
ACAGGGCGGCAGTGCGACGCCGGCCGGCGGCACTTTCCATCGGGCAGGGCGGCGACCCGGGGATAGCGCGCAATCGGCGTCATCCCAGCGGACCCGTGGACGCTTCCCTGCCTTTGCTGCGGATCCGCGGCATCGATGGCGATATGATCGCCCTGGTCACGGCTTATGCCTGCCATCCCGTCGTGCTTTCCGCCGACAATCTGCTCTGGACCGCCGACTATCCGCATTTCGTTCGCGCGGCTTTGGAAGACGCCTGTCCCGGAGCCGTGACGCTGTTCATGACCGGATGCGCCGGAGATGCCAATACCGGACATTCCGCCCACGCTTCT
>DLSX01000001.1:334-37547 GCA_002500765.1 Neorhizobium sp. UBA7851
GAGCGCAGTTTTGCGGCGGCCGAACGGATTGGCCGAAAGATTGCCGAAGCTGCCCTGAGCGCTGGAGAGCATGAACTTTCAGGCGATGCCGGTGCCCTGAACGGGTCTGTCGTGCTTGGCTTTGCGCGGAGGGAAACCGAAGCGCTTGCCGAACTTGAGACGCGCTGGCGGCGCGAACTGATTGACGCTGAGCCGGCGCGCAGAAACCTGCTCGGCATCTGGGCCGAATGGGCCGCTGCCATTGCGCCTGCCGTCGCAAAACCTGTCGCCGTCCGCGTCACCGTTCTGAATTGGTGCGGCGTGCCGGTCGTAGCTCTGCCGGGCGAGATTTTCGCGGAAACGGCGCTTTCCATCCGCGCTGCGCTAGCGTCCGGAAAACCTGCCTTCGTGATCGGCTTTGCGGATGACAATCCGGGCTACATTGCCCCGGCGAGCGAGTTCATCCATGGCGGTTACGAGGTCGATGAAGCGCATCGTTATTACGGGCAACCGATGACATTCGAGCCGGGTTCGGCGGAGGCGATCGCGGACTGCGCGCTCGGTCTTTTGAAGGGAGATTGACGACGGGAAAACGTGATCTGCGGCGATCATCGGAAGCTATCCAATGCTTGACACGCAACCGGTTGCATGAGAACTTTTTGTTAACAAAGATAAGGGAACAGGACATGAAAAACGCATCTGCAAAGACCAGGATTTCCACGCGCGCCCTGCTCATGGGTACGGCGTTTGTCGGCACGTTTCTTTCCGGCCTGGCGTCCGCATCAGCGGAGACGATCACCGTATGGAGCGGCTATCCGGAAATGGCGCCGTTTTACGAACATGTCGCTGAGGGCATGAAGGCTAGCCGTCCCGATCTCGACGTCAAGGTCGAGGCTATTGCTCTCCGCGAACATGAAAAGCGTGTCGCGCTTGGCCTCACCGGCGGTGGTCAGGAAGGCGTGACCGTCATCGAGCTGTCCGGTTCGACCGCGACCCGCTATCTCGAAAATGACCTTTTGCCGGAAGCGGGCGATGACGTCTCGGCCTTCGTCAAGGATGAGAAGAATTTCGGCAAGTTCTTCAGCGATGCTGCGAGCTATGATGGTGCGGTCTATGGCGTACCGCTGTTCCGTGGTCAGGGCGCGCTTTACTACAATACCGATATGTTTGCGGCTGCCGGCCTGACCACGCCGCCGAAGACCATGGAGGAATATTCCGCCTATGCCGAGAAGCTGACGAAGCGTGATGCATCGGGCAAGGCGAACGTTTCGGGTTGGAGCCTGCGTCTTTCCGGCGGCGGTCAGGGCATTGCCGAAAAATTCTGGATCAACCTGCATCAGTTCGGCGGCGCAATCCTAGCCCCCGCTGGTGACGGCAAGTGGAAACCGGATTTCGCCAACGAGGCCGGCCGCGATGCACTGAAGCAGTATCTCGCCAATATCTTCACGGCCAAAACCGTATCGCCGGAAATGCCTGCCGATGCCGATGCCTTCGAACGCGGTCAGACGGCCATGTTCATTCGTGAATCCTGGGTGATCGGCGATATCGCCAAGAAAGCCCCGGACCTGAAATATGCGACCGCGCCGCTGCCGAAGGGCTCGATCGCGCTGCCGACCAATCTCTATGTTGCCGGTGAAGATACCGATATCGGCTGGGAATTCGCTCAGGCTGCCAATTCGCCGGAAAACCTTGTCTGGCTGCTCGAAAACGTCGGCTGGCTGCCAAACCGCTCCGGCGTCGATTATTCCAGCGTCACCGCGAAACAGCCTGCCTTTGCCGCCTTCGTCGATTATCCGCAGAACTACGAGTTCTTCACGCTTCCGGCGATCGGGCCGATCGAGGAGGTTCTGACGCGTGTTGCGGCCCAGCTGGTGATCGCCTTCGGGGATGCCTCTATGGCATCGGACGATGCCAAGATCGATGCCTTCCTGAAAAAGGCGAGTGACGAGGTTGTCGCCATTCTCGATCGTGAAGGTCTGGCTGCGAAATAATCGCTCAAGCGGCTTCGACAATCGCATTTTCCGGGGCATTCTCGTTTTATTGTCCCGGAAGGTTCATCCCGAATATTTCAGGGTTTGATCGCATCGCGGCCGACCCCTCATGTCTACAGGCCAAGTCAGAATGCTGAAGCGCAAGAGATTTATCTTCGCGATGCTCGCGATCCTGCCGACATTGGCGATCTTTGCCTATGTGCGGCTTTATCCGATCGCCGACACGTTGAGGCTCAGCCTTTACCAGTGGAATATCCTGTCGAAGAACAAGCCCTTCATCGGTCTTGCGAATTTCCGCGAGTTGATGGGCGATCATCTGTTCCTCAGTGCGCTGGTCAACACGACGATCATCGCCTTCGGGGTTCTGGCGCTTACGATCCCGATGGCGCTTGTCATCGCCGCGCTGATCTTCCACCGCACGCGTTCCCGAATGGCGGGTTTCTACGAGACCGCGGTATTCATTCCGCATGTGGTTTCGCTCGTGCCAGCCGCGATGGCCTGGAAGTGGATTTTTGACGCAAGGCTCGGGCCGCTCAACGCGCTTCTGGATTTCTTCGGCATTCCCATGCAGAACTGGCTGTTCGATCCGGTTCTCTCGGTTATCTGCATCATCATCCTGTGTTCCTGGCAGGCGCTCGGTTACGCGGTGCTGATCTATCTCGTCGGCTTCAAGAACCTGCCGGTGTCGCTCTATGAGGCGGCCAAGCTCGATGGCGCCTCGGGGCGGCAAAGCTTCTGGCATCTGTCGATCCCAATGCTGAAGCCGATCACGCTCTATGTCTCGGTCGTCACGCTGGTTTCCGGCTTCAATGTCTATGCGCAGGCCTTTGTGCTCGCCTCCGATGCGCAAGGGGCGCCTGGACGGCAGGTCCGGGTTCTTGTGCTCGATATGCTGGAAAACAGTTTCCGCAACTATCGCGTCGGTTATGCCGCGTCGGAAGCGGTCGTGCTTCTGGTGATCGTGCTGGTGCTGACACTCATCCAGTTCTCGATGCTGCGGGAAAAGGGCAAGGCATGACCATGGATACGATGCGACCCCTCGAACCGACTGCGGAAGAACTGGCGGAAGGCCGGCGTCTTCGCCGCAAGAAGAAGCTGACCAATCTTTCGATCGACGCCTTCCTGATCGTCGTCTCGATCATGATGCTTCTGCCGCTGGTCTTCCTGGTGGCGAATGCGTTCAAGACGCCTGCCGAAATGCTCAGCTGGCCGCCGACCATCATTCCGCGTGACCCGACGATCGCCAATTTCTCGGCCGTTCTCGGCGATACGCCGCTTCTGCGCTGGATCGGCAACAGCATTGCCTTTGCTGTGCTTTCGACCATCGCCATCGTCGCCACCTCCGCGATTGCCGGTTACGTCTTCGGCAAGTTTCGCTTCCGCACGATGAACATTCTCTTCGCGCTATTTCTGGCGACCGCCATCGTGCCGTTCGAAGTCTACATGATCCCGCTCTATTTCCAGGCAAAGACGCTCGGCATCCTGAATTCCCTCTGGGGCTTGCTGCTCGGCTATCTGGTCATGAGCTTCGGCATCTTTCTGGTCCGCCAGAATGTCATCCACTCGATCCCTGACGAGTTGCTGGAAGCCGCACGTATCGACGGCGCCGGCGAATTCTGGATCTTCTTCCGCATTGTTCTGCCGCTGCTGCGCGGCGCGCTCGGTGCGCTCGCCGTACTCGCCTTCTTCCAGGCATGGACCGCGTTTGCATGGCCGATGATCGTTGCCACGACCCGGTCGAGCTATACGATCGAGGTCGGGCTTGCGCTGTTCCAGACCGGCTTTACCGTCGATCTCGGCCGGCTCAGTGCCGCATCCGCAACCGTGCTCATTCCGTCGATTTTGCTGTTCGTCCTCCTGCGCCGCAACTTCGTGCAGGGCGTGGCCAGTACCGGCCTCAAGGAATGACGGCGATGGAATTTTTCGACGCGGCGCGGCGGGACTATGTCTCGGCCAATGCCGGCACGCTCTACTGGATGCTGCAGCGTCCTTCGCTCGGTGGCGGGTTTCTCAACACCAAGCAGAACAGCCTGACCTGCAAGGACTACGGCGCGGAGGACGGTATGCGCGGCCCGGATTACACCTTTGGCTGGATACAGGGGCGTGGTCTGGAAGCGCTGGTCGTGCATGCGCAATTCTTCGCCGAAGAGCTCCCGCCGCTTGCCGAAAAGCTGGACGCCGCAGGGCGTCGTCTCTGCGGGCTGATTGCCGATCTGCAGAAGGCGGATGGACACGCCTATTTTTGCTACGACCGCGATATGCGGCCCGTCTATTCCGACGCGTCCGGTGCGATCCGTGATCAGCGCCGGCAGGGTACGATCTACAGCTATTCGGATGCCTTTTTCGCCAAGGGATTGCTTGCCGCTGCCAGCCGCTATGGCCTGCCTGATCTGGAAGAGCATCTCGCCTATTTCGACCGGGTCATTGCTGCGATCGAAGATGGTCGCTTCCAGATGGATGAGCGCCAGCCGCTGTCGCTCGAAAACATAGCATTGCAGGCGGATGATTTCGGGCCGCGGATGATCCTGCTCGGCGCTGTCGGCATGTTGAAACGTTTCGGCCACACCGGCCATCTTGGTTATGCGGATCGCTTCATCGCTCATGTCATGGAGCGGCATTTCGATGAGGCAACCGGCCTGTTGCGCAATGTACCGGGTGAGGACCTGTGCAATGTCGGCCACGGGATCGAGTTCGTTGGTTTTGCGCTCGATTATCTCGATGTCGATGCCGATCCGGCATTGATCGCGAGGCTGGAGCGCATCCTCGTCTCCTCTTTCGACAAGGGTTTTATCGATCCGGGGCTTGTCCTGACCGTCTCGGTGTCGACCGCCGAGTCGCAAAGCCCCTATTGCCCCTGGTGGTCGCTGCCCGAAACGATCCGTGCGGCAGCGCTCGTGCATGCGCGCAACGGCAGCGCGGAAAGCCTGCGGGTCTGGAAGAAGGCGCATGCCGCTTTCTTTGAACATTATTGGCGCGGCACTCCGCCGATTGCCTATCAGACGTTGACGAAAGAGGGGCCGATGGACTTCGTGCCGGCCACGCCCGATCTCGATCCAGGATATCACACCGGCCTCAGCCTGCTTTCGGCGATCCATGCCGCCGACGGATTGATGTCGAAAACTCGAATTGCAAGGTGAACCAATGGCTTCCGTAGAAATCCAGAATGTCCGCAAGGCCTATGGCGACTTCGAGACGATCAAGGGCGTCTCCGTCGAAGTGCCGGATGGCGCTTTCGTCGTGCTGGTCGGCCCTTCCGGCTGCGGCAAGTCCACGCTGCTCAGGATGATAGCCGGACTTGAAGAAATCACTGGCGGAACCATCCGCATCGATGGCCGCGTCATCAACGATGTCGAGCCGAAGAACCGCGACATCGCTATGGTGTTCCAGAATTACGCGCTTTATCCGCATATGACGATAGCTGAGAACATGGGCTTCTCGCTGCGCCTTGCCAAAAAATCCAGGGAGGAGATAACCGAGCGTGTCAACGATGCTGCCCGCATTCTCGGGCTGACGGAGTACCTGCAGCGTTATCCCAAGCAGCTATCCGGTGGCCAGCGCCAGCGTGTCGCCATGGGGCGTGCCATCGTCCGCAATCCGAAAGTCTTTCTTTTCGACGAGCCGCTGTCCAACCTCGATGCCAAACTGCGCGTGCAGATGCGCGCCGAGTTGAAGGATATTCACGCGCGCATCAAGACGACGACCGTTTATGTCACACACGACCAGATCGAAGCGATGACCATGGCAGACCGTATCGTCGTCATGCGCGACGGTATTGTCGAACAGGTCGGTGCACCGCTGGACCTCTATGACAGGCCGGTCAATATGTTCGTCGCCAGTTTTATCGGTTCTCCGTCGATGAACTTCATCAGCGGCAAGCTTGCGGACGACCGGATGTCTGTGGTGACAGGGAGCGGTGTTCGCCTGCCACTCGGCAGGAATGTAGCCGCTGAGCCGGGATCGGAAGTGACCTATGGCATTCGTCCTGAGCATCTGACGATCGCCCAAAGCGGGGAGGGCATTCCGGTCACAGTGACCAATATCGAACCGACCGGCTCGGAAACATTCGTTCAGGGAACCGTGGATGGGCAGAAGGTTTCCGCGCTTTTGCGCGAGCGTCTGTTCATCAAGGCCGGCGAGGTCCTGAATCTGGCGCTTCTGCCGACGAATGGTCATGTCTTCGATACCGCGACTGGCATCCGCATCGATTGACGGCGCTCCCAGCCGCGAACCGCAGATTCCCATGAACATGGAACGCTTATCTCGGCGTTGGAGCGTTTTATTGCTTCCACGAGGCTGGTTGGCATCGCTGGTTACCAGCCATCTGACGCAAATCAGTACATCCGGCGCTGCACGCGATATCAATCATGCATCGGACGCCTGAAGGGGCTCGCCGAATTAAGGGGCATGATGCGGACCAAATCGATATTCTCTTGTCGCACAAGCTTGCCTGACCGGGTGAGCCGCGACACTCCGGTCAGGTGAACCGACGACAAGTCATCTCCCAGGTAGATTCCGATACGAGGAAAAGCACTGTCTCGGCTGACGCCGATAAACTGACCTATCTTGCGGCTGGCTCTGCGCAACCGCAAACGGGTATTTGCGGCAGATCAAAAGGCTATGACGAGTTCATTGTAACAATGCGCATCAAGGCCGCTTCGAAACATCCCCCAAATTATCAAGAGGCGAGAGTGCCGTCTGGTCGATGTTGATTTCATTGACATTCTGACGTGACGAATTGCTATGGCTTCATTTGTTAATCGTATTGTCCCCGACACCATTCGTGGCAAGCTGCTGGCAATTTTCGGTGTTGCCGTCATCCTTCCGATCATCGTCGCCGGCGTTCTCATGGAACGGGAGGGAAAGTCGGCCCTGCTGCACGAGAAGGCACAGAAGCTTTTTGGCATAACGAGAACTCTCGATCTCTATCTGGATGATGACCTGAGGAAGCTTCTCGCTGATGCCGGGGGAATGTCGCAGGAAGCACGGCAAAAGCATTTCAAGCTTCTGAACGACAAGCTTTCCGGCTTTACCGATATTGTGGCCGCCGCTTATCCGGGCATTGGTCTTGGGTACTATTCGAAGGCTCTGGATGTGATCGTGACCTACGGCCCGAGCGAGCAATATGGCGGTGCGATCGGTATGCCGATCGCTGCGAACCATCCGGGACGCATCGTCATGAAAACCGGGCAGGAAAGCATCGAGTCCGGCCCGCAGGTCCGCGGCTCGATCATGAATGCCATGCACCCAATAAAACATGGCGACGAGATCATCGGCTATATCTGGGCAAACGAACTCTCGACGGATGTCGAGCGGCAGATCTTCGCGATCGACCGGGCTGCCATATGGGTCAGCGGAGCGGGTATTCTGCTTGGAACCATCCTGGCTTTCGCCCTTTCCCGCGGGCTTGATCGCGACATCAAGAGCGTCACGCGCGGGCTGGCGCAGATGCGTACGGATCTCTTCGTCAAAATCCCGGAGCCGGTTGGCGAGATCGGTGAGATCGCCATTGAGATCAATGGAATGGCCCGCGCACTTTTGGATGCGCGGTCTGTGACCGAAAGGATATTGCACAGCATTGCCGATGGCGTTGTTGCCGTCGATCGATCAAGCCGGGTGACATCGATAAATCCTGCGGCGCAGAAGATGCTCGATGTGAAAGCACAGGACGTGATCGGCCATCTCTCCGATCTGGTTTTTGGCGAAAACTACATCTTTTCGCGTCTTCTTCTCGATGCGCTCGAAGCAGGCGAGGAACATACGGATATTCCGGGTGAGATCGAGCTGCAGGGGGCCAGTCTGCATGTGGCCGTGTCCAGCAACGTGCTGCGCGACAGCAGCGACAGGACAACAGGCGCTGTCGTCGTCATCAGGGACTTGACCGAGCAGAGCCGCCTTCGGACGCAGATCATGCGGGCCGACCGACTGGCCGGCCTTGGCGAATTGATGGCCGGCGTTGCGCACGAGATCCGTAACCCGCTGACATCCATTCGCGGTTTCATGCAGTTTCTCGAAACCTGCGACGACCTTGAGGAGTGGAAGAAATATTCGCCGCTGATCATCCGTCAGGTCGACAGCCTCAACACGATCATTGCCGAATTGCTCGAGTTTGGAAAACCCCGCCCGCCCACCATCCTGTTTATCCAGATCAACGACCTGCTGCGTGAAGTGCTGCTTCTGGCATGCGGCAAATCAAGTGCCCATGTGATGCAGGACCTGTCGCCCGACATGCCGGTGATCGAGGGAGATGGCGAGTCCCTGAAACAGGCCTTCCTCAACATCATCATCAACGCTCTTCAGGCGATCGAGAGGGCCGGTAGGATCGAGATTTCCACCTCGATGCAGCCCAACGGGGTGGCGTTGATACGTTTCAAGGATGATGGAGAGGGGATCACGGAAGAAGATCTCGAAAAGATCTTCGACCCCTTCTACTCCACGAAGCCGAACGGCACGGGCCTTGGTCTCGCAATGGTTCATCGCATCGTCGATGCACATTACGGCACGGTGACGATCACCTCAAAACGCGGCGAGGGGACGGAAGTCAGCCTTCGTCTCCCACTGCTCCATCATCGAACCGATGAATTGCCTGCCTCATGAACAGATCCTCCAATACCGCCCTTGTTGTCGACGACGATGAGGCCATTCGCCAGATGCTCACGGCCGTTCTGACGAAGGCCGGCTATAGCGTCACAACAGCAAGCGATGGCGTGGCAGCCGTGGCGGAATTCTCGCTGCATCGGCCTGACATCGTGCTGATGGATATCCGCATGCCGAACATGACGGGGCTGCAGGCGCTGGCGGAAATACGGCGGATAGACCGCGCGGCCACCGTCATTCTGATGACCGCCTATGCCGAAGTGGGCACCGCCGTACAGGCGATAAAGGACGGCGCCTTCGACTATATCATCAAGCCGTTCGATATTGCAGAAGTCATGCTTCTGATCGGCAGGGCGCTGCAGATGCGAACCATGCGGGACGACATCGCCACGCTTCAGCGGGAGCTTTCCGCCAGTTATCGCATGGACCGGATCCTGACCAACAGTCCGAAGATGCTGGAACTGCTGCAGATGGTGGCGAAGGTCGCCAAAAGCAATGCAACGGTTCTGGTGACGGGAGAAAGCGGAACCGGCAAGGAAATGATTGCCTCCGCCATTCACTACAACAGCACGCGCAGCAACGGCCCTTTCGTCAAGATAAACTGCGCGGCCGTGCCCGAGGGCTTGCTGGAGAGCGAGTTTTTCGGCCACGAAAAAGGTGCCTTTTCGGGTGCCGTCGCCCGCAGGTCGGGGCGCTTCGAACAGGCGGATGGCGGAACCCTGTTTCTCGACGAGATCGGCGATATTTCCGCCAGCCTGCAGGTCAAGCTTCTCAGGGTTCTGCAGGAGCGGGAATTCGAGCGTGTCGGCGGCGACAAGCCTATTCCGGCAGATGTCCGCATCGTCGTTGCGACCAACAGGAACCTGGAAGACATGGTCCGGCAGAATCTGTTTCGTCAGGACCTCTATTTCCGCCTCAACGTCGTTTCGCTGCGCACCGTTCCCCTGCGCGAGAGGTTGGAGGACGTCCGGCTGCTCTCCAGCCACTTTCTCCAGCGTTTCGCGTCGGAAAACCATATCGAGGTCGACGGTTTCGATCAGAGCGCCGTCGAATGCCTGACGCGTTATTCCTGGCCGGGAAATGTGCGCGAGCTTTCCAACGCGGTTGAACGTGCGGTTGTCATGAGCACGGGCGGACTGGTTTTTGCAGAAGACCTGCCCGAACATATCGCATGCCCGCTTGAAGACGGAAGCGAGGCCATGTTGTTGGCCGAAACTGAAAATCCGGACAAGAACTTGCGCGACCTGATTTCGGATTATGAGGCACGGGTTATCACCGAGGCGCTCGCACGAAACGGTGGCAACAGGGTCAAGACGGCAAGACAGCTCGGCATCAGCCGTCGCTCACTGCTCTACAAGCTGCAGGAATACGAGATCACCTGAGCCATCTGGTTCTGCAGGTAACGGTGCGCAACCCTGTGCGCACTATGCATGATCTTGCACGGCAAGCACCTGTTGCCGGCTGACGATCAGCAATTCCAGGGCACTTTTCGCATGAAATGAAGATGGCACGCTTTGTGCAATTTACTTGAGCGAACTGCCTGAAAACTTCTCTCCTGAAGCTTTTTTGACAGGCAGTTCAGGAGGATCTGTTCTGCCGGCTCCCGTTTTCGCCGGCGGAAAATTCTCCTTCCCGTCAAGGAAAGGATGAATATTTCATGAGTAAATTGCGAACGCTGGAAGAGGCCGTTGCCGCCATTCCCGATGGTGCGGTGTTGATGATCGGCGGCTTCATGGGCGCCGGAACACCCCATCGCCTGATGGATGAACTTGTTCGGCAGGGCAGGAAAGGCCTGACGGTCATCGCCAATGATACCGCCCGCCCGAACGTCGGCATCGGCAAGCTGATCGATGCGAAACTGGTCGCGAAGCTGGTTACCAGCCATATCGGCACCAACCCCGAAACCCAGCGGCAGATGATTACCGGGGAAACGCAGGTCGAGCTCGTGCCGCAGGGTACGCTTGCAGAGCGTATCCGCTCCGGTGGCTTCGGCCTCGGCGGCGTGCTGACGCCGACCGGCGTGGGTACGACCGTGGAAGAGGGAAAGCAGACCATCGATATCGATGGCAAGACCTATCTGGTCGAGAAGCCGCTCAAGGCTGATTTCGCCCTGATCAACGCCAAGCGCGCCGACTATTACGGAAATGTCGACTACGCGCTGACGGCACGCAACTTCAATCCGCTGATGGCGATGGCAGCCGAAACCGTGATCGTCGAAGCCGCGGATATCGTTCCCGTCGGCGTCATTCCCCCGGATGTCGTCGTCACTCCGAACGTCCTCGTCGACTACCTCATTGCTACGGAGAACCGTCATGGATGAAAAGACTTTGATCGCCAAGCGCGTGGCGCTTGAACTGCAGGACGGTTTCCTAGTCAATCTGGGCATTGGCCTGCCGACGATGGTCGCTGCCCATCTGCCGAAGGATATGAATGTCTTCTTCCAGTCGGAGAACGGGCTTATCGGCATGTCGGCGCTTCCCGAACAGGGTTTTGCGCTGGGGGACCTGACCGACGCAGGCGGTGCCTTCATCGGTGCATTGCCGGGTGCCTGCGCCTTTGACAGCGCCACCTCCTTCGGGCTCATTCGGGGCGGGCATCTCGATGTCACCGTGCTTGGCGGCCTGCAGGTCGACCAGTCGGGGCAGCTTGCCAACTGGATGGTGCCGGGCAAGATGGTGCCGGGCATGGGCGGCGCGATGGACCTCGTCTCCGGCGCAAAACGCGTCATCGTCGCCATGACCCACACGGCCAAGGGCGCACCGAAGATCCTCAAGAAGTGCACGCTTCCCCTGACCTCCGTTCGACGCGTCGATCTGGTGGTCACTGAAATGGCTGTGATCCAGCCAACCGCGGAAGGGCTCGTGCTTCTGGAAACTGCTCCGGGCGTGAGTGTCGACGAGGTTGTCGCCGCATCCGAAGCGAGACTGTTAATGCCGAAGGCTCCAGGCGTGATGGGCATCGCAGCCTGACCTGTCGGTTTGCGGGAGGGGCGGTATCCTCTCCTCCGTCGTCCCTCCCGCGTCATTCGGGCTCTTTGCGAGCCACTGTAAAGTCGAGGCGTGGATTGTCTGCGCCACGTTCCCTCTTATCGCTACGGATCCAGGCTTGGATGCCGATGGTTGCTGTGGCAGGATTGGAAAAACCATGACCAATATCGTAATCGTCTCCGCCGCCCGCACGGCGATCGGCAAGTTCATGGGTGGGCTGTCCACCCTTCCCGCAAGCGAGCTGGGCTCGATCGTCATCCGCGAGGCTCTCGCCCGCGGCGGTGTCGAGGCATCCGCCGTTTCCGATGTCGTGCTCGGCCACGTGCTGAGCGCCGGCCAGGGCCAGAACACCGCCCGCCAGGCAGCCGTTGCCGCCGGCATTCCGATGGAAGCCACGGCACTCACCATCAATCAGGTCTGCGGCTCCGGCTTGCGCGCGGTAGCGCTCGGTGCCCAGTCGATCCTTTCCGGCGATGCCGATATCGTGGTGGCCGGCGGCCAGGAGAACATGAGCCTTGCGCCGCATGCCACAGTCCTGCGCTCAGGCATCAAGATGGGCCCGGCCGAGTTCGTCGACACGATGATCAGGGACGGTCTGTGGGACGCCTTCAACGACTATCACATGGGCATCACCGCAGAAAACGTCGCCGAGAAATACAAGCTCACCCGTGAAGAACAGGATGCCTTCGCACTCGCCTCGCAGACCAAGGCTGCAGCGGCAATCGCCGATGGCCGGTTCAAGGCCGAGATTGTTCCGGTCACGATCAAAACCCGCAAGGGCGATATCATCGTCGATACCGATGAGAACCCGCGCGCCACGACGCTGGAAGCGCTTGCCGGTCTGAAGCCTGCCTTCAAGAAGGACGGTACGGTAACGGCCGGCAATGCCTCGGGCCTCAACGATGGGGCTGCTGCCGTGGTTCTGATGCGCGAGGACGAAGCTGCCCGTCGTGGTCTCGCCCCGCTGGCCCGGATCGCCTCGTTTGCGACGATGGGCGTCGATGCGGCCATCATGGGAACCGGTCCGATCCCTGCCTCGCGCAAGGCACTGGAACGGGCAGGCTGGACGATCGATGATCTCGACCTGATCGAGGCCAACGAGGCCTTTGCGGCGCAGGCGCTGTCAGTCAACCGTGATCTCGGCTGGGATCCGGCCAAGGTCAATGTCAATGGCGGCGCAATCGCCATCGGCCATCCGATCGGTGCATCGGGTGCCCGCGTCCTAGTCACGCTTTTACATGCGCTGAAAGCCCGAAACGCGAAGAAGGGCCTCGCAACGCTCTGCATCGGCGGCGGAATGGGCATCGCCCTCTGCGTCGAAGCGATGTGATCCGGTTGCGTCAGCGGCTGCTTCCTGGGGCCGTTGACCATCTCGCACACGTCCCTCCTCAGCGTCCCTGCGGGATCCATGCCGGACAACTCCACTTGGTGGGGTTGTCCGGTGCTGTTATCTGCGGCATTCACTACCAAGTGTATGGAGATACGGCTCAATTTTCCGACGGGGTATTGCTTGTTCGCGAGAGATGCTTATCTCCGAAATATGGAGGAAATCTCGATGACACAGGTGAAGTGATGGCTCTGGCCGCTGCCGTCGCGATCCTGTTGGTGGGGTTGCTGTTTCTCTTCAATCGACGTGCCGCCTATCCGGCATTGGCGCTCGTGGCGATTATCGGCGTCACCGTTGCCGTTGCAACCGCTCTGCAACCCTCGACACGCCAGAACACGAAGGAAGCCGTCACCGCAAAAGCGTCAGTGGATCCGGCCGTATGTCCGGACCCGTCAAAACCTGTCGCGATCGAATTCCTCAATGGCAACAAAACGGCCGTCCAGCGCGTGTCATTCAGTCTACTCGGACGCGTTGAGGGACATTCCTCGATTGCCTATCGCGGCTTTCTGAGGGACGACAAGATCACCGCGCCCGGGCAGGTCTCGGTGACCTGCTACGGACTACTTCCGCTCGGCTTTGCTCCTCCCCGACCCGCGACGATCAAGCCCGACGACTATGATTGGTCCGTCGATATATCGCTTGTCGATTTCTCGACCCAGTAAGCTCTCCCGGCTGAAACTCCCGGGCAAGCCAGGCTCCGTTCAACCGGCGAAGACTTGAACGGTGAGTCCTTCTTTGCGGAAAAGCCGCTCCAGCTCCTCGAGCTCGGGGCATTTCGGCGGGTTTTGCAACAGATCCGGGCTCAGATCGGCATCGGCAAGTGCAACAACTGCGGCTCTCAACACCGTCGTGCCGGCGGCGATCTCGCCGCGAAGCTGCGGAACCAGCGTCTTGGCATGGATGAGATTGCTGTTTGCGATTGCGCTTATTGCAACTCCGTTTCGCCTTAAAGCCGGCGACAGGTCGAGAATGGCGCTGGTATCCGTCTGGCCGCGCCAGATGGCACGCCCCTCGCTCTGTTCGGCGATGTCTGCGTTGAAATCGGCACGCGCAATGGCAAACCCGCCTTCGCTGGTCTGCAAGGTTCGCGGCGTGTGAATGCGGTGAATGCGGATATGCCAGGGAGCAGCCGGGAGAAGCCATGTCTCGACAGTCACGTCATCCCAAGGCTTCCACCGCGAATAAAGCTTGTCGCCGGCAATCAGTGCCTCTTCCAGCACCTCGCGCATGCGAAAATGCACGCCGTCGTCGGAAAGGCCCAGCATCCCGTCAAAGCTCGCGGCGACAAAGTGGCGGTCGTTGAGTTCGATGTTGAAACCGTAACGCGTCGAATAGACGAATTTCGAATATTTCTCGTTGGCGCCGAGCATCCTGTCATGTTGCTGACCGGAGGAGAGAACGACCGTATTGCCCGGCGTGTGCATGGCCACCATACCGGCTTCCTTCAGCGGTACCGGATCGGCAAAGCTCGGGGCAGGGGTTTCGTCGGCTGCCCAGAAGGGATGATCGGCGGAAAGGGCCAGCGGCAGGAAAAATTTCAACGCCCAATAGGGAGAACCGGCCGAATTATAGCTCTCGCTCATCATCAGGTTGGGATACCCGTAACCGATGGACAGCACACCGTCGCGCTCGGCGATCGGCAGCTCCGACCACCAGCGGATATGGCGCATGTAATAACCCTTGATTTCGCTCCAGGGCAGGGCCTCGACACCGGCAAAGGCCAGCGCACCCCAGATGCCGCCGCAGGCAAAACGATAGGTCTGGCTGCGGCCGAAGGCGAGGCTTGCGCCATCGGAACCGAACCAGTGGCGGATATCCTTGGCGAACACATGGGCCCGCTCGCGATAAGCCTCAGCGCGTTTGTTGTCGCCTTTGGCGATGACCGAATAGATCAGCGCGTAAAAATGCAGGGCAAAGGGCACATAATGGTCGACCCGCTGCACCGGCCCGTCGCGATACCAGCCTTCACCAAGCCGGAAGGCCTCCACTTCATCGAGATATTTTTCGGTGAGCGAGCGGTCGAAATCCACACCCGCCTGCGTCAGCCCGAGATCGATCAGGACGCGAAAAAATTTCCAGTTGTTGTCGACGAATTCCTTTTCCCGCGCCGAAATCAGATAGGCGGCAATCGTCTTTTTCTGCGTCTCGCTCAACGGGTCCCAGATGAATTGTGGCACCATGGCGATGGCAAAACCGATGGCGGCAAGCTCCACCTGTCGCTGGTCGGTGCGTGAAACATCGCCCCAATATTCCGGGTGGTTCGGATCGGTGCCGTTGGCAAGGCCACGGCGATAAAGCTCCCAATGCGGAAAATCATAACCGCCGGCAGCGAACGGCACGATACCCCAGAGCGGCCGGGCAAAACCTTCAAGATCGGCCGCCGCGCGGTCGAAATGCGCACCGGTGGCGCTGAGCCGCACCCGCGCACCGCCCTCCGAGAAATAGGGAAGCAGCGGATTGAAGAGATCCATCACCGCCTTGGCGAGATCATCGCGGCTCAGGAGAGGATTGCCGTGGAGGGGATTGGCGCGGGCGGGATCATAGATCATCGGTCTTCCAGTCATCGATATATGCGGACAAAAGAAAACCCCGCGAAATTTTTGGTCTCCGCGGGGTTCTGGAAATCTTACTTGATGGCCTTCACGCCATCGGTCATTTCCTTCAGACCGTCATCGATCGAGATATTGTCGGTCATGAGAGAGTCATGCGCCCGGTTGAGGACGACCTCGATGCGGGCCGCATTCGGCGTCACCGCCATTTCCAGATAGGATTTGCCGGGCTCCAGTGCTGCCTTGCTGGCCTCGTCCTGCGGGAAACCGTCCAGCGAGGCGATCTTGGCCGTCACTTCGGGCGTTCGAACGGTCGGGATCGTGCCGGTCGATGCGATGATCGAGGCACCTTCCGCGCTGGTCACGAACTTGATGAAGTCGAGAACCGCTTCCTTGTTGCTGGAATTGCTGTTCACCGACAGGCCGGAAATCTGCGCCGCCGTGGTGCCGGCAACAACGCCATCCGGATGCGGGAATTTGACGATGCCCCAGTTCTTGCTCTTCGATTCGCCGGATTTGACCTTGGCGATCTGCGTGCCGACGAACCATGTGCCCATCGGCAACATGCCGACCGTACCGTTGAAGAACGGGCCGGAATAGTGGGTGTTGGAGGTTTTCAGCGTTGCGTAGGACGGGATGACACCATCTTCCTGCAGTTTCAGCGCACGCTCGTACCAGGGCTTCAGGAACGCGTAATCCGGTCCGGCCAGCGTGTTCTTGCCGTCCTGAATACCGGGCAGCTCAACGGTGGAGCGCCAGGTGTGCAGAAGCGCGCCATAGGTCCTGTTGGCGCCCATGCCGCCGGCAAGCTTGCTTGCCGTCTCGTCAAACTGCGCCCAGGTCATGTCATTGGTCGGATAGGGCACATCGGCTTTGTCAAAGATGTCCTTGTTGTAATAGACGACCCAGAAATCCGAGCGGAACGGCAGCGAATAGATCTTTCCATCCACCGTCATTTCCTCGGCCAGACCGCCGAAGGACGCCGGATCAATCTTTTGCTCCTTCATATAGCTCGACAGATCCATGATCGAGCCGGCGCGGATGAGGTTGGTATAGTTCGGCACGTCCTTGACGGTGACGATGTCGATATCCTTTGAACCGCCCGCGAGCTGCGTGGCGATCATCTGCTGATAATCCTGCGAGCCGAGATCAATGGGCTCGAATTTCACATTGGGGTTCTTGGCCTGATAGGCCTCGATCAGCGGCTTGTAATAAGCCACCTTGTCCCAGTCCCACAGCGCCCAGCGCAATGTGACGGCTTCACCGGATTGCGCCAGTGCGGCGCCTGCGGTCGATGCAGCAAGCGCCAGGCCCGCGAGCGTCAGTTTCAAACCTCTCCCGAAAGTCTCCAAATACATCCTGTTTCTCCTTCCCTGGATTGTCTCTGGTCTTGATATGCCTGCGTCAGAAATGCCTCGTGTCGGCAACCTCCCTGTGAGAAGCCGACGGCAGGGCAAGCACCATCATGGCCGCACGGTGGGCGGCAAAGGTGATGGCGAAAAGCCCGAGTGAAAAATTGAGCGTGGCCGGCATGAACACCGACACCGGATAAAAGGCGATATGGGCAAGCCACAGCGCCGCATTGAACAGAAGCGCCGCCAGCACCGGCAAAGGCCGGATGATCGAGGCAATTGCCGCCAGCCTGAAGAGCGTTTTTGCCGGCATGTCGCGCATCACCATCAGCACCAGAAGATGGCAGGCCATGAGGGTGAGAAAAACCGTCACCACAAGGGCAATCGCCAGCGGCGCTGCCATCAGCAGATTTTCGCGCGCAGTCGAGGCGTAGGTGACAGTGGCATAACCGCCAAGCCCGATGGCGACGGCAAACAGCAGCCCCCATGCCGTCGCGCGCCAGAAGGTGCGGCGCAACGCCTCGAGAAAATCGCGCAGAAGATAGGTGTTGCGGTCCTCGACAAAGGCAACGCAGACAAAGGCCATGGCTGCAAGGGCCGCGGGCAGGGGGATGATCAGCAGGGCGGCCAGAATGAACAATATGTTCAGCTTGACCATCTCCCACCATTCACGCGCGAAGATCTGGGAAAAAAGGGCAAGGCCGGTCTTTTTCGGCGCATTCTTGGAAATGCCCGGCCCTTCCTTCGTCCACATGTCGCGCAGCCACTGCATGGCCTTCCCCTCGTGACGATCTCAATACAGGATCGACCGTTCCGTTTCCTTGTCGAACAGCTGCATGTTGGTCGTATCGACGACCAGCTTGGCCGTTTCACCGATATCCGCCTTGAAACGTGGCGAGACACGCACAGTCATAGCCCTTTCCCCGGCGGTGATATTGAGATGGATCTCGGACCCCATCGGTTCGGCCAGATCGACGATCGCCTCGAAGGGGGCAAGGTTATCCGGATTGATATCGCCCGGTGCCAGTTCATGAAAGTTTTCCGGGCGCAGGCCGATGACCACGTCGCGGCCCTCGTAAGGCGCAATCCGGGCCCTGTCGAAATTGGCGGGGATCGGCAGAACGCGACCGTCGAAGATCGCCACATACCCTTCGCCGCGCTTTTCGATCTTAGACGGCAGCATGTTCATCTGCGGCGCACCGATAAAACCGGCCACGAACATGTTGATCGGCCGGTCATAGAGGTTTTGCGGCGTATCGACCTGCTGGATATGACCATCTGCCATCACCACGATGCGGTCGGCCATGGTCATGGCCTCGATCTGGTCGTGCGTCACATAGATGAAGGTCGAGTTCAGCCGCTTGTGCAGCTTGGTGATCTCTGCACGCATCGTGCCGCGCAGTTTGGCATCGAGGTTGGAGAGCGGCTCATCGAGCAGGAACACTTCCGGGTTGCGCACCATGGCGCGACCGAGCGCCACGCGCTGCCGCTGGCCGCCGGAAAGCGCCTTGGGCTTGCGGTTCAGAAGATGCGTGATGTCGAGGATTTTTGCCGCTTCCTGAACTTTTTGGTCGATGACCTCGCGCGAAGCTTTGCGCAGCTGCAGGCCAAATGCCATGTTTTTATAGACGGTCATATGCGGGTAAAGCGCATAGTTCTGGAACACCATCGCGATGTCGCGGTCTTTCGACGGCACGTCGTTGACGACGTCTCCACCGATGTGCAACTCACCACCGGAGATTTCCTCCAGCCCTGCGATCATGCGCAAGGTCGTCGATTTTCCGCAACCGGAAGGGCCGACCAGAATGATGAATTCCTTGTCTGAAATCTCCAGATCGATGTCATGCACAACGGTCAGGGCACCGTAGGTCTTGTTCAATTTTTTCAGTGAAATGCTGGCCATCGGTTCAATCTCTCACCAGTAGGAAGACCATGCGCGCGAAAGGCGCGTCAGGGCTTCCATGTAATAATAGTCACCCCAGGACACGCACTCGTCGACGCCTTCGCCGCGGCAGGTGTTGTAGGGGGATTTTTTGGAATAGGTGCCGTGCAAGACCAGCCCATTGGAGATGGCCGGGTCCTTGACGGCATAATGATCGGCAAGGCTTTTGATCATGCGGCGGGCGAGATCGCGGTAACGCTCGGCCGCTTCGCCACCAACAAGATCGGCCATTTCCAGCAGCCCGCAGGCAATGATCGAGGCGGCAGACGTGTCACGCGGTTCATTATCGCCGTCCGAAAACACCATGTCCCAATAGGGCACCATGTCGGCCGGCAGTTTTTCGAGATAGAAGGCGAGCAGACGGTCGAATGTATCGCGGTATTCGTCGATGCGCTCGTAACGATAGGAAAACGCCATGCCGGCCACAGCCCAGGCCTGACCGCGCGCCCAGAAACTGTCGTCGCTAAAACCCTGCTTGGTCACGCCGCGCACGGGAGCACCGGTTTCGGGGTCCATATAAAATGTGTGATAAGTGGAGTTGTCGGGCCGCACCGAATTTTTCAGCGTCGTGCGGGCATGGATCAGCGCGATATCGCGGTACTTCGGGTCACCGGTCTGTTCGCTCGCCCAATAGAGCAGTGGCAGGTTCAGCAGGCAGTCGATGATATAGCGATATTCATCCGGGTTTCCCTTGCGACCCCAGGCCTGAATGAACTGGCCGATCGGCTGGAAACGTTCCAGCAACTGGTCGGCGGCGAGAAGTGCGGCTTTGCGACCATCCTCGTCGCCCACCAGCTTCCATGCGGCAATGCAGGAAGGCGAATAGAGAAAACCCATGTCGTGATGGTCTGTCTCGATGCGGTTTTTGATCCGGTGCAGAAAACTCTGCACCTGGATCTGCGCTGCATGTTGAAAGACCTTGTCGCCGCTATGCTCGTAAGCCAGCCAGATTTCTCCGGGCCAGAAACCGGCGGTCCACTGGTCGTTGGGCACAGCGGGGTAAAAATTGTTCACGCTCGAATGGTTCTGGGCGCTGTAGGTGAATTCGGCCAAGTTACGGCGGATCTGCGCCACGGCGATATCGAGAGCAGCCTTCACCTCGTTATCTGTGATCGGCGGCGTGGCGATGGATGTTACGGCATTCATGAACTCAACCCTTCAGGCCGGAGGATGCGACGCCTTCAACGAAGAAGCGTTGCAGCGACAGGAAAACGATCAGGACCGGGATCAGCGCCACCACGGAGGCGGCCATGATCAGCCCGTATTCGGCCGAATATTGGCTGATGAACATGCGCAGGCCGATCTGGATCGTTTTCAGCTCGTTCTTGGTGAGGTAGATCATCGGCCCCAGAAAATCGTTCCAGGTGGAAACGAAGGTGAAGATGGTGAGCGTCGAGAGCGCCGGCTTGGACAGCGGCAGCATGATCTTTGCCCAAATCTGGTATTCGTTCATGCCATCGATGCGCGCGGCTTCGCACAGCTCGGTCGGGATGGACATGTAGAACTGCCGCATCAGGAACACGCCGAAAGCGGTGAAGGCCTGAAGAAAGATCAGCGCCAGATGGGTGTTGTTGAGGCCGAATTCGCGCATCAGCAGGAACTGCGGCACCATATAGACCTGCCAGGGCATGGCGATTGTGGCGATGTAGCCCAGAAACAGCGCGTTCTTGTAGGGAAAGTGCAGTTTTGCGAAGGCATAGGCCGCAAAGCTGGAGGTGAACAGCTGCAACAGCGTCACAATGATCGTCAGCTTCGACGTGTTGTAGATGAACAGCGCCAGCGGGATCTTGGTCCAGATATCCACGTAGTTTTGCCAGCGCGGCTCCGATGGTATCCATTCGATCGGGAAAACGAACACTTCGCTGCTGAGTTTCAGCGAAGCCGACAGCATCCATGCGAAAGGCAGCAGCATCACGATGGTGATGATGATGACCGTCGCATAGATGGCGGCGAGCTTTCCGGTGAGTTTCTGGCCGGCAATGCGCATGGCTCAGTCCTCCTTCTGGCGGCGGAACTGGACGACGGTGACGGCCAGCACGAGGAAGAACAGGACGAGCGCGATCATGCTGGAATAACCGAGATCCCAGGAAATGAAGGCCTCGTTATAGATGTGATAAACCAGCACGAGGGTCGAGGTGCCGGGTCCGCCTTGCGTGATCATGTAGATCTGGTCGAACACCTTGAAGGACTGGATGGTCAGCATCACGGTGACGAAAAACGTCGTCGGGCCGAGTTGCGGCACGGTCACGTAGAGAAATTTCTGCCAGGCATTGGCGCCATCCAGATCGGCGGCCTCGTAAAGCTCGGAATTGATGCCCTGCAGGCCGGCCAGATAGATGACCATGAAATAACCCATGCTCTTCCACACACCGAACAGGATGACGGTGACCATCGCCCAGTTGCGGTCGGCGGCCCAGCCCGGCATGTTTTTCGGGTCGAGGCCGAGCGTGTAGAGGATCATGTTCACCGGCCCCATTTCGGGGTTGAAGATCATGTTCCAGACAACGGCAACCGCCACCAGCGAGGCGACGTAAGGAAAAAACATCGCGGTGCGGAAAAAATCGCGGCCGAGGATTTTCTGGTTGAGAAGAATGGCAAGGCCAAGCGCGCAGACCAAAGTCGCCGGAACCGAGACGACCGTGTAGATGATCGTGTTCCAGAAGGCGTCGATAAAGGCCTTGTCCTCGAACAGGCGCCAGAAATTGGCAAGCCCCGCAAAGGTCATTTCATTACTGCCGTCCCAGTGCATGAAAGCCAGCACGAAAGCGAACAGGATCGGCCCCAGCGTGAAAACCGCAAAACCTAAAAAATTCGGAGCAATGAAGGAATAGGCCACAAGCGCGTCCTGCACCTTGCGGCGACGTCTGGACACGACCTTGCGGCGCTTCGCCGGCATCGGCGTATCGCCTACGGCTGTAATGGAATTGGCCATAAAACTCCTCCGAAGAAATCGCTGCGGACAGGCGTCTTTAGACACTTATCCGCCAATGCATGGCAGCCAGTTTGATCTGTCTTCCATGACTCCTCCCACATTCGACATAGCATATCCAAGACATTGGTCAAACAACTTATCATCTTGTCATATGAATTAGCTGGAACTGCAAAAATACATATGATAGGGCGGATCAAATCACGGTGATCGCGATGCGTTTCGACAGGGAGGAAAACATGTTTGGCGAGGTCGCAGCGCGGCTGCCGGCGAGTTTGGCGGACTTTCTTCCCGGTCGTTCAATCGATGAACGCGAGGCCTGGGCCGGCGTGCCTGAAAAGCTCAGGGCGCTGGTTCTGGCCGACGCGCGAGCGGCGCTTTGCCGCAGCTGGTCGGTGATCACGGCCGGCGATTACCGCCAGTTTTCGATGAACGGCAATCGCGCCGATTTCGAAACGCTGTATTTTTCCCGTCGCCGCATGCTCAACGATCTCGTGCTGGGCGAATTGCTGGAGGACCAAGGCCGGTTTCTGCCCGCGATCGTGGATGGCATATGGCTGATCTGCGAGGAAAGCGGCTGGCAGCTTCCGGCCCATAATTCCTATGAGCGTGGCGGTATCCGCCATCCGCTGCCGGATGTCGATCGCCCGGTCATAGACCTGTTTGCCGCCGAAACCGCAGCACTTCTCTCGACCATCGTTGGGCTAATGGGTGATCGCCTGAACGCGGTCAGCCCCGGCATTGCCGGCCGCATCCACCGCGAAGTGCAAAAGCGAATTCTCGAACCCTATCTCACCACGCATTTCTGGTGGATGGGTAAAGGCCAAGAGCGCATGAACAACTGGACGGCCTGGATCACCCAGAACGTTCTCCTTGCGACCTTCAGCCTCAAGACCGATCAGGGTTTGCGCGTCCATGTGGCGGAAAAGGCGCTCGGCAGCCTCGATGCTTTCATCAAGGATTACGCGGAGGACGGCGGCTGCGAGGAAGGTGTCGTCTATTACCGCCACGCGGCGCTCTGTTTGTTCGGCGCCATGCGCATTTTTGATACGGTCGCACCCGGCGTGATGGCCCCGCTCTGGTCGGCGCCAAAAATCCGCAACATGGCGGACTATATCGTCAACATGCATGTGGACGGGCATTTCTATTTCAATTTCGCCGATTCCGCCGCCGTCATCGATCCTTGCAGCGCCCGCGAATATCTGTTCGGCAAGGCGGTCGGCTCACAAAAACTCAGCGATTTTGCCGCCCGTGATCGCGCGACGGCGGACAAGCCGCATCTGCCGGAGGAGTGGAACCTCTGGTACCGCGTGCTGGAACTGCTGACATCAGTCGCCCCGGCAGAACGCGACTTGCTGCCGGCAGACGCCTCCTATCCCGGCATAGGCCTGTTCATCGCGCGCGACGAAAATTTCGCGCTCGCCGTGAAAGGCGGCAACAATGGCGAAAGCCACAATCACAACGATGTCGGCAGTATTACGCTCTACAAGAACGGCCAGCCATTCCTGATCGATGTCGGCGTTGAAACCTATACGGCCAAAACGTTTTCGAAGGATCGTTACCAGATCTGGACCATGCAATCGGCCTTTCACAACCTGCCGACATTTGGCGGTGTGATGCAATCCGAGGGTGCCGATTTTGCCGCTCGCGACATGCAGGCGGAGTTTTCGCCGGAAACTGCCGAGATTTCCCTCGATATCGCTCCCGCTTATCCGCAAGCGGCAAGGCTCCGCGCCTACCAGCGCAAGGTCGTCCTGCGCCGTGGCCACGGTGTGGAGATCACGGATGTCCACGACGGAGACCTTCCGGCTGTCTTGTCGCTGATGACCCGTGATGAGCCGGTTCTCCGCGACCGTTCCGTTCATGTTGGCGAACTGGGGTCTATCGAGATCGAGGGAGGCGGCGAGGTCGAGATCGAGACGATCGAAATCGACGATGCACGGCTTAACATTTCGTGGCCCGCGAAAATTTATCGGCTACGCATTCCGTTCCTCGGCGCGCGGCTGAAATTGCAGATCGTCTGAGGAGGACGGAATGGAACTGAGACTGAAGGTAGTAGGCCTGAGCGGTGTTGTCCGTTGCGAAACGGCCAATGCGGACGAAGCATTTCTCATTTTCCGGGACGTTTACGAAGATGGTGACAAGGTTGTGGTGGAGGCCTCGGAAGCGGGGCATGTCGTGCTTGCTCTCGATGATGCGATGAGCCCGACACTCGTCTATCTGAAGGGCAGGGATTACGCTCTCACCGTGCCGTTCGACATCCGTCGCGCGCCCTATTCGCCCCGCGCTTTCGCAGGCGAACTGCATCGCCTTCATGTCCGCAAGGCGCGCCCGGAAGAAGTGGCGCAGCGCCGCAATCTCGCGCTCAATCCGTGGGACGACAAGGGCAACAGGACGCTGTTTCCGCATGCGCAAGCAAATGTCCAGACCCGCGGCGAGACCCAGTTTGCCGCGCGAAATGCCATCGATGGCGAAAAGGCCAATGATGACCACGGCCGCTGGCCCTATACGAGCTGGGGCATCAACATGGATCCGGCAGCCGAACTGACGGTCGAGTTCGGCCGGCCCGTCACGGTCGACGAGATCGTGCTCTATCTGCGTGCCGATTTTCCGCATGATGCCTGGTGGGAAAATGCCAGCGTCACGCTCTCAAGCGGACAGGTGCACAGCTTTCCTCTGGTGAAGACGGGCAATGCGCAGAGCTTTCGGATCGAGGAACAAAAAGTCGAGTGGGTCAAGCTGCATAGCCTGATCAAGGCCGAAGACCCGTCGCCCTTCCCGGCATTGACGCAGATCGAAGTATGGGGGTGTGACTGAACTGGTGCGGGTGGGCTGCCTGGGATTGAAAAGGGTGCGGCTTGCCTCCTTCTCCCCGCGCGCGGGGAGAAGGACGAATGCCGCGCCCGTCTGCCCTGATTCACCCGTTGCTTGCTCGCGAGTTGCGCAGCAATTCGCGGTAGCGCGCCTGGCTGCCTCGCAGGTGGTCGCGCATGGCGTTGCGGGCGGCCTCTTCGTCGCGGTCGGAAATCGCCATGACGATCGCCTCGTGCTCCTTGTGGATCAGGCGGCGATAGGCGGTCTGTTCGGCAAAATCCGGGTCCGGCAGCGGGCGTGACTGCGGAATGACGGCGGTGCCATGAAATTCCAGATGCTGGCGAAACAGCGGATTGTTGGTCGCCTCGGCGATTGCGACATGAAGCGCCAGATCGGCCTCACGGATCGATTCATTCTCCTCGATGCAGCGCAGAACCTGCCTGTGACATTCGAAGATCGCCTCTTCCTGCGCCGGCGAGCGACGCGCGGCGGCAAGACCGGCCGCCTCGATCTCCAGCGGCGCGCGGACTTCAAGCACTTCGAGATCGGACGATACGCGTGCCTTGTCGACAGAGCGGGAGGGAGACAGCTGGAAAGCCGGATCGAGCACGAAAATGCCAGCGCCTTGCCTTACTTCCACAAGGCCATCGGATTTCAGCGCGGCAACGGCCTCGCGAATGACCGTGCGGCTTACCTTGTGGGTTTCGGTCAGTTCCACCTCGCTCGGCAATTTCTGCCCGGGCGAATACTGCCCGCTCGAAATGGCGTGCCGCAGGCTTGCCCCCACTTTTGAAACCAGTGATCCCGGCCCCTTTTGCCGAACCTTGGTCTGGACCGTCACAGCTGTTCCTCGCGATGCCGCGGATAGGTCGAACCGATTTCCGGCGTATCCGCATGTTCGCTAAATAGGTATGACAAATTTCAATTATTATCAATCGCAGAAAGACGATTTGCAGAGGTTTCGCGTCCAATTGACGCTTTGCGGGTGAGAAAAACGAGCACTGGACGGGGATATTGGTCTGCTGTATCTCTCGAAATCGAGCGCAGTTATCCAGTCATATGATGACATGCGCGGCAGCATTTCGGGAGGATGCAGGCGTCATGCCCAAGAATGACATTTTCGATCGGCGTCGTTGCGAACTCGGGGAGGGTGCCTTCTGGCATCCGCAGCATCAGCAGTTCTTCTGGTTCGATATCGTCAACAATCTGCTCCTGAGCCGGGAAGGCGACAAGCCGGTTGAATGGGCATTCGATGAAAACGTCTCGGCCGCCGGCTGGCTTTCCACCGATGAGTTGCTCATCGCTGGAGAAAGCGGCCTTTCGAGCTTCAACCTCGTATCGGGAAAACGCGAGACCGTTGCTGCATTCCCGCATGATCCCACCCTGCGCTCCAATGACGGGCGGGCAGACCCCTATGGCGGTTTCTGGATCGGCACGATGGGCAAGCGCTCGGAACAGGACGCCGGTGCAATCTGGCGCTACTGGCGCGGCGAGTTCCGCATCGTCTTCGACAGGATCAGCATCACCAACGCCATCTGCTTCGATGCGGAGCGCTCGCTTGCCTATTTCTCCGATACCCGCCTGAAACAGATCTGGCGCGTCCGGCTGGATGGGCAGGGCTGGCCGTCGGGCGAACCGGAACTCTTCGTCGATCTGACCGGGGCCGGCCTCAATCCTGATGGTGCGGTGATCGATGCCGCTGGTAACCTGTGGAGCGCCCAGTGGGGCGGGCGTCGCGTTGCCTGTTACGCAGGAGAGAGCGGAGAAGAAATCGCCGCCGAATATTTCGAGGCGACGCGCATATCCTGCCCGGCTTTCGGCGGTGCGGACATGCAGAGCCTTTTTGCTACCTCGGCCTGCCAGGGCATGAGCGCCGCGGCACGTGAGGCCGAACCTCTGGCCGGCATGACCTTCGAGCGCAAACTTGCGGTGCGCGGCGTCAGCGAGCCGCAGGTGATCCTGGGCTGACATACGTTGCTCCGGCAGACTGAACTTGATGCTGCAGGCATGAACAGGAAAATCGGATGACCCACGCAATGCACGAAGATCCCGATGCTGACGAGGCGGTTCTGGATCGCAAGGCCCGGCTGGAATTCATGACCTGGGAGCGCAAACCGGCCGAGACCGATAGTGCCGGCCAAAGGGCGTTGAAGCAGAAGCTTGCGCGCTCCGCCAATGCGAGCATTGCCGACACGGCCTATATAGCCGAAGACGCCCGCATCTTCACCACGTCGCTTACCGTCGGCCACCGTTCCTGGATCGCGGCCCATGCGCTGGTGCGCGGAGATATCGAAATCGGCTCGAACTGCTCGGTCAATGCCTATGCCTGCATCTCGGGAAAGGTGCGTTGCGGCGATGGCGTGCGGATTGCCTCGCTGGTCTCGATCGTCGGCTTCAACCACGGTTTTGATGACCCCGATACACCCATCAATGACCAGCCGCACGAGATCAAGGGCATCATCATCGGCGACGATGTCTGGATCGGCGCCAATGCGGTCGTTCTCGATGGCGTGACGATCGGCAATGGCGCGGTGATCGCGGCGGGTGCTGTCGTCAACAAGGATGTGCCGCCGCTGGCGATCATGGCCGGCGTGCCGGCAAAGCTTATCCGTCGCCGCGGGGAAAAGCCGCCAGCTGCAAAGTCCCGCCGTGGCGAAGTGGAAAAAGCGCTTCGCGCGGTCAGTGACATGGCGGAAGGCCAGTGGCGGGATGTTCTGCGCCACTATCGCCGGCCTGAGGGTTATCTCTCCGCAGATGCAAGCGGCATCGTCCGCGAGAGCGCCCGGCATCAATGCGACGCGATAGAGATCGCCGCAGGTTTCGGTGCGCCGCCTTCCGGTGACGAGGCGAAGGCGATCATCGATCGACTGCAATCGATGCAGGACCCGCAGACCGGGTTGTTTCCCGATCCTTTCACGCCCGCCGATCCGTCCCTGCCGGTTCTGGAGGATAACCTTTCCCTCTATAACGTGCTGGCAGTCGGCTATGCCCTCGAAGCTCTCGGGTCCAGGCCTAGATACCCGATCGCCAGTGCGGAGATGGATGCGGTTTCCTTATGCGACTGGCTGGATGCCTTGCCGTGGAAGAACCGGGCCTGGAGATGCGGCGATCGTATCGATGGCATCGCAACGGCGCTTTATTTCAATGCGCGATATTTCGAAACTGGGAGGGGACGCGAGGTTCTGTTCGGATGGCTGGCGACCCATGTGGACCGCGCCACCGGCCTTTGGGGTGGGCCGACCGCGGAGCAGGGGCTACTCCAGCCTATCAACGGGTTTTATCGCCTCACACGCGGAAGCTATGCGCAATTCGGCTTGCCCGTTCCGCATCCGGATGCGGCGATCAATTCGGTTCTCACCCATTACCGGAATTACGAGGGCTTTTCCGGCGACAGTTACACCGCCTGCAATCTGCTCGATACGATCCATCCTCTCTGGCTCTGCCTCAAACAGACGGATTTCATGCGCGCCCAGGCGGAAGCCGTGGCCGAGAGCATTATCCTGCGCGCGCCGCAACGCTGGCAGGCCGGAGCCGGCTTCGCCTTTGCGGATGGTCAGCAGGCCAGCCTGCAGGGCACGGAAATGTGGCTTTCAACGCTGCATCTCTCCGCCGACCTTTTGGGCCTGAAAGAGCAGTTCGCCTTCGTGCCGCAAGGCGTGCATCGCACCCGGGCTGCTGGGCTGGGGATTTAGCCCGCCCGTCGGCTGGTTCTCAATCGAGCATGACCATATGCGACGCGACCTGTTCCTCGAAGAATTTCGAGAAGGAGGCGATGCGTGGCGGCAGGGCCTGATAGGGCGGATAATAAAGCGTGAGCCAAAGCTCCGGCGGCGCCCAGCCCTGCAACACATGCACGAGGCGACCGGTTCTCAAATGTTCGGCAATGTGGAAGCCGGGCAGCATCGCAACACCAGCGCCATCGGCCGCCATGTCGGCCAGAACCTCGCCATTGTTGGCGCTGAAGGCCCGGCCTGCCGAGATCGTCATGCTCGATCCGCCATCCGACAGAACCCAGGTCTCCCGCCGGCTCTCGCCGCTATAGGCAAGGCAGTCATCGGGCGACAGTTCGCTCGGATGCTGCATGTCGACGAAGCGGCTGCCGGGGGCGGCAACCAGAATACGCGGCACGACGCGGATCTTGCGCCAGATGGTAAACTTGTCTGAAGGTTGGGACGAGATACGGATCGCCAGATCGTAATCGTCGTCGACGATGTTGACGAGACCATCCGAGAGCGAGATCTCGAAACTCATCTTCGGATAGCGTTCCTTGAAACCCGAAAGGATCGGCGGCAGCACCGCCTTGCCGAACCATGTCGGAGCGCTGATCCGCAACCGTCCCTCATCCGCCTTGTGGGCGTTCATCACGTCCTTGCGGGCATTTTCCAGCGCTTCGATCGCCGGCTGGACCTGTGCGGCAAAAATCGCGCCGTCGGTCGTCAGCGAAACCTGCCTTGTGGTCCGGACGAAAAGCTGGACGCCGAGATCGGTTTCCAGCGCCGCGATGGCGCGCGTCACGGCAGCCGGCGTCATGTCGAGTTCGCGGGCAACCTGGGCGAAGTTCCGCTTTTCGGCAGCGAGCAGAAAAATCCTGAGGGCTTTGTAGTCGTTCATCTCGATTATTTCAAAATTTGCAATTCAATCAAAAGTAATATTGCAATTCCGCAGCCTGATCAATCGGCCTAAATCTCTGTCCACGAACACAGACAAACGCCGAGAAGGAAAGGCACTCAGATGATCAAGGATATCAAGGGACTGCATCACGTCACGTCTATGGCGTCGGATGCCCGTCAGAACAACCGCTTCTTCACCGATACGCTCGGCCTGCGCCGGGTCAAGCAGACCGTCAATTTCGACGACCCGAGCGTCTACCATCTCTATTACGGTGACGAAAACGGCTCTGCCGGCACGGTAATGACCTATTTCCCCTTCCAGCACATGATGCTCGGTCGTCCGGGCGTCGGTGAGGTCGGCGAAACCCAGTTCTCCATTCCCAAGGGCGAGCTGAGATTCTGGCAGGACAGGTTTGCAGCGCAGGGCGTCGATGGGCTGGAAAGCGATACGGTCTTTGGTGCCAAGCGTTTGAAGTTCATGGGGCCGGATGGCGATGGGCTTGCGCTGATCGAATCCGCCGATGACAACCGCAAGCCCTGGCTGGCGGAGGGCATTCCCGACGATGCGGCGATCCGCGGTTTTGCCGGTGCACGCTTCAATCTGCATGACACGGCGGCGACGGAAGAACTGCTCGGCTTCATGGGCTACCAGCGCGCCGAAACCGAAGGCGATGTCACCCGCTTCATCATTCCCGGCGGCAATGGTGCCGATACGATCGATCTCGCCGCATTGCCCAAGACGCCGTTTGCCCGGCAGGGCGCAGGCTCCGTCCATCACATCGCCTTTGCCGTCGATAACCGCGAAAAGCAGCTCGAAGTCAGAAAGGCGCTGATGGATACCGGCTATCAGGTCACCCCGGTCATCGACCGCGACTATTTCTGGGCGATCTACTTCCGCACGCCGGGTGGAATCCTGTTCGAAGTCGCCACGAATGAACCGGGCTTCAACCGTGACGAAGACACGGCGCATCTCGGTGAGGCATTGAAGCTGCCGACCCAGTATGAGCCGTTCCGCGACCGGATCGAAGCCAATCTCGAGCCGCTGGCCGCCTGACGGCTGGTACACAGATCAAAATCCAAACGCCGCGTGTCCGAGCGACCGCGGCGTTTCAATGTTGATGCCGGGAGCGCCCGTAGCGCTTGGCGATATGGGCATTGAACGCCAGCGCCACATGAGTGAGCAGCCGGTCGCGCACATCGTCGGCCATATCGAAAAGCGGCATCAGCGCGGCGCCGATATTATACACCGTGCGGTCCTCAATGCCGCGACAGATCACCAGGTCCTCGACGCGCGGTTCGCCCGCCTCGTCGGCAAGCTCCGCCAGGTGCTGGCGCGGAAAATGGAAGACCAGTGCTTCGAAATTGCCGCGTACCGCAATGCCTGCGCCCTGTTTCAGGCTGATCAGGCATATGGATCCTTTCGGATAGAGCTTTATCGGCGCCGCAGGCCTGTCCGGCCAGATATCGCGGTGTTCGGCATCGGTGAGATAAAGCACGACGAGAAAGGCGTCATCGGCCGGCAGAATAACCGGCTGGTCGCCATCCTCATAATTGCGCCAGAGATGGGTGATCGACAGTTCCGCCCGCCGCAGCGGCCTGGTCACCATCACCCGGGCATTGTCCGTTCCAAAATATTCGGCAATCCTCTCGCCCACGGGCAATGCTTCACTCACATGCGTCTCGCTTGTTCCCGTATCGGCAGCTTCTGTGCCGTTCGTGGGGGTATTGAGAAAAGTTGCAGGATCCGGTTCGCCGTTTCGACTTAAGCGGTATGGCGTAATCCATCATAATCGACAATCATCCGCGGTATAGAACGGAATAGACTTAAATCTGCAGCCATGGCATCAAATTGCGGATTACCCATAAGCGGTTGAAAGAGAAAGTAGTGCCCCTTGCTCCGTAAATCCATTAGCGGGTCAAAATATTCTGCCGGCCAGAAAACCGACAGTTTCGGATGCCCTTTCGACAAACTCTACAAGGATCAGTTCCTGCAAGGGGCGGATATCTCGTTTTTCCGCAAGGGCACGCGTGAGAACAGGATCGAGCAGGTCATAACGCCCGCCAGCGATCGCGGTTTTGCCATCGGCATATCCACGCTTGCCGGTCACACACGCCGGATTTTCCACGAACATCATTCGACCACTCACGCTTTCGAGGAAAATTCGCTCTATATCCGCAATCTCGCCGAGCCTTACAGGGCCGATCTCACCGGGGCATTCGACATGCTGCTGCTCGAGATTTCCCCGGCGTCGCTGAAGAAAATTGCCGAGGAGGCCGATTTTTCCGGTGTTGCGATGCTGGAGGCGGAAACCGCGTCGAGCGACCCGGTGCTTGCCAATCTGGTGCGCGCGCTGATCCCGGCGCTGGAGCGCCCGGAGGAGGCGAGCAAGCTGTTCGTCGATCAGTTGGCAACGGCGATCGGCACGCATCTCGTGCAGCGTTACGGCGGCAGGATCCAGCCCCCCTTGAGCCGATCGAGGAAACTGTCGCGTGCACATGAGGCGCTTGCCAAGAACCTTCTGCTCGAAAATCTCGATGGAGATGTATCCATCATGGATGTCTCGCGTGCCTGCAATCTGTCGCGAGGTTATTTTATCCGCGCTTTTCGCGAAACGACCGGTGTGACACCCTATCAATGGCTCCTCAATGAGCGGATAATGCGCGCACGCGAACTACTGAAAGGTTCGCAAGCCCCGCTTTCCGAAGTAGCGATCGCCTGCGGTTTTGCCGACCAGAGCCATTTTACCCGCGTTTTCACCAATGTCGTGGGAACGACGCCCGGCCACTGGCGACGCAACGCCTGAGCGGAAGCTGCTGATTTTGCTGCTATCGGCTGCCGGCGGAAAGGCCTGCAGTCCCATGGCCGTTTTCGCCGTCTGTCAAACTAACATTCCTTACGTTCAATCCGCAGGACTTTAAGACAAGACCCCTGCCGACAATTCAGCAATTTTCCGCAGAGCTGCCGAATGAGTGTTTGGCCAAGGCCAAAGATGCGAGCTGTAGAGAAGGTGTAACTACATTGTTTCGAAAAGCGCAATTCATTCGCAATTAATATTGCAATTCCGTGAACCTCAAAATCGCTTTAGGTTCCTTGTCAGCAGCCAAGACGAACGAGAGTGAACGGAGCAGCAAAGCCTGAAAGGCTCCGGACACTCACGAACCTCCTGAAACGAGCGCCGACACCCCGGCGCCCGGTCGGCAGGTGCTGCCCAGTCAAAACCTGCCGCATCAGCGGTTCAACAAAACGCACAGAGGAACCTTAAAATGTCCAAGCTCGAAGTCCTGACCCCGAAGAACAGCCAGCTCATCTTCATCGACCAGCAGCCGCAGATGGCTTTCGGCGTCCAGTCGATGGATCGCCAGGTTCTGAAGAACAATGTCGTCGGCCTTGCCAAGGCAGCCAAGATCTTCAACGTGCCCACTACCATTACCACGGTCGAGACGCTTTCCTTCTCCGGCCACACGTTCCCGGAACTGCTGTCGGTCTTTCCTGAAAACGATATCCTCGAGCGTACCTCGATGAATTCCTGGGACGATCAGAACGTTCGTGACGCGCTCGACAAGAATGCGGCGAATGGCGCCAAGAAGATCGTTGTCTCGGGCCTGTGGACCGAAGTCTGCAACACGACCTTCGCGCTGTCGGCAATGAACGACCGCTCCGACTTCGAAATCTACATGGTTGCCGATGCCTCCGGCGGCACGACGTCCGACGCCCACAAATACGCGATGGACCGCATGGTTCAGGCCGGCGTCATCCCGGTCACCTGGCAGCAGGTCCTGCTCGAATGGCAGCGCGACTGGGCGCACCGCGAAACCTATGACGCCGTCACCTCGCTCGCCAAGGAGCATTCCGGTGCCTACGGCATGGGCATCGATTACGCCTATACCATGGTTCACGATGCAGCCGAGCGCGTCACCCACGGCAAGCGCATCGGCCCGAACCCAGCCCAGATCAACGGCAAGTAAGGCCTGATGGAACCGCTCCGATAAAACCTGATCGGAGCGGCTTCTGCATCACCGAGGAGGTATCGCAATGAAAGTCTATCTTCTGTCGCTTGGCGCCGGTCTGCTGGTCGGCATCGTCTACAGCCTGCTCAATGTCCGTTCGCCCGCGCCCCCAGTCATCGCCCTGGTCGGTCTTCTCGGCATTCTCGTCGGCGAACAGATCATTCCGCTGGCGAAAACGCTTCTGGCCAAGGAACCCGCGGCGATTTCGTGGATCCAGCAGATCAAGCCGCACATGTTCGGTCATCTGCCCAAAGGCAATGAGCGCACCGCCGATCTCGCCGGCAGCCAGGTCTCGTCGACAAAGGAGCAGAGCTGATGCCGACACGCCGAACCCTTCTCGGCGCGGCGTCCAGCCTCGCCTTCCCGTCGCTTTTCTCCTCGGCCCGCGCTGCCGATCCCGTCAAAACCGGAACCGATACGATGCATCCCGACACTATTCTCCATAACGGCCGCGTCACCACGCTCGACCGCACCAATCCCAATGCCACGGCCATCGCCGTCAAGGACGGCCTGTTCCAGGAGGTCGGCACCGATGCCGAGATCATGGCGCTTGCCGGCCCGCAGACGAAGATCGTCGATCTCAAGGGCAAGCGCGTCCTGCCCGGCCTGATCGACAACCACACCCACGTCGTTCGCGGCGGTCTCAACTACAATATGGAACTGCGCTGGGATGGCGTCCGGTCGCTCGCCGACGCCATGGATATGCTCAAGCGCCAGGTGGCGATCACGCCGGCACCGCAATGGGTGCGCGTCGTCGGCGGCTTCACCGAGCACCAGTTTACTGAGAAACGTCTGCCGACGATCGAGGAGATCAATGCGTTCGCCCCCGATACGCCGGTCTTCCTTCTGCACCTTTATGATCGCGCACTTCTGAATGGTGCAGCGCTGCGCGCCGTCGGTTATACCCGTGACACGCCGGAGCCGCATGGCGGCGAGATCACCCGTGATGCCAATGGCAATCCGACCGGCATGCTGATCGCAAAGCCCAATGCCGCGATCCTTTATTCGACACTTGCCAAGGGGCCAAAGCTTCCCCTGGATTATCAGGTCAATTCCACCCGTCACTTCATGCGCGAACTCAATCGCCTCGGCGTCACGGGCGTTATCGATGCGGGCGGCGGCTTCCAGAATTATCCGGACGACTACGAAGTCATCCAGAAGCTTTCGGATGAAAACCAGCTCACCGTCCGCCTTGCCTACAATCTCTTCACCCAGAAGCCGAAGGAAGAGAAACAGGATTTCCTCAATTGGACGCAATCGGTCAAATACAAGCAGGGCAACGATTATTTCCGTCACAACGGTGCCGGCGAAATGCTTGTCTTCTCCGCTGCCGATTTCGAGGATTTCCGCCAGCCGCGCCCGGAAATGGCACCGGAAATGGAAGGCGAGCTGGAAGAGGTCGTCCGGGTTCTGGCCGAAAACCGTTGGCCCTGGCGCATGCATGCCACCTATGACGAGACCATCTCGCGTTCGCTCGATGTCTTTGAGAAGGTCAACAAGGATATCCCGCTCGAAGGCCTCAACTGGTTCTTCGACCATGCCGAAACCATTTCGGAACGTTCGATCGACCGTATCGCGGCACTTGGCGGGGGTATCGCCACCCAGCACCGCATGGCCTATCAGGGCGAATATTTCGTCGAACGTTACGGCCATGGCGTTGCCGAAGCCACTCCGCCGATCCGCCGCATGCTCGACAAGGGCGTCAACGTCTCGGCCGGTACCGATGCTACTCGCGTTGCCTCCTATAATCCCTGGGTGTCTCTCTCCTGGATGGTAACCGGCAAGACGGTCGGCGGCATGCAGCTTTATCCGCGCGCCAATTGTCTCGACCGCGAAACCGCACTGCGCATGTGGACCGAAAAGGTCACTTGGTTCTCCAACGAGGAAGGCAAGAAGGGCCGTATCGAAAAAGGCCAGTTCGCCGATCTCGTCGTGCCGGACAAGGATTTCTTCGCTTGCGCCGAGGATGAGATCTCCTTCCTGACCTCGGACCTGACCATGGTCGGTGGCAAGATCGTTTATGGCGCCGGTGATTTTTCCGCGCTCGACGAAAGCAACATCCCGCCGGCCATGCCCGACTGGTCACCCGTCCGCAAATTCGGCGGTTACGCTGCCTGGGGCGAGCCGGAAGGCGCCGGTGCCCGTTCGCTGCGTCGCACGGCGATCTCGACATGCGGCTGCGCCAGCGATTGCGGCGTCCATGGCCACGACCATGCCAGCGCCTGGACCTCGAAACTGCCGATCTCCGACCTGAAAGGTTTCTTCGGGGCGCTCGGCTGCTCCTGCTGGGCGGTGTGAGGCTGGGGCATACGGGCCGTTGAAGATGGAATGCGAAGGGTCCGCCCAGCCGATCTCCCCCCTTGAGGGGGAGATGTCCGGCAGGACAGAGGGGGGTGCCCCCACCCGCTGTTCAGAATTGTCGAGCGTCCCGCCGTTAGCCCCCTCGATCATCTTCGATGACATCTCCCCCTCAAGGGGGGAGATCGGAGCGTGTCCGTCGCCCTCGCTCGCATTCCTCGAACCGATGTCCTGGCTCAATGCGGCCGCGCTCGCGCGGGCAGAGGCGTCAGCCTTGCGGGTCGCATTGATGTTCTCAAATCCCTGCGCCTTCTTCCGGGACGTTTTCATTGCCTTTTCCGCCATGGACGCCGCTGCCCGATATCTCGTCCGCTGGCTCTTGCCCTTCACGCCCAGGCCCAAATAGGCCGGCTGGGGGGCCTGTAAGTTTCCACTCCTGGAAAAGTCGTAAGGCTCTGTCATTCGCCTTGTCCTCGATCATCTGAACGAAGCGAGCCTTCGCCTCATCATACCCGCCCTCGTCGGCCATCCGTTCGGCCTCGATCTCGCGATCGCGCGCCAACTGCCGTTGCAGGCTGTCGACCTTTTCGAGGGTGCGCACGATCAGGCTCATCGCATCGGTTGCCGCCTTCACGTCGGCGCGGGCCAGTTTCTGGGCCGCGTCATCGCCGTCACTGAGCGCCGCAGCGGCGCTTTCTCGCATCCTGCGGAAGGTGGAAAACTGCTCGCGCATCTCCACCGTCATCTCGTTCAAAAGGGTGCGCAGCGCATCAGCCGGCGAAATTGCGCCCTCCGCGGACTTCGTCTCAAGTACCGCCCGCGCAGCGCCCGCCAGTGCGGGATCGTCCATGGCAATGTCCTCGCCATAGGCCGGGCACTCCCGCCACGTCCCGAAAAGGGCAGGATCGAAATTGTCGAATTCATCCATGGCAAAATCCCTGCCGCAAAACGGAAAACCGGCCGCCAGCCTCGCCGGCTGCAGCATTTCGTCCCTGTATCGCAATGTCGGATTAGAATTGTTTCCCGGGCCAGTTGCCCGAACTGACGCGCCCGAAATCAAGCGCACAACCTTCGAAGCTCCCCGCCATCGGCGCAGCTCTTCGACTATGCCTGAACCCTATCAAAGCGCCGTCACGCCGTCAAGGATTATTTTCCTATCCTTGTGGTTTTATCGAAGCGGCAGCCGATCTTCGCTCTTGCGATGATCGGCCAATCCCTCATAGTGGCAACCCGTTCGTTTCGCCGGAGACCGATATGCCGACCACGCCGCCCGCCTTTACCGGCCTTTCCGCTTTCCCGCTGACACCGGCAAACGAGGCCGGTCGCGTCGATACCGAAGCGCTTCAAACGCTTCTCGCGCGCATCGTCGACGCAAAAGCAAATTCGATCGGCCTGCTCGGCAGCACCGGAACCTATATGTATCTGTCCCGCGAGGAGCGCCGACGGGCGGTCGCCGCTGCCGTCGAATGTGTCGACGGCCGCATCCCCCTCATCGTCGGNGTCGGGGCGCTGCGCACCGATGAGGCGCAGGCGCTTGCCCGTGATGCGGCATCCGCCGGCGCCCAGGCGCTTCTGCTTGCGCCGGTCTCCTACACGCCCCTGACGCAGGACGAGGTTTTCGAGCATTTCAAGGCCGTGGCTTCCGCCGCCGAACTGCCGCTTGCCATCTACAACAATCCGTCGACGACGCATTTCTCCTTCAGCGACGCGCTGATCGGCCGGCTGTCGCAGCTGCCGAATATCGCGGCGATCAAGATGCCGCTCGCCAAAGGC
>DLSX01000001.1:37758-39419 GCA_002500765.1 Neorhizobium sp. UBA7851
GATGCGGCCGAAACGGCTCGCCTCGACGCCCTCTTCCATCCGCTCTGGGACCTGTTCAAGGCGCATGGCAGCCTGCGCGTGGTCTATGCCGCGGCAAATCTCATGCGCCTCACGACGGCCAGGCCGCCGCTTCCCGTCCTGCCGCTCGGTGCCGAAGCCATCCGGGCCACAGAGGCCGCGATCGCCGGTCTGGAGGCGTAGAGGATGGATGTCACGATCTACCATAACCCCGCCTGCGGCACGTCGCGCAACACGCTCGCCATGATCCGCAATGCCGGCATCGAACCGACCGTCGTCGACTATCTCAAGACGCCGCCATCCCGCTCCGAGCTTGTCAGGATGATCGCCGATGCCGGCTTGACCGTGCGGCAGGCGATCCGCGAAAAGGGCACGCCCTATGCGGAACTCGGCCTTGCTGATCCGGCCCTTTCCGACGATTTTCTGGTCGACGCCATGCTCGAAAACCCGATCCTGATCAACCGGCCTTTCGTCGTCAGCCCTCTCGGCACCAGGCTCGCCCGCCCGTCCGAACTGGTCCTCGATATATTGCCGGACAGCCACAAGGGTCCGTTTTCAAAGGAAGACGGCGAGCCTGTCATCGGCGCGGACGGCAAGCGTCTTTCCTGATCGTCACGTCCCGCAGAAAGTCCGCGTCACCCTTTCGTCCAGCGTCGGCGGGGTCATGTAATCGGCAAATTCGGGTCGTTCCTGATAGGGCTTTTCCAGCGCCTTAAGCAGCCGCTCGAAGAAGGAAAAATCGCCGTAATTGGCGGCCGCGATCGCTTCCTGGATGCGGTGGTTGCGGGGAATGATTGCCGGATTGACGGCGCGCATGGCGTCTGCCCGGCCGCTATCCGCCGCATTCTCCAACGCCAGCCGCTCGCGCCACGCAGACAGCCATTCCGCGGCCTTTTCAACATCGCTGAAACGGCTGAGGAACGGCTCATCCCGACCTTGCGCCGCATCCGCCAAGCCCCGGAAAACAAGCGTGAAATCGGCTTCCTGTTGCTGCATCACCGACAGCAGGCCCTGCACCAGTTCACCATCGCCGTCGGCTGCGGTCACAAGCCCGAGCTTGGCGCGAAAAACCTTGATCCATTCGGCCTGAAACCGCTCTCCGAATTCCTGCAGCACGGCGTTGGCCAGATCCACCGCCTTGTCCTGATCCTCGTCGATCACCGGCAGCAGGCACTCGGCCAGCCTTGCGATGTTCCACTGGCCGATGCCGGGCTGGTTGCGATAGGCGTAACGGCCGCCGTGGTCGATCGAGGAAAACACCTTCATCTGGTGATATTCGTCGAGAAAGGCGCAGGGGCCGAAATCGATCGTCTCGCCTGATATCGTCATGTTATCGGTGTTCATCACCCCATGGACGAAACCGACGCCGAGCCAGCGGGCGATCAGTTCGGCCTGTCGGAAAGCCACCGCCTTCAGCATCGCCGCATAGCGGTTTTCGGCCGTCTTCAGCTCGGGATAATGCCGGTCGATGACATAGTCGGCCAGCGCCCTTACGCCGTCATTGTCGCCGCGTGCGGCAAAGAACTGGAACGTGCCGACCCTGACATGGCTTGCCGCAACGCGGACGAAAACCGCGCCCTGCTCCACCGTCTCGCGATAAACCTGCTCGCCGGTCGCAACCGCCGCCAGCGCCCGTGTCGCCG